>NZ_JBFRDD010000041.1:0-75945 GCF_052113425.1 Cupriavidus sp. YAF13
GCGATGCCGTTCGGTCCTGGAGGGGCCCCTTACCGCCAGGGCAGTTTTGCCCCACCCCGCAAGACTTCTTCGACGTCTCGCGCTCCATGGGAGGGCGGGGCGCGTTCATATAAGTGACCGGCAGCCCCCGCAGGGGGATGTCGTATGGCTCTTGGGTGCAAAAACCATCGCCGCCAAATGAAACAGCGACCAACCCCGCAGGGCGATGTCGTATGGCACCTTGAGTCCAAAATGCCACCGCCAACGAAATAAGCAACGCCCCCCAATTTACAAAAAAAAACGGGGCTTTCGCCCCGCTCAAACCCTCGTCGGTCCGGACCTCCGGCCATCAACAACATAGCCACCGGACCGCCGATCACCGATGCTCGGTAAATGGCCCGCCTCTCGGCCAGGCCCGTTGATCTCTATCGAATCAGTTGGTGGTCTTGGCGCCTGCCTCGAACCACTGGCCCAGCAGCGCGCGCTCGTCATCCGTGATCTGCGTGACGTTGCCAAGCGGCATGGCCTTTTGCTGCACCGCCTGCTGGTAGATCATCTGCGCATGCGCCTTGATCTCGTCGGCGGTATCGAGCTTGATGCCCTTGGCGGCGCTCGGCATCATCTTTGGCGCCGCGGCATGGCACTGGATGCAGCGCGAGTTGATGACTTCCTGCACCTTGGTGAAGCTCACCTGCGCGGGCGCTGCACCGTCCTTGCTGGCGACCACCTCACGCGGCACCGGCGCGATCATCACCGCGACCACCGCCAGCACGGCCACGCCGGCAGCGGGCCACGCGACGTTGATCTTGCCCTTGTGCTTGAGGATGAAGAACTGGCGAATCAGCACACCAGCCAGCATGATCAGCACCAGCACGGCCCAGTTGTACTTGTAGCTGTAGGTCATGCTGTAGTGGTTCGACAGCATGGCGAACAGCACCGGCAGCGTGAAGTACGTGTTATGCACGCTGCGTTGCTTGGCGTTCTTGCCATGCACCGGATCCACCGGATCGCCCGCGCGCAGCGCGGCAACCACCTTGCGCTGCCCCGGGATGATCCACACCAGCACGTTGGCGCTCATGATGGTCGCGATCATCGCGCCGGTCAGCAGGAATGCCGCGCGGCCCGAGAACACGTGGCACGCCACGAACGCGGCCAGCGCCACGTAGATCGCCACCAGGATGCCGACGGTGCGGTCGCTCTTGCCGAACACGCGGCAGATGCAGTCGTACACCACCCAGCCCACGCCAAGATACGACAACGCAAACCCGATCGCCGCGCCCGGCGACATGTCCATCACGTTCTTGTCGATCAGGAACGTGCTGGCGTTGAACAGGTACAGCACCACCAGCAGGCCGAAGCCGGTCATCCAGGTGGAATAGGACTCCCAGTAGAACCAGTGCAGGTTCTCCGGCAGCGTCTTGGGCGCGCTCAGGTATTTCTGCGGGTTGTAGAAACCGCCGCCGTGCACCGCCCACAGTTCGCCGCCCACGCCCTTCTCCTGCAGGTCGGGGTCGTCGGGACGGGTCAGGCTGTTGTCCAGCCAGACGAAATAGAACGAGGAACCGATCCACGCGATCGCCGTGATGACGTGCACCCAGCGCAGCAGCAGATTGGCCCAGTCGAGGATATAGCCTTCCATGTCTTGTCTCCTTGATTGCCCGTTGCCGCGCTTAGCTGCCGCGGTAGGTCGAGTACGACCAGGGGGAGACCAGCAGCGGCACGTGGTAATGCGCGCTGGTGTCGGCAATGCCGAAGCGCAGCGTCACCACGTCGAGGAAAGCTGGCTCGGGCAGCTTGGTGCCCTGGGTGCGGAAATAATCGCCGGCGCCGAATTCGAGTTCGTACACCCCGACCGCCATGGTGTCGCCATCCAGCAGGGGCTGGTCGCAACGGCCATCGTGGTTGGTGACGACTGTCTTCAGCGTCTCCTTACGATTGTCGACAATTTTATGCAGGGTAATCGACATACCGGCGCCGGGCGTGCCGGCTGCGGTGTCGAGTACATGTGTGGTCAAGCGTCCCATCCTGTTATTCCTTAGGGCTTTGGGTTGTGAGAGGCGCCGCTGCCTTCACTAGCACCATTTGTGGGAATGGCGCCCGCTCGGTACGTATTTCTAACGCATCCCGGCGCTGGACTGGTGCATGGCGACAATGCTTCGCACCACTCCGGATGGCAACTCAGGAATTACCCTGACTTGTCGAAAACCTAGCTCGGTTTTGTTGACAATATTGCCGTGCTAACCAAATAATTGTCAACAATTTTTGGGGCGCGCCACTCTGCTTCACCCCGCTTACATGGCGCGCTGCTCCCCTCCTCACCGATACGCTGGTGCCAAGATGTCCAAGAGTCTCAAGCTGATCGCCGGTGCCGATGACACCGCCGCCCCGACCGAAATCAAGCCCGCCCGCAAGGGTTCCGTCGAGGAGCGCATGTATCACGAGATCTATGACGCGATCATGGAGCACCGGCTGCCCCCGCGCACCAAGCTGACCGAGCACTCGCTGTGCGAAATCTATGCCACCGCGCGCCACACGGTGCGCAAGGTGCTGGCGCACCTGGCCGCCGACGGCATGGTGGACCTGGAGCCCAACCGCGGCGCCTTCATCGCCAGCCCCTCCACCGACGAGGCGCACGACATGTTCGAGCTGCGCCAGATGCTGGAGCGCGCGGTGCTGGAGAAGCTCGCCGGCATGCGCGACGTCAAGCGCGTGATCGCGCCGCTGCGCAAGATGGTGGAAGCCGAGCGCCAGGCCTTCCTCACCAATGAGCGGCCCAAGTGGATCCGCTTGTCCGCCGAGTTCCATACCGCGCTGGCCGAGCTTTCGGGCAACGCGCTGCTGGTCACCATGATGCGCAGGCTGGTGTCGCGCACCACGCTGATGATCGCCAGCGTCGAGGCGCCGGGCAATAACGCCTGCTCCTTCGACGAACACGAAGAGATCCTCGACGCACTGGAACAGGGCGATGCCGCCCTGGCCCAGAGCCGCATGGCGCACCATCTCGGCGCTTGCGCCGACCGCGTGCAGCCCGATGAACCGGGCAATTTCGATCTTCGCAGCGTGCTGGGTCACTCCACCTAGCAAGTTGTTCCCGCTGCCAACCTGCGGCCAAGGCCCGATTCCTGCTCATGAGAAACGCGTCCCCGACGATGCGACGCAGCCGGAGTCACATACCGAGAGCCACCCCGCCCGGCAGCGTTCCCATCAAATCCAAAGGAGAGGAGACACATTCATGACTAGCGCTAGCACCACGGTCACAACGGACCAAACCAACGAGCGGCTGCCTTCGGGCCGGCTGCTTGCGCTCGGCCTGCAGCACGTGCTGGTGATGTATGCCGGTACCGTCGCGGTGCCGCTGATCATCGGCGGCGCGCTCAAGCTGCCCAAGGACCAGCTCGCCTTCCTGATCAATGCCGACCTGTTCGCGGCGGGCCTGGCCACGCTGATCCAGGCTTTCGGCTTCTGGAAGTTCGGCATCCGCATGCCGGTCATGATGGGAGTGACCTTTGCCTCGGTGGCGCCGATGATCGCCATCGGCTCCGACCCCAACGTGGGCCTGCTGGGCATCTACGGCGCGGTGATTGCCGCGGGGGTGTTCGGCATCCTGGTGGCGCCGCTGATGGGACGCATGCTCGGGCTGTTCCCACCCGTCGTCACCGGCACGGTGATCACGCTGATCGGGGTATCGCTGATGCGGGTGGGCATCAACTGGGCGGCCGGCGGCCAGCCCACCACCCGTGCCGTGATCGACGGCGTGGTCAAGGATGTGCCAAACCTCGCCTATGGCGACCTGGGCAACCTGGGCATCGCGGCGCTGGTGCTGGTGGCGATCCTGTTGCTGAGCAAGTATGGCCGCGGCCTGATCTCCAACTGCGCGGTGCTGCTTGGCATCGTGATCGGCACCCTGGTGGCGATGGCGCTGGGCAAGGTCTCCTTCGAAGGCCTTAACGACGCCAGCGCGATCGCGCTGATCACGCCGCTGCATTTCGGCATCCCGACCTTCGACCTTCCCGCCATCCTGTCGATGTGCGTGGTGATGCTGATCACGCTGGTGGAATCCACCGGCATGTTCCTCGCGCTGGCCGACATCACCGGCAAGCGCCTGTCCAACGAGGACCTGACCCGCGGCCTGCGTGCGGACGGCCTTGGCACCGTGATTGGCGGCCTGTTCAACACCTTCCCTTACACCTCGTTCTCGCAGAACGTGGGCCTGGTGACGGTGACCGGCGTGCGCTCGCGCTATGTGGCGGTGGCCGGCGGCATCATCCTGATCGGCCTGGGCCTGTTCCCGAAGATGGCGCACATCGTGGCCTCGGTGCCGCAGTTCGTGCTCGGCGGCGCGGGCATCGTGATGTTCGGCATGGTGGCCGCCACCGGCATCCGCATCCTGGGCTCGTGCGATTTCAACCGCAACCGTTTCAACCTGTTCATCGTCGCCATCTCGATCGGCTTCGGCATGATCCCGACGCTGGCGCCGACTTTCTTCCAGTACCTGCCCAAGTGGACTGACCCGTTCACCCACAGCGGCATCGTGCTGGGCACCATCGTGGCAGTCGTGCTCAACGTCTTCTTCAACGGCATCCAGTCGCGTGAAGAAGCCATGCGCAACGCCGCGGCCAACTCGCACGGCACGGAATAAGTCCAGCCGGCGGCGGCCGGCACAGTTTCCTGAAGAACCATGACCCTGATGACAAGCCACAACTATCCACGCGATCTGATCGGTTACGGCAGCCAGCCGCCGCACGCCCGCTGGCCGGGCGGCGCGCGCATTGCGCTGCAGTTCGTCCTCAACTACGAAGAGGGCGGCGAAAACAACGTGCTGCACGGCGATGCCGGCTCCGAACAGTTCCTCTCCGAGATCATCGGCGCGGCGGCTTACCCCGACCGCCACATGAGCATGGAGGGCGTGTACGAGTACGGCTCGCGCGCCGGCGTCTGGCGCATCCTGCGCGAGTTCGAGCAGCGCGGGCTGCCGCTGACGATCTTTGGCGTGTCAATGGCATTGCAGCGCCATCCGGACCTGACCCGCGCGTTCGTCGAGCTCGGCCACGAGATCGCTTGCCACGGCTGGCGCTGGATCCACTACCAGGGCATGGACGAAGCCACCGAGCGCGAGCACATGCGCATCGGCATGCAGATCATCAAGGAGCTGACCGGATCGCTGCCACTGGGCTGGTACACCGGCCGCGACAGCCCCAACACGCGCCGCCTGGTGGTGGAGCACGGCGGGCTGCTGTACGACTCGGACTACTACGGCGACGACCTGCCCTTCTGGACCGAGGTGGAGGTCAGCAACGGCGAGACCAAGCCGCACCTGGTGGTGCCCTATACGCTCGACTCCAACGACATGCGCTTTGCCACGCCGCAAGGCTTCAACACCGGCGAGCAGTTCTTCCAGTACCTCAAGGACGCCTTCGACGTGCTCTACGCCGAGGGCGATCCGCAGGGGCTGGACCGCCCCAAGATGCTGTCGGTCGGCATGCACTGCCGCTTGCTGGGCCGCCCGGGCCGCATGCGCGGGCTGCAGCGCTTTCTCGACTACGTGCAGGGCCACGACAAGGTCTGGATCTGCCGGCGCGTGGACATCGCGCGCCACTGGGCCGAAACCCATCCCCACTCCGCACAGAACCACGCATAAGCCGAATCCATAAGCCGAACCATGAGCCAGACCTACACCCTCGACCAACTCAACGCCCTGCCAGCCGCCGACTTCATCCAGGCGCTCGGCGGCATCTATGAACACTCCGCGTGGGTGGCGCAAGCCGCCGCCACGCAGCGCCCCTTCGCCCATGCTGCCGCGCTGGCCGACGCCATGCGCGCCATCGTGGACGGCGCGGGCGATGCCGCCCAGATCAAGCTGGTGCGCGCCCACCCGGAGCTGGCAGGCAAGGCCGCCGTGCGCGGCGAGCTGACCGCCGAATCCACCCGCGAGCAAAGCGGCGCTGGCCTGGACCAGTGCTCCGCGGCGGAGTTCGAGCAACTGCAGTCGCTCAACCGCCAGTACAACGAGAAATTCGGCTTCCCCTTCATCCTGGCGGTGCGCGGCTACGACCGCGCCGGCATCATCGGCGAGTTCGCAAGGCGCGTGAACAACGAACCAGCCGCAGAGTTGCAAACTTGCATCAACCAGATCCACCGCATTGCGCAATTCCGCCTGAACGACTTAGTATCCGGCTGAGCCAAAAAAGCAGCTGTTTCGTCGGCCCCGCGTTATCACTGGTTTGCCACTGATTCGCCACTGACTTACCACTGACTTACCCATGCTGCTGTCACGGGCAGGCGCCGGACCGAGCCCAGGTCCGGCGCCTGCCCGGCACCAAGAAAAGCACCAGAGCCAATAAAGCTAGTAAAGCTAGTAAAGCAAATAAAGCTAATAAAGCTAATAAAGCTAATAGAACCCGTCAGGGACCCAGTACACAAAGAACGCAACGGATCAACCACGGAGAAACCCACAATGCATAAGCAGATCAAGCCGGCCCTCAAGCTGGCAGCGATGGCGGCAGCCCTTTTCAGCGGCGCGGCCATGGCGCAATCGAGCGTCACGCTGTACGGCCAGGCCGACATGTTCGTCGGCGGCGTCAAGAACGTCGGCGCAGCCAACCGCGCCTATGTCGCCAACTCGGGCGGCATGCAAACCTCGTACTGGGGCATCAAGGGCACCGAAGACCTCGGCGGCGGCACCAAGGCCATCTTCGACCTGAACGGCTTCTTCCGCACCGACAGTGGCTCCTCGGGCCGCTTCAACGGCGACTCGATGTTCAGCCGCAATGCATTCGTGGGCCTGCAGAACGACAAGCTGGGCACCATCAAGCTGGGCCGCAACACCACGCCCTTCTTCGTGTCGACCATCCTGTTCAACCCGCTGGTTGACTCCTACGTGTTCTCGCCGATGGTGTTCCACACCTATTTCGGCGCCGCCACGGCCCGTGTGAACGACCCGGGCATCATCGGCGATTCGGGCTGGAACAACTCGCTGCTGTACTCCACGCCGAACTTCGGCGGCCTGACCGCCAACGTGATCTACTCGTTTGGCGAGAAGGCTGGCGCCACCGGCCAGAACAAGTGGGGCGGCAACCTGCTGTACTTCAACGGCCCGTTCGCTGCCACGCTGGCCTTCCAGCAAGTCAAGTTCGACAGCACGCCGGGTGACGTGACCGCGTCGACCAGCCCGCTGCTGGTTGGCTTCAGCAAGCAAAATGCGGTGCAGGGCGGCGTGAGCTACGACTTCAAGATCGTCAAGCTGTTCGCGCAAGGCCAGTACATCAAGTCGGACATCAACAACAACGTCAACGGCGACATCAAGCACACCAACGGCCAGGTCGGCGTTTCGGTGCCGGTCGGCAATGGCAATATCCTGGCGTCCTACGCCTACGACAAGACCAAGAACTCGGTCGCGAACTTCAAGCGCAACACGGTGGCAGTCGCCTACGACTACAACCTGTCCAAGCGCACCGACGTCTACGCCGCTTACTTCTACGACAAGATCACCGACCTGTCGCACGGCGACACCTTCGGTGTGGGCCTGCGCCACAAGTTCTGACGCTTTCCCCTGGTCAACGGGAACGGACATCCGCCCTCCCGCCCAACCCGCCTTTGTGGCGGGTTTTTTTACGCCCCGCCCGCGCGTCGTGCTCAGGCGGCAAGCAGATTGCCGGCGATGAAGTCCACGAAGGCCCTGAGCTTGGGTGACAGCTGGCGGCTGGATGGCCACAGCACCCGCAGCATCGTGCGGTCCTGGTTGTAGTCGTCCAGCACGCTGACAAGCGTGCCTTCGTCCAGCTGGCGCCGGATGGAAATATCCGGCACGCAGGCGATGCCCAGGCCCTGCTCGGCAAAGCACACCTGCGGCTCCAGCGTGTTGGTCACCATGCTGGCCTGCCGCTCGGCACCGATCCCGACCGGCTGGCCATCGCGGTACAGCGGCCACGGCTGCAGCTTGCCGGTGGTGGGGTAGCGATACAGCAGGCGGTCATGGCGGGCGAGATCCTCGGGCTCCCGCGGCAGCCCCGCTCGCCGGAAATAATCCGGCGAGCCGACCATCACCAGCCGGAACGAGCCGATGGTGCGCGACATCAAGCGGGAATCGTTGGGCTCTCCCGTGCGGATCACCGCATCGAAGCCCTCCTCGATCACCTCCACCAGCCGGTCCGAGCAATCGATCTCCAGTTCGACCTCGGGATAAAGCCGCTTGAACTCGGCGAGCCGGTTCATGAACGCGGTGCCGATCGACGGCAGGCTGATCCTCAGCTTGCCGCGCGGCGCGCTCTGCGTCTGCGAGAGCTCCATCTCCGCCGCCTCGACCTCGCCAAGGATGCGCCGGCAGCGCTCGAGAAACAGCGCGCCCTCCGGGGTCAGGCTGACGTTGCGGGTGGAGCGATGGAACAACCGCACGCCAAGGCGCGCCTCCAGCCGCACGATTGCCTTGCTGACCGCCGAGGACGAGATGCCCAGCTGCTGGCCCGCCACGGTGAAGCTGCGGGCTTCCCCGGCCCTGACGAACACGCCAAGCGAACCCAGGCTATCCATTGCCGGCCTCTCCATGATGGCTTCGATGATTCCGATGGCTGACAGGCCTGATTACTGACAGGCCCTGATTGCTGACCGATCTGTCAGATATGTTTGGAACTATAGCCCATTGTTCATTAGTCCCGCGCAGACAATACTCGCCCCATTCTGTTGCCCAGGAAATGGGAAGGATCGACATGCTGACAATGAACAACACCGCGGCCGCAGGCACGGACCGCCTGCCGCTGCCGGCCCTGCTTGCGCTTGCCATGGCGGGATGCCTGACGCTGCTCACGGAGACCATCCCCGCCGGCATGCTCTCCCGCATCAGCGAAGGGCTGGGCGTATCCGAGGCGCTCGCGGGCCAGTTCGTCAGCCTCTACGCCATCGGCTCGCTGGTGGCGGCCATCCCGCTCACGGCGGCCACGCAAGGCTGGCGCCGCCGGCCGTTGCTGCTGGCAGCCCTGGCCGGACTGCTGGTCTTCAATACGCTTGCCGCGCTGGCGCCGGGCTTCGTGGTGGCTCTGGTGGCACGCTTCCTGGCAGGCATGGCCGGCGGCCTGGTCTGGGGCATGCTAGCGGGCTATGCGCGGCGCATGGTGCCGGATCACCTCAAAGGCCGCGCACTGGCCGTGGCCGGCGTCGGCGCGCCGCTGGCGCTGTGCCTGGGCATGCCGTTCGGCACGCTGCTGGGCAACACGCTGGGCTGGCGCGCCGCGTTTGGCGCGATGTCGGTCCTGGCGCTGGCCGTGATGGCGTGGGTCGCGCTGGGAGCGCCGGATTACCCTGGCCAGGCGGCGGGCAAGCACATGCCGGTGCGCCGGATATTCGCGACCCCTGGCGTGCGGCCAGTCCTGGCTGTGCTGGCCTTGTGGGTGATGGCCCACAACATTCTCTACACCTATGTCGTGCCCTTTCTCGTGCCCGCCGGCCTGGCCGGGCAGGTGGATATCGTGCTGCTGGTGTTCGGCGTGGCGTCGCTGGGGGGCGTGTGGATCAGCGGCCTGCTGATCGACCGCATGCTGCGCGTGCTGGTGCTGGCAAGCCTTGCGCTGTTCGCCATGGCCTCGCTGGCGCTCGCCATCGGCGGCAGCCATCCGGTCGTGGTCTATCTGGCCGTCGTGACCTGGGGCCTGACCTTCGGCGGCGCCCCCGCCTTGCTGCAGACCGCATCGGCCGAGGCGGCAGGGCCCGGCGCGGATGTCGCGCAATCGATGCTCGTCACCACCTGGAACCTCGCCATCGCAGCCGGCGGCATCGTCGGCGGCGTCCTGCTCGATACCCACGGCGTCGGCGCGTTCCCGTGGGCGCTGCTTGCGTTGCTGGTTGTGGGGCTGCTGATTGCGTGGGCCTCGCGCCGGCATGGGTTCCCGGCGCGGCCCGACATCGCCTAGCGCGCGGCGCTGCGGGCGCTAGGGCGTCTTGAGCCGCCGGCCGGGCTTGGGCGGCGGCGCCTGCAGGCTCACCAGCAACTGCCCGAACTCGCGGGCGGCCGGCGTCTTCTCGCCATCGCTCCAGATCAGCGCAAAATCCGCTGCCGGCAACGCCGGCAAGCCACACTGGCCATCGACCACCTTCATCCCCGGCTTCAGGTCGCCGCGGATCTGCACCGAGACGCCGAGCCCTGCCAGCACCGCCGTGCGGATGCCCTCCTGGCTTGGCGACGTAAACGCCACGTGCCACGGTATGGAGGTGCCCTCCAGTGCCGCCACGCCCACCTGCCGGTTGACGCACGGCGAGGGCGACAGCGCGAGCGGCAACGACGCACCCGGTGCGATCTCGAAGGCCTGCGCGGCGGCCCACACGAACTGCGTGTGCTGCAGCACCGTGCCGCCCTCCCCGCCGGGCGCCGACAATACCACCGCAAGATCCAGTTCGCCGGCCTTGATCATCGCGCGCAAGTCCAGGTAAGTGCCCACGCTCACGTCGAGACGCACCGCCGGGAATGCACGGGAGAACCGCGACAGCAGTTGCGGCAGCCGCTCGCCCAGGAAGGTTTCCGGCACGCCGAAGCGCACCACGCCGCAAACGGGAGACGGCTGGAACCGGCGCGAAAGCGCATCGAGCGAGGCCAGGATCTGCTCCGCGTGCTGGAGAAAATCGTTGCCGTCCTCGGTCAGGGTCAAGGTGCGTGTCGTGCGGTACAGCAGCGGCCGGCCCACCTGCTCTTCGAGCCGCCGGATCTGATGGCTGACCGCGGACTGCGTCAGGTGCAGCCGCTGCGCCGCGCGCGTGAAGCCGCCGGTTTCCTTGACGGCGACAAAGGCCCGCAACAGTGTCGGATCGAAATCCATGGCTCCGTATTGATGATGAGTGCTAATGAATCGGAAGAAATTAGATCATTTCTATCATAGCGAGGACTCGCCCACAATGTGCGCCAAGATTGGCGTCGAGTACGACGCCATCCGTTCCCCGCAACCGGATTCGCCTGGAAAGCACCATCGATGCGCCTCACTCATTCCCGTAAGAACCAAATGGCACTGGCCGCCGTCTGCCTGGCCGCGCTGATGTTCGGCCTGGAGATCTCCAGTGTACCGGTCATACTCCCCACCCTTGAGCGCGTCCTGCACGGCGGCTTCGGGGACATGCAATGGATCATGAATGCCTACACCATCGCCTGCACCACGGTGCTGATGGCGGCCGGCACGCTGGCGGACCGCTTTGGCCGCAAGCGCATGTTCATCCTCGGCATTGCCTTGTTCGGCGTCGCCTCCCTGATCTGCGGCCTGGCGCAAAGCGCCGCGGTGCTGATTGCCAGCCGGTTCCTCCAGGGCATGGCCGGCGGCGCAATGCTGATCTGCCTGGTGGCGATCCTGTCGCATCAATTCCAGGAGGGCAAGGAACGCAGCAAAGCCTTTGGCGCCTGGGGCATCGTGTTCGGGATCGGCCTGGGTTTCGGGCCCATCGTGGGCGGCATGATCGTTGCCGTATCCAGCTGGCAATGGGTGTTCCTGGTTCACGTCCTGCTGGCCATCCTGACCCTGGCGCTGGTATTCGCGGGCGTGGAGGAGTCGCGCGATCCGCAGGCGGGCAAGCTCGATATCGCGGGCATCGTCACGCTGTCGCTGGCCGTTTTCGGCCTGGCATACCTGATCACGCAGGGCCCGGAGGCCGGCGTCTCCCGCGCCGCCGCGATCGGCATGACGGCCGCGACGGCGGCCAGCTTTGTGGCCTTCCTGCTTGCGGAAAAGCTCAACCCGCATCCGATGTTCGATGTTTCGGTGTTCCGCAGCCGTGACTTCTCGGGCGCGCTGCTTGGGTCCATGGGCATGAACTTCAGTTTCTGGCCGTTCATGATTTACCTGCCGCTTTATTTCCACGGCGGCCTGGGCTACGGCAGCGTGGCCGCCGGTTTGTCCTTGCTGGCTTACACGCTGCCCACGCTGTTGTTTCCGCCGCTGGGGGAGCGGCTTGTGCTGCGCTACCGGGCCGGCATGGTCATTCCCCTGGGCTTGTTCACGATCGGGCTGGGCTTCATGCTGATGAAGCTGGGCAGCAGCCTGGCGCAGGCAAGCTGGCTGACCCTGCTGCCGGGTTCGCTGCTGGCCGGCATCGGCCTGGGCATCACCAACACGCCGGTGACCAACACCACCACTGGCTCGGTCCCCAGCAGCCGCGCGGGCATGGCGTCCGGCATCGACATGAGCGCGCGGATGATCTCGCTGGCGGTCAATATCGCGTTGATGGGATTCATCCTGGTGGCAGGGATCTCTGCGTATCTGAAGCGTGCCTTTCCAGGGGCGCTCGATTCGTTGCAGTTGCGCGCGCTGGCGCAGCGCATTGCCGCGGGCAACCTGGATGCGCCCGGTGCCGCCTTCGCGCAACTGCCCGCCCTGGACCCGTCCGGCACCGCGCTGCATGCGGCGCTGGTCCATGGCTTTGGCTGGGTGATGCTGTACGGCGGGATTGGCGCCTGGGTCCTCGCCCTGCTCAGCCTGATGGTGTTCGCCCCTAGCAAACGAGGGCGTCAGGCGGTTGCCGATCCCGCGGGCCGCTGCGCTTAGAAGTCCACCGTCATCGCCACCTTGAAGGTACGCGGCGCGCCCTGCGTCAGGTAGCCGCCGTAGGTGGATGCCCAGTACGCCTTGTTGGCTACGTTCTCCACCAAAGCCCGCACCGTGTAGCGCTGTTGCGCGGCCTTGAAACGGTAGCGCGCGCCGAGGTCAAAGCGGTTCCAGGAAGGGATGCTGACCTGGTTGGCCACATCCAGGTACTGGCGGCCGGTCTGCAGGTAGCGGCCCGAGACCGTGGCGCCCGCGAGGAATGGCAGGTCCCATTCCGCGCCGACGTTCAGCGTGTAGTTGGGCACGCCCACAGCCAGGTTGCCGTCGTTGGCCGGCGTGCCGGTGCTGGTCAGCTTGGCGTCGATATAGGCGATGCCGGCCAAGAGGCGCACGCCGCGCAGCGGCTCGCCGAAACCGCTCAGTTCCACGCCGCGGTTGCGCTGCTCGCCTGCAATGGAGAACACGCCGCCCTGGGTGATGCCCACCGGTTGCTTGATCTGGTAGACCGCCAGCGTGGCGCCAAATTTGCCACCGTCCCACTTGACGCCAAGCTCATCCTGCCTGGACTTGATCGGCGCGAAAACCTCCGTGCGGTTAATGGCAGAGGTGGGCGGCGTAGGTCCTTGCGCCAGGCCTTCGATGTGGTTGTAGTACAGCGAGACGCTCTGGATCGGCTTGACCACCAGGCCAAACGCCGGCGACGTCGCGGACTGGTTGTAGTCCGCGGTCTGCACGCCGGTGTAGCTGTAGCCGCGCACGCTGATGTTCTGCTGGCGCACGCCGGCCGTGAGCAAGACACGGTCCTGCAGGAAGGACAGCGTGTCCGAGACCGCGAAGCTGCTCAGGTTGGTCCGGCCCGTCACGCCGGGATCATTCATGTTGCCGCCCGCGAGCGCGGTGGGCGGCCGCGCCACGTCGACGGCGTCGTAGATATTGCTGGGGAAGCTGCCGGAGAACTGGTAGGCAGCGCGCTTCCTGGCCTGCATGCCGGACCAGGCCAGGTTGACCCGGTGCTTGACCGGACCGGTCTCGAACGCGCCGCGCACGCCGATTTCTTCCGACGTGGTATCGGCCTTGTAGGGCACGGTCAGGCGCGTGGCCGCGCCGAAACCGGAGCCGCTCACGGTGGGCGAGGAGTAGTTGCCGAACTCGTTGCTGTGGTGCGCGCCCAGTCCCACATAGGCTGTCCAGCGCGGCGCGATATCGACCTCGCCGCGCAGCGTGCCGTAAGTGTCCTCCAGCATGGAGTTGCTCCATGGCTGCGCATAATTGGCGCTGGGCGACGGCACGGCGGGCACCGTGGTGTCGCTCAGGTAGACCACCGAACGCCCCTGGTTGATGGTCTGCTTCTGGTAGCCGAAGTCGGCCGACAGCCTGACCTTGTCGCCCTGGTAATCCAGCCCGGTGGTCAACAGGCGCTGCTGCCGGTTCTCCTTGTCGATCGCGGTGTCGCCACCGCGCGCCATGGCATTCACGCGCACGCCAAAGCGGTTCTGGTCGCCGAAACGCCGGCCGATGTCGACGTGCCCGCCTGCCTGCGCGTCGCTGGTGTAGTCCAGCGTGGCCTGGGTGACCGGCTGGTCCTTGGCGAACTTGGGCTGCAGGTTGATGCCGCCGCCAATGCCGGTGCCGCCCGGCGATACGCCGTTGATAAAGGCGCTTGCGCCACGGAACACTTCCACCCGGTCCAGCCCCTCTACCGCGACCAGCTGGCGCGGCGCGATGCCGTACAGGCCGTTGTAGCCGATATCGTCGCCCGTGAGCTGGAAGCCTCGCACCACGAAGGTCTCGGAGAAATTGCCGAAGCCCAGGCTGCTGCGGATGCCCGGATCGTTGGCCAGCACATCGGCAATGCTGCGCGCCTGCTGATTCTGGATCAGCTCGGCGGTGTAGGCGGTGATGCTGAACGGGACGTCCATCATGTCCTGGTTGCCCAGGATGCCGACCCGGCCGCCGCGTGCCACCTGGCCACCGGCGTAAGCGGGCGGCGACTGGTCGGGCGCGGCATCGGCGCGCACGGTGACGGCCGGCAGGCTCCCTGCGGCAGCGGCCTCCTGCGCGAGCGCGAACGACGGCAGGCCGCCTGCAACGGCGAGCGCCGCCACGATGGGCCGCAGGCTAGCGGCAGGCATGGAAAAGTAGCGCCCGGGGCGCGCTTGGCGCAGGCGGCGTGATGCGGATGGCAAGGTAAAGCTCCCGATGTTCTCTACGCCACGAAGGGCATGTGGCTGACCCAGAAACAAGCCTCCCGGCCCTGGCGGCGAACGTGGCGGATGTGGCGCGCGAGTGGCCTGGGATGTCGGGCTGGATTATTTCAGAACAAATACTGGCATGTAAATCGTAATGATAGTTATTATTATTCGCATGTAAGCGCTTTCGTCATTTAGCCCACATGCTGCATGGCGGTGTGGCTCAGCCGCCTCCCCGGGTTGGCACGCCGGCGATGGCCCAGGCCGACGATTCACGCCGTGCCGGGCAAGGAATCGCGCAGGCCTTGCGCCCCGCGAACTCGCTGGCCCCGGCGGGCCGGGTCGACTTCCCAGCCGCGCGCTTCGAGCGCCTTGAGCGTCTTGCGAAAGGCGATCTGCAAGCGGTCCGAGCGCACCGACACCTCCTCCTGCCAGTCGTCGGGCGTGTGCTGGGGGCAAACCCAGGACAGGCTCGGCACGCACATCCGTTGAATGGCCCAGCACGTACCAGAGATTCCTTCAGCATCGGGATTGTCTTGAGATGGCCGCGAGGGATGGCCAGGGTCGCCAGGGTCGCGAGATTGCCCTGGCGCCGAAGGGATCCCTCGCCGCCAGACCAGTGGCGCGTTGCACGCCTCGCGCGCTGCCGGGCGGCGCGCGCCGCACCATGGCGGTTCGACCGGATTGGGCGCCGCTGGTTTCGCCGGTACCGCGACGCGGCATGGATTTGCTGCGGTGCGATAGAGACAAACTACCGGAATTCGGGATCGAAAGTCGCTGCTTAATAGGGCGATTCAATTGGCGGGCCTGCGCCCGCGTGCCTAAATTTAGGTTCCAGGCAACAAGACGGCAACGGACGAGGTGACTCATGCGGCGTGATGCAAAGACCCGGTCGGAGTTGATGGCCATCCTGAACCAGTTCCTCAACAACAATCCAGAGTGCGGCGAGTGCGAACTGCACGCCATGCGAGTTCACCAGCCCGACCACACCGGTTGCAACTGGAGCGCGGAAGTCGATTTCCCGCGCGAAGAGGACGACCATTTGCCAACCCGGCTGGCAGCAGCCAAGTCCATCATCGTCGTGATGCGCGAGCAGTACAACCTGCTGCAATAGCGGCAACGGGAAACGGCAACGGGATCGACGCAGGACAGGTTTTCCGGGCCGGCGGAACTGCTTCACAAGCCGGTCAAAAAAACGGGGCTCCAGAGGAGCCCCGTTCTCATTGGGCGGCGGCCGGCTTGCCGGCCGTGCCGCCGGATCAGCGCACCGCGTTGGCTTCCGCCACCGCTACCGCCGTCATGTTGACGATGCGACGGGTGGTGGCTTGCGGGTTGAGGATGTGCACCGGCTTGGCCGCGCCCAACAGGATCGGGCCAATGGTGACGCCTTGCCCGCCCGTGATCTTGAGCAGGTTGAAAGCGATATTGGCCGCATCCAGCGTCGGCATGACCAGCAGGTTGGCGCTGCCGGCCAGCTTGGTGCCCGGCAGGAAGTGACGGCGCACGTCCTCGACCAGGGCGGCGTCACCCTGCATCTCGCCTTCCACTTCCAGGTGCGGCGCCTCGCGGGCCAGGATCTCCTGGGCCGCGCGCATCTTCCTGGCCGACGGGCGGTCCGACGAGCCGAACATCGAGTGCGACATCAGCGCCACCTTCGGGTGCTGGCCAAAACGCGCGATTTCCTCGGCGGCCAGCTGCGTGATGGCGGCCAGTTCCTCCGCGGTGGGATCGTCGTTGACGAAGGTGTCGGTGATGAACAGCGTGTACTTCTCGAGCATCAGCGCGTTCATCGCGGCGAACACCTTGGCGCCCGGCGCCAGGCCAATCACGTCGCGCACGTGCTCCAGGTGGGCTTCGAAGCGGCCCACGGTGCCGCACAGCAGCGCGTCGGCATCGCCCATATGCATCAGCATGGTGCCGATCAGCGTATTGGAGCGGCGCAGCGCCACCTTGGCCATGTCCGGCGTGACGCCGTCGCGGCCGCGCAGCGCGTGGTAGGCCTCGTGGTAGGCACGGTAGCGCGGGTCGTCTTCCGGGTTGATCAGCTCGAAGTCCGTGCCGGCCTTCAGGCGCAGGCCAGCCTTGTCGATGCGCATCTGGATCACGTGCGGGCGGCCGATCAGGATCGGACGGGCCAGGCCTTCGTCCACTACGGTCTGCACCGCGCGCAGCACGCGCTCTTCTTCGCCCTCGGCATAGACCACGCGCTTGGGCGCGGCCTTGGCGGCCGAGAACACCGGCTTCATGATCAGGCCGGTGTGGTAGACATACTGGGTGAGCTGCTGGCGGTAGGCTTCCAGGTCCTTGATCGGACGGGTGGCCACGCCGGACTCCTCGGCGGCCTTGGCCACCGCCGGCGCGATCTTCTCGATCAGGCGCTGGTCGAACGGCGTCGGGATGATGTAGTCGGGGCCGAACTTCAGTTCCTGGCCACCATAGGCGGCGGCAACGGCGTCGTTCAGCTCGGCTTCGGCCAGGTCGGCGATGGCCTTGACGCAGGCCAGCTTCATGGCTTCCGTGATCTTGGTGGCGCCGCAATCCAGCGCGCCACGGAAGATGTACGGGAAGCACAGCACGTTGTTGACCTGGTTCGGGTAGTCCGAGCGGCCGGTGGCGATGATGCAGTCCGGGCGCGCGGCCTTGGCCACTTCCGGGCGGATTTCCGGCTCCGGGTTGGCCAGCGCCAGGATGATGGGCTTGTCGGCCATGGTCTTGACCATGTCGGCGGTCAGCACGCCAGCGGTCGAGCAGCCCAGGAACACGTCAGCGCCGTTGACGATGTCGGCCAGCGTGCGGTTGGACGTTTCCTGCGCGTAGCGCGCCTTGTTGGGTTCCATGTTGGCGTCGCGGCCCACATAGATCACGCCCTTGGAGTCCACCACCGAGATGTTCGAGCGGGTCACGCCCAGGCTCACCATGGTGTCCAGGCAGGCGATGGCCGCGGCGCCAGCGCCGGAGACCGCCAGCTTGACCTTGGCGATATCCTTGCCGACCACCTTCAGGCCGTTGAGCAGCGCCGCGCCCGAGATGATGGCGGTGCCGTGCTGGTCATCGTGGAAGACGGGGATGTTCATGCGCTCGCGCAGCTTCTTCTCGATGTAGAAGCACTCGGGCGCCTTGATGTCTTCGAGGTTCACACCGCCGATCGTCGGCTCCAGCGCGGCCACGATCTCGACGATCTTGTCCGGGTCGTGCGCATCGAGCTCGATGTCGAACACGTCGATGCCGGCGAACTTCTTGAACAGGCAACCCTTGCCCTCCATCACCGGCTTGCCGGCCAGAGGACCGATGTCGCCCATGCCGAGCACGGCGGTACCGTTGGTGATCACTGCCACCAGGTTGCCACGCGAGGTGTACTCGGCGGCCATCGCGGGATCCTTGGCGATCTCCTCGCAGGCGTAGGCCACGCCCGGGGAGTAGGCCAGGGACAAGTCGCGCTGGTTGGACAGCGCCTTGGTCGCGTTTACCTGGATCTTGCCCTTGGTCGGGCTGCGGTGGTATTCCAGCGCGGCCAGGCGCAATTGCGCTTCAGGACTGTTGGGGGCATGTTGCGGTGCATCACCGCCGGTCTTGCTGGTCATTATGCTCGTCCAGGAAGTGGCCCTGCCAGTGCCCGCCGAGGCCGCGCCGGTCGTATCCGGCGTGGCTTGCCGGAATCTTCCATTGCAGCTTTCAAAGACGGGCTCCGGCGGCTCGGGCCGAAAAATCGAGCCGTCATTCTAGCTCACCCAAGCCCGGCGCGAAGCCCCTCCCACTGGGGCATTCAGGGATTTAAGGCTTTTCGCCGGGCAATTCAGTTTTTACCGCCGCACAGGCAATGCCTTGCTTGTTGCTTGTTGCTTGTTGCTTGTTGCTTGTTGCTTGTTGCTTGTTGCTTGCTGCTTGCTGCCTGCTACTTGTCATTCGGGTCCAGCGGCAATGTCACCCGCTGTGGCCGGCCACTCTCCCCCGGAAACTGCACGAAGGCGCTGCGGATCAGGTAGGGCATCGCCGCCTGCAGGGACGAACCCTCTGCGCGGTGGTTCGCCGTGACCTGGTAGACCCGGCGGCCGCTGGCGGCATCCTTGAAGAATACGCGCAGCGTGGACTGGGTGACCGGCACATCGCGCACCGTGGTCACCGGCGGCCAGTAACCCGGGCCACCCCAGCCGTACGGGCCCCAGGGGCGGTAATAAGGCCCCCAGTAAGGGCCGGGATAAAAGCCGGGGCCCCACGGGTCGGCGTAGTTGGTCTCCTGGATCCGCATCAGCCGCGAGTTGCTGTCGTACTCCATGCTGACCAGGTAATGCGCCTGCGGCCGGGCCACCTGCTCGAAGCCGATTCCGGAGAGCGCCTGCGCCAGCCACTGCTCATAGGTCTGGTCCTCGAGCTGCGCCTCCTGGCCGCTGGTGCGATCGAAGGCATAGGTGCGCGGCGGATCGTTCTGCCAGTTGCCTTGGCGGAAGGCCGTCACCTCCGTGGTGACAGTGCTGGCGCAGCCAGACAGCAGCGCCACGCCGAGCAGCGCCGCGCTCGCCATCAGGCGGCCGCCACGCCCGCCTTCGCCGGCTATCCGGCGCCAATCCTTACCAAGCTTCGCCAGCTTCCCGAGCGTCGCCAGCCATCGTTTCGGCATCATGCCCCTCATCGATTCGTTGTCCACGTTGTCCATTGTGTGACTCAGACCGGGCCGGGCCGGCGGAATTCCGCCCCAATCCGCCACCCGCGCCGCCATCCGCGCCGCGCGCCCGCGCCGGGGCGCCCGCGCTTGGCTACAATGGGTTCTTCAGTGCCGTGGCACGCGGCCCGGCAGCGGCTACCGCCCTGCCCGCCCGCCGTGACCATGGCGACCATGCCGCCCCAAGTGGCCCTCAGAGGACAGGATCCCTTCATGCTGCGCACCGACACGCCCGTTACCGTCCATCGCAAAGACTATACTCCGCCGGCCTTCGCTTTTGAGCACGTCGACCTCACCCTCGAGCTCGACCCGGCGCGCACGGTGGTCACCAACATCCTGCGCTTCACGCGCCAGGCACCTGGCCCGCTGGTGCTGGCCGGCGAGGCACTGGAGCTGGTCGGGGTCCGCCTCGACGGCAAGCCGCTGGAAGGCGCGCAGCAGGCGCCCGACAGCCTGACGCTGCCCGAGCTGCCCGCGCAAGGCACGCTGGAAATCGTCACCGCCTGCCAGCCGGCCGCCAACACGTCGCTGTCCGGCCTCTACGTTTCCAACGGCAACTTCTTTACCCAGTGCGAAGCCGAGGGCTTTCGCAAGATTACCTATTACCTGGACCGCCCCGACGTGATGTCGACCTTCCGGGTCACCTTGCGCGCACAGCGCGCGGCCTACCCGGTGCTGCTGTCCAACGGCAACCTGATCAGCGAGCGCGAGCTGCCCGACGGCCGCTTTGAGGCCGTCTGGGAAGACCCGTTCAAGAAGCCCGCCTACCTGTTCGCACTGGTGGCCGGCAAGCTGGAATGCATCGAGGAGCGGATCCGGTCCGCCTCCGGCAAGGAGAAATTGCTGCAGGTCTGGGTGGAACCGCAGGACCTGCCCAAGACGCGCCATGCCATGGATTCGCTGATCCACTCGATCCGCTGGGACGAGCAGCGCTTTGGTCTGGAGCTGGACCTCGAGCGCTTCATGATCGTCGCCGTGGGCGACTTCAACATGGGCGCGATGGAGAACAAGGGCCTCAACATCTTCAACACCAAGTACGTGCTGGCCAACGCGGAGACCGCCACCGATGCCGATTTCGGCAATATCGAATCCGTGGTCGGGCATGAGTACTTCCACAACTGGACCGGCAACCGCGTGACCTGCCGCGACTGGTTCCAGCTCTCGCTCAAGGAAGGCCTGACGGTGTTCCGCGACCAGGAGTTCTCGGCCGACATGATGGGCTCCGAATCCGGGCGCGCGGTCAAGCGCATCGAGGACGTGCGCATGCTGCGCCAGGTGCAGTTCCCCGAGGATGCCGGCCCCATGGCGCATCCGGTGCGCCCCGACAGCTACGAGGAAATCAACAACTTCTACACCGTGACGGTGTACGAGAAAGGCGCCGAGGTCGTGCGCATGTACCAGACCCTGCTAGGCCGCGACGGTTTCCGCAAGGGCATGGACCTGTACTTCCAGCGCCACGACGGCCAGGCTGTGACCTGCGACGACTTCCGCGCCGCCATGGCCGATGCCAATGGCCGCGACCTGACGCAGTTCGGCCGCTGGTACAGCCAGGCCGGCACGCCGGTGGTCGCGGTGCGCACCGCGTGGGATGCGGCCGCCGGCACCCTGGCGCTGACGCTGTCGCAAACGTGCCCCAAGGTCGGCATCGAGACGCGCCCCGGCACGCCGGACAAGCTGCCCTTCCACATTCCCTTCGCCCTGGGCCTGATCGACGCCAGCGGCGCCGACCTCGCGCTGCAGCTCGAGGGGGAAAGCCAGCCCGGCGCCACCACGCGCGTGCTGGATTTCACCGAGGCCGAGCAGACCTTCCGCTTCATCAACCTGCCTCGCGGCGCCGAGCCGCCGCTGGCGTCGCTGCTGCGCGACTTCTCCGCGCCGGTCATCATCGACGCCGAGTACAGCGAGGCGCAGCTGACCTTCCTGCTCGCGCACGACAGCGATCCGTTCAACCGCTGGGAGGCCGGCCAGCGCCTGACCACGCGCGCGCTGCTGCAACTGGTGGCCCAGAGCCAGGCCGGCCGCGAGCTCGAGCTCGACCCGGCGCTGGTGGCCGCGCTGCGCACCGTGCTCAACGACCAGCAGCTCAGCCCCGCCTTTCGCGAGCAGGCCCTGACGCTGCCGGCCGAGGCTTACCTCGCCGAGCGCATGGGCGTGGCCGATCCGGCCGCCATCCACCGCGCTCGCCAGTTCATGCGCGAAGCGCTGGCGCGCGCGCTCAAGACCGACTGGCTGGCCGCGTTCGAGGCCAATGCCACGCCGGGCGCCTACAGCCCCGATGCGGTGTCCGCCGGCAAGCGCGCGCTGCGCAACCTGGCACTGGGCTACCTGGCCGACAGCGGCGACGCCGCCATGCAGGCGCTGGCCGAAGCGCAGTACCAGGCCGCCGACAACATGACGGACCGCTTCGCCGCGCTCAGCGCCATGGTTAACACCTTTGCCCCTGGCCGCGAGGCCGCGCTGGCCGATTTCTACCAGCGCTTCGAGCAAGACCCGCTGGTGATCGACAAATGGTTCTCGCTGCAAGGCACGCAGCGCGGCACCGTGGGGCCGCAAAGCGCCGGCCACAAAGGCAAGCACACCATCGACACGGTGCGCGCGCTGATGCAGCATCCCGCCTTCAACCTGCGCAACCCCAACCGCGCGCGCTCGCTGATCTTCAGCTTCTGCGCGGCCAACCCGGCCCAGTTCCATGCCGAGGATGGCTCGGGCTACGCCTTCTGGGCCGAGCAGGTGCTGGCGCTGGACGCCATCAACCCGCAAGTGGCGTCCCGCCTGGCGCGGGTGATGGACCGCTGGCAGAAGTACGCGCTGCCGCTGCGCGACCGCATGCGCGCCGCGCTGGAACAGGTGGCGGCGGCCAGCGACCTGTCCCGCGATGTGCGCGAGATCGTGAGCAAGGCGCTGGCGCCGTAAGGCAGCGCCGGGCTGGCCGGGGCGCGGCCGGCAGCACCGCGCCCCGCCCCCGCCGACAGTACCCCACGGGCCGGTGGCATTGGCCTGGCGGGCTGGCGCCCATGTAGAATTGCGGCCATTCAAGGAGAATCCCCATGAGTCGCATCAGCCTCACCCGCTACCTGGTCGAGGAGCAGCGCAAGCACAACACGATCGAGCCCGAACTGCGGCTCCTGATCGAAGTGGTGGCGCGCGCCTGCAAGGCCATTTCCAACTCCGTCAGCAAGGGCGCCCTCGCCGGCATCCTCGGCTCGGCCGGCACCGGCAACGTGCAAGGCGAGACGCAGCAAAAGCTGGACGTGATCGCCAACGAAGTCCTGCTCGACGCCAATGAATGGGGCGGCCACCTCGCCGCCATGGCGTCCGAGGAAATGGACAGCATCTACGAGATCCCGAACCGCTATCCCAAGGGCGAATACCTGCTGCTGTTCGATCCGCTCGACGGCTCGTCCAACATCGACGTGAACGTGTCGATCGGCACCATCTTCTCGGTGCTGCACATGCCCAAGCCGGGCCAGACCGTCACTGAAGCCGACTTCATGCAGGCCGGCAGCCGCCAGGTCGCCGCCGGCTACGCCGTGTACGGCCCGCAGACCACGCTGGTGCTGACCGTTGGCAACGGCGTGCACATGTTCACGCTGGACCGCGAGGCCGGCAGCTTCGTGCTGACGCAGTCGGACGTGACGATCCCGGAAGACACCAAGGAATTCGCGATCAACATGTCCAACATGCGCCACTGGGCCCCGCCCGTGCGCCGCTATATCGACGAATGCCTGGCCGGCGACGAAGGCCCGCGCGGCAAGAACTTCAACATGCGCTGGATCGCCTCGATGGTGGCCGACGTACACCGCATCCTCACGCGCGGCGGCATCTTCATGTACCCGTGGGACAAGCGCGAACCGGAAAAACCCGGCAAGCTGCGCCTGATGTACGAAGCCAACCCGATGGCCATGCTGGTCGAGCAGGCCGGCGGCGCGGCCACCAACGGCCATGAGCGCATTCTCGACATCCAGCCGGAAAAGCTGCACCAGCGCGTGTCGGTGATCCTCGGCTCGAAGAACGAAGTGGAACGCGCCACGCGCTACCACCAGGAAGAGAAAGCGGCCGGCTGATTGCGGGCGGCTTCATCGACCCGACGAAAAAGGGACGCCGCGGCGTCCCTTTTTCTATTGCGTCTATTGCATCTATTGCGCCCGTGCGGCAACTTTGCGCGATGGCCAGGGCGTAGCGGACGCGCCCAGGACCGGCTTGCCAAGCAGGGGCGTTGACAGCGCGTAGGCACCGTTCTCGGTGAAGGCCCAGATGATATTGCGGTCGTACTCCGTGTAGATCGCGAACACGCCTTTGCCGAGCGTGTAATTCGGCAATTCCGTCTCGTCCGCCAGCGCAGGCACGAAATAGCCCGCGATCGTCGCCTTTTCCGGATGGCTGACGTCAAAAATCTGCACGCCGGCATTGTAGAAAGAATAGGGAACGATGCCCTGACGCCATTGGCCGGGCTGGCCGATGGAGTTCGCCCGCTTCGGGCCGAAATTGCCGCCACGCTGACAGAAGCTCGTGAATGCCGCCCCCTCCGGCACCTTCGGCTGCGGCAGTTTGCCGGCCACCTTCAAGTGAGACGGATCGCGTGCGTCGACGACGAAAATGTCCTTGTATGGCTCATAGCAATCGCGGTTCATCGGATAGCCGCCGGTCAGGACATAGCCCGTGCGCGCATATTGGCTGACATCGGCGTTGTCGTATTCGGTACCGGCAAAGCTGGGCGGCGTATTGACGTTGCCGAGCACCTTCGGCTTTGCCGGGTCGGAAAGGTCGAACGCATAGAGACCGAGGCCACCCATCGCGCCGAAGCCGATCTTGCCACCGTCCTCCAATGGCTTGGGCAGGAAAATTGGAATGCGCGCCCCCATCCATGAGGTACGGTTGCCAGCCCGTTGATTCATCAGATACGCCTGCTCATGGGCTTCGTTGCCGAGGATCTGCCCCGGCACCGAGATCTGGGAAACAAAGGTCGGATTCGCGGGATCGGACATGTCCCAGACCTGATAGCCGGGCGAGTAAAGATAATTGGGATACTCGGTCAGGCCGTACGTGTCATCCGGCGCCGACGCCAGGATCATGTATTTGCCGCCATGGTATTCAGGCGAATCCAGCGACCCGGACCCCTGCTGTTGCCCGATCGGCGCATCGGGGTGCTTGTAGTCGGTGGTGCGGGTTGCCAGCAGCCGCCACTGGCTTGGCAGCGGGCCATCCATGGCGAAGACCTTGAACCCTTTCAGCGAATTGTAGCGACGCTGCGCCGCGACCTGGTCAGGCTGCTGGGTCTTGTCAGTCATCAGGCCATAGCGTCCAATTTCAAATGACGCGACGAGCACCGGCTTGCCCAGTGCCTTGCTCCAGGCAATGGTCGCGCCACCCAGGTAGTCGTCGACGTTGCGCGGATCGTAATTCTCACTCGACCCTTTCGGTCCCCAGACACCGCCCTTGGAATAGACCACCTTGCCATGGGCGGGATCGGTGATGTCCATGATCCGCAGATAGTCCCGGTCATGAATGTAGAGGTAACGGCGCCCCTCGAAGTCGGCGATGTTGTTCCAGGCATGGAAGGGTGAGCCAACGGCGGGATAGAAGGCCAGAACCTCCACGTTCTTGGCAAAGCTCTTCTTGTCCCATGTGGTCATTTCACCGGGGAAGCGCTGCCCCTTGTGCACTTCAGGCGTTGCTTTCGGCCAGACGAACTGTCCGGTGGCCGGATCCATCCCGTAGTCGACACCCGGCTTGAGCGGCGCGGGCGAGCGATCGGGCGTCAGCCGCAGCCAGGCGGCGAGAYGGGGATCCTGAACATTGGGCGTGCCTGGCGTTACTGGTGTTCCCTGCGCTCCCTGCGCTCCCTGCATTAGGGATGCCCCTGGCGCCGCCGTGGCCTGCACCGTGTCCGCGTTTGCGCAGGCCATCATGCATATGGCCGCTGAAGCTGTCCCCGTTGCCAGGATTGATCTGAACGTTCTGATTCGAAGCATGGCTTCCTCCTTTTCCCTTTTCTATTAACAATGCCCTCGCCCGCCGCGGCCGGTGCCCATCGCAGGGCGCAACCCACCGGACCAAGACCGCCGCATCATGTCCAGGCCGGGCGCTCAAAACGCGTGGCGAATGCCGATGGCCATGCCGGACGGGTTCTGCTGGCTGGTAGGCGAGGCCGAGAACGTGACCGGGTAGCGGATCGGGCTGTCATGCTTGTGCTGCACGTGAGCGTACGTGGCGTAGATCTCGCTGCGCTTGGACAGGCTGTAGATGTAGCCCAGCACGAAGCCGTTGGCGTCCGACAGCTTGGTGTTGTTGTCGTCCTTGCGATGGACGAAGCTGGCGTACAAACGGTTCGACGGGTTGAGCTTGTAGCGCGCACCGATCTGGATATCCCAGCCTTTGGACTGGAAGTCCGCATAAGGCGGATACGCGTAGTAGCCGTTGTAGGTGTGGTAAACCAGCGTCGGCTCGAAATCGCCGAACTTGTAGGCCAGCGAGGCGTAGTTGTCGCGCGCCGAAGGCACGCTGCCGGCGTTGTTGATATTGCGCGTATAGCGCAGGTCGCTGACGAAGCCCGCGTAGAGCTTGTCGTCGCGGTACTCGATGCCGGTACTGAGGTAGCGGCCAGCCCGGGTGGTGTCCTCCAGGCCGGTGGTCACCATGAAGCGTCCCATGAACCCGTAGAAGCGCGGCGTGTTGTACTGGATCGCATTGTCCACGCGGTAGGCCGCGTAGAAGAACTGCATGTTGCTGACCATGCTGTAGTCCGCCGAGAAGCTTGGGTCGGCATAGCCGGCGATCCAGTATGACGGCGTGTTCTGGCGGCCCATGGTCAGCACGCCGTATTTGTTGCTGTGCAGCCCGACGAATGACTGGCGCGCCTGCGCCGCCGCCGTGCCGGTATCGGCCGAGAATTGCGGCTCGTAGGTGAAGATGGCCTTCAGGTCGCTGCTGAGCACTTCCTGCCCGCTGAAGTTGATCCGCGACGAACTCAATTGGCCGCTGGACACGCGATACACCGAGCCCCCCTTGCCCGACTGCGCGAGGCGCTCCACGCTGATGTCGACGAAGCCTGACAGCCTGACCCAGGACTCCTCGGCACAGACTTGCGCGCCCCCCACTGCCAGCGCGCAGGACACCATGGCCCGGGCATACGACACCTTGTCAGCTCTTCTCATTTCCTCTCCTCTCCTCTTCCTCTTTTGTGGTTGGCCGTCGCGCTGCACCTGCCTGAGTGCCTGTATGCATGTGTGCATGCGCGCTGGCTGCACCGGCTGGCTCTTGCCGGTGCCCTGGTCATGCGCGACCCGCTTGTTCGGGGCCTTTCTTGCGCAGTGTTCAGCCGCAGTATGGAGAGGGCTGGCATGCGGCGAAAATGAAATATTCCGCCTCCGGGATGCCTTTAATTTATGGCCGGAAACGGCGGAACGAGTGCCTCCGCACCGCCTCGATGCGATGAGAAAACAGCCTCGTTTACGCTGAAAAATCCACGTTGCGCCGGCGCGCTCCGGCGAGTGCGAATGACACTCGCCCGGGTCCGGCACAAGCGCGAATCTGCCGGCTTGCTCCCCTGCCTGCTTCGCCCTCTCCTTTCTCCTTCTTTTCTCTTTCCACGTGCCACAGCCACAGCCATGCCGCTGTCATCGCATTGATAGCGCCACGCACAAACAATGCGCCTCACCACACACTTTTTTCTCTTTTGCACTCACTTATCACTAAGTGTATACACATATTACAGTATGTTTACAAACAGATAGTATTTGTACTTCAACAATAAGGAGACACCATGACCACGCCCTGCCCTGGCCGGCGCGCCGCGCGCGCCATCTCTCGCTTTGCCGCCCTGCCCGCGCTGGCTGCCCTTGCCGGTGCTTTTCCCGAACTCGCCCGGGCACAGAGCGACAGCGTGCAGATTTACGGCTTCATCAAGGAAAACGTGGAACAGGTGCGGCTCTCGGGCAACGGCCGTACCGCTTCGGTGTCGCGCCTGTCGAACGATCTGTCAGTGCTGGGCTTTCGTGGCCGCGAGTCGCTTGGCGGCGGGCTGGAGGCCTTCTTCCAGATCGAGACCAACCTGCGCATGGATGGCACCGGCACGTCGCAGATCGGCGACCGCAATACCGGCGTAGGCTTGCGCAGCCCGTGGGGCCAGATCCTGATGGGGCAGTGGGAAATGCCGCTGCGCTTTGTCTCCGTGTACAAGGTAGACCCGTTCACCGCGGGCATCTTTGCCTCGAACTCCATCATGGGCAACGGCTTCACCACAGGCGCCAACGGCGCCGCGCCGGAGTCGTTCGACCGCCGCCAGAAAAACCTGGTGCAATACAGCACGCCGCACTGGGGCGGCGTCTCCGCACGGCTGGCCCTGTCGATGCCCGAGGACCGCACCCCCACCACCAACCCGATCGCCTGGTCCGGCCTGCTGTCCTATGAGGACAAGAGCTGGTACGTGGCGTGGGGGCATGAGTATCACGGCGACTACTTCTATAACGGCTCGCGCGACCACGCGGACCGGCTCGGCGTGGTGTACGCCTTTGGCGGCACCAAGCTGCGCGGCGCCTACGAACGGCTCTCCTACGAACCGGCGCCGGGCCAATCGGTGCGGCGCGATGCGTGGCAGGTAGCGGCCACGCATGCCATCGGCGCGCATGAGTTCCGCGCGTCGTACACCGCGGGCGGCAACGCCCACGGAAGCAGCACGGCGGCGGTGGGCGGCATCGGCCTGCCGGGCACGGATTCCGGCGCCTGGCAGGTTTCGCTGGGCTACGGGTACACGCTGTCGAAGCGGACCGAACTATGGGCGGCATGGACGCGCCTGGTGAACCACGCGACGGCGCGCTACAACCTCTCCGGCAATTCTGTGCCCGGCCTGAAACCGGGCGACTCCGCCACCGGCGTGGGGCTGGGGATCACGCATAAGTTCTGAAACAAGGCCGCGCACGGCCGTTTGCATAAAGAAAGGGCGCACGATACGGTGCGCCCTTTCTGCTGCCTTTGGTGCTGACCTGGATGCGACTAGTCGCGCTTGGCCGCACCGCCGGCGCGCTGCGCCTCGATCAGCTCCATCACGTTGAGCGTGAGGCGCGTCGTGTGGCTGCGCATCGCCAGGTAGGCTTCCTCCGGCTGGCCCGCGAGAATCGCCTCGACAATCTTCTGGTGCTCCCGGTGCGAGGTCTCGAAGCGGCGCTCCACGCCGGACTGCGCGGCACGGAACGGCGCCAGCCGGTCGCGCAGGTTCTCGACCGCAGCCATCAGCGTCTCGTTCTGCGTGCCCTGGCAGATCAGCTGGTGGAAGCGGTGGTTGAGCTCCAGGTACGCCTGCGCATCGCGGCGCTCGCCCACGGCCTCGGTCTGCTCGTGCAGCAGCTCCAGCTGGCGGCGCTGCATGGCGCTCATGCGCTGCGTGGCGATGCGGCAGCACAGCGACTCCAGCTCGCACAGCGCCTCCAGCATGTCGGCCAGCTGCCCGGCGCCCACATTGGCCACCACGCCGCCGCGCCGCGGCACCAGCTCGATCAGCCCGCGCGCGTCCAGCAGGCGCAGCGCCTCGCGCACCGGCGTGCGCGACACCTGGAAGCGCTCCGCCAGCGCGGGTTCCTCGAGCCTCTCGCCGGGCGGCAAGGTGCCGGCGATGATTTCATCGGCAAGCTTCTGGCTGATTTGGGCGGCAATGGTGGTCACTGTTGTCCTTGTGTCCTTGTCCTTGATCGAAGCGTTCGGCATGGCGAGCCCCCGGTTCGGGGCATCGCAAAGCAGCCATTGCCCCGGATATGGGCGCAATTATACGCGGCGCGCCCTTCACCTCATCAAGCAGCGCCAAAAATGTTCCCCACAACTTCTATTGAATACACTTTGCATTGAGTGTATACATATTGGCCAGCGGCAATTACGCCGTGCCGATAATCCATCGCCAAACGAGGAGCACAAACATGACCAGCAAACTGCGCCACATTGCCCTGTCCGTCCCCGATCCCTGGGCCGCGGCCGAGTTCTACCAAAAGGCATTCGGCTTTCGCAAAGTCGGCGAGACCGACTCGTCGCTGGCGCGCGGGGTCTACCTGACGGACGGGACCATGAGCATTGCGCTGTTGAACTACAAAAGCGACGAGGCTGCCGGGGAAGAGCGCGGCAAGGACTTCGTCGGCCTGCACCACATCGGCGTGTGGGTCGACGACATCGCCGAGGCGCGCAAGACCGTGGAAGAAGCGGGTGGCCGCTATTACATGGGCGAAGTGCCGGTCAAGGGCAACATCTTCTACGAGGTGAAGTACCGCGACCCGCATGACATCATCATCGACCTGACCGATCACGGCTGGGGCGGCGCTTCCAAGGAAGGCAGCGGCGGCGGCGC
This sequence comes from Cupriavidus sp. YAF13, assembly GCF_052113425.1. NCBI lineage: Bacteria > Pseudomonadati > Pseudomonadota > Betaproteobacteria > Burkholderiales > Burkholderiaceae > Cupriavidus > Cupriavidus sp. YAF13. The sequence goes on from NZ_JBFRDD010000041.1 coordinate 29,662, forward strand.
CGGCCCGGCGCTGCGCAACCCGGACCTCAACGCGGATCGCGAAGGCCTGTAGGCGCCTCGCCGCAACGTTTGCGTCCCCGCGCCGCGGGGACGCGCTCAGGCTGGCAACGCCACCGGATGCATCGGCTCGCCTTGCAGGAACCAGCCATCGAGATTGCCCGCCAGCGCCGTGTGCTGCGCCACTCGTGTTTCCGGGGAGCGRCCGGCCAGGTGCGGCGTCAGAATGACCTGGTCCATCTCGTGCAAGGCCGCCGGCACCGATGGTTCCGTCTCGATGACGTCGAGCGCGGCACCGGCGATCTCCCCGCGCGCCAGCGCCTCGACCAGCGCTAGCGTATCCACCACGCTGCCGCGCGCCACGTTCACCAGCAGGCCGCGCGGCCCCAGCGCGCGCAGCACCGCCGCGTCAACCAGATGATGCGTGGCCGCGCCGCCCGGACAGGTCAGCGCGAGCACATCGCTTGCGGCCGCCAGCGCAATCGGATCGGCATACGGCGTGTAGTGCGCTGCGGCCGGGGCGCTGCGCCGCAGGTAGGCCACCTGCATGCCCATGGCCTGCGCCAGCACGGCCAGCTTGCCGCCGATATTGCCCAGCCCGACGATGCCCAGCGTCTTGCCGCGCACGCCCGGGCGCGGCGCGCGCAGGCTTTCCCACTGGCCTGACTTGACGCCGCGATCGAGCACGGCAATCCCGCGCGACAGCGCCAGCATCAGCGTAAGCGCGTGGTCGGCCACCACCTGGCTGTTGGTGTCGGGGGCATGGCACACGCGCACGCCGCGCGCCCTTGCGGCGGCCAGGTCGATGTTCTCGTAGCCAGCACCGAAACTCGCCACCAGCTCCAGCGCCGGCAGCGCCACCAGCTCCGCGGCCGACAAGCCGGTCGAGCCATTGGTCAGCACGGCGCGCGCGCTGGCACGGGCGCCGTCGCCGGCTTCGTTCCACGCCATGAAGCGATAGCGCGGGGCCTGCGCCGCCAGCCAGGCGGCGTCCAGCGCCAGTCGCGTCAACACCAGTACCTGCTCCAGTGCCTGTTGTTCACCATGCAATCCGCTAGCCATCTTCTCTTCTCCTCCGTCTTCGAATCCGCCTGGAAGCGGTGTTGAACAAAATTATCACGAAGGCGTTGACGTGTATACACGCAACACTTAAAGTATTCACATAGATCGAAATGCATAGCAATAAAAGGCGGTGCATTCCGCCATCCTGAACACAAATGACAAGGAGACAAGGTGAACTGGCACAGCCTCGCAACCTATGAACTCGCCGGCGCCAAGCGCGCCGGCCTGGTAGTCGCAGATACCCTGTACGACCTGGCCGCGCTCGGACGCGCTTGCGGACTCGATCCCGCCAGCCTGCCCGGCGACATGAACCAGGTGTTTGCGCAGTGGGCGCGACACGCTCCGTTGCTGGCCGACATGGCCGGCCGCGCGGCCCGACTGGCAACCAGCGGCAAGCTCGCCGCGGTGGATGCGGCCGCCACCTACGCCGTGCCCTACCAGCCGGGCCGCATCTTTGGCGTGGCGTCGAACTTCTACGACCACGCCGATGAGATGGGCACCAAGCTGGCGGTGCGCAGCGAGAGCCAGCCTTATGCCTTCATGAAGGCGGAAACCAGCGTGATCCCCACCGGCGCGACCGTGCTGATGCCGCCGGAAACCACCAAGCTCGACTGGGAAGTGGAGCTTGGCGTGGTGATCGGCCAGCGCTGCCGCCACGTATCGGTGGAAGACGCGCTATCGGTCATCGCCGGCTATACCGTCTTCAACGACATCAGCGCGCGCGACCTCAACCGCCGCACCGACTATCCCTTCACCCACGACTGGTTCCGCGGCAAGAGCTTCGACACCTTCGGCCCCATGGGCCCGTGGGTGGTGCCGGCGGGCTGCATCGCCGACCCGCAGAACCTGCGCATGTCGCTGAGCGTGAACGGCGAAACCATGCAGGATGGCAATACCTCGCAGATGATCTTCTCGGTGGCCGAGCAGATCGCCTACCTGTCGCGCATCCTGACGCTGCAGCCGGGTGACCTGATCGCCACCGGCACGCCGGATGGCGTCGGCATGGGACGCGGCGTGTTCCTGAAACCCGGCGACAACATGGTGGCCTGGGTCGAAGGCATTGGCTCGATCGAGAACGCGGTGGCGCTAGAGGCGCTGGCGGCGCGTTGAACACGACCGCCGTGGCAATGCGCGGGCGGCGCAGGCACACTGCGCCCACACGCATCGCCACGGCGACCTGGAGGAGACTGGCATGAACCCGATACGTACCCGCAAGCTGGGCCACCTGGTGCTGATGGTGCGCGACCTTGAACAATCCACCCGCTTCTATACGGAAGTGATGGGCCTCAAGGTCTCGGACCGCATCGCCGACCAGATGGTCTTCCTGCGCGCCGGCGAGGACCACCACGACCTGGCGCTCTCGCGCCTGCCCGAGGACAGCGCCGAGCGCGACGACCTGCCGCGCTACACGCGCCCCGGCCTGGAGCATTTCTCCTACTACGTGGAGTCCCTGGACGAGATGAAACGCGCGGTGGACGTGGCGCGCAGCCACGGCGTGGTGATCGAGCGCGGCATCGGCCAGCACGGGCCGGGCGGCAACTGGTTCCTGGTGTTCAAGGACCCGGACGGCAACAACGTCGAGATCTACACCGACATGGAGCGCATCGCCACCGGCACCGCGCACGAGCCGCAGACCTGGGAACGCAACCTCGAATCTTTCGATCGCCATCGCCTTGCGCACTTCGTGGTGACCCCGCCCGCCGCCATGCTCGCCGCCAAGCATGGCAAGCAACCGGCCAAGGACGAAGACCAGCCCGCGGACCCGCAAGCCGCAGACGCGCCGTGAGCCAGGGTGCCAGCCCGGCGGGTCCGACGAGCCCGCTGAGTGACCAGGCCCTGCCAGGCCTCTCGCCCGCGCAGCGCGACGCCATGCGCGCGCTGGGGCATGACTGGGCGCGCGACATCCAGGGCAACCGCAAGCAGGTCTGCGAGATCTATGACGCTGTCCACGCAGCGCTGCCCGCCGACGGCATGCAGCGCGTGGCGGGCCTGGCCTATGGCAGCGATCCACGCCAGCAGCTCGATCTTTACCTGCCGCCCGATGCCACGCCGGCCAGCGCGCTGCCCGTGGTGGTGTTCGTGCACGGCGGCGCCTTCCTGCGCGGCAACAAGGACGCCAGCCCCTACATCTACGCCAACGTGCCGCGCCTGTTCGCGCGCCTAGGCTATGTCGGCGTGAACCTGGAATACCGGCTTGCGCCGCAGGCGCCCTATCCGGCCGGCGCGCAGGATGTGGTGGCGGCGCTGGCATGGCTGCGCGCATCGGTGGACGCCTACGGCGGCGACGCGCGCCGCATCGTGCTCATCGGCCATTCGGCCGGCGGCAGCCACGTGGCCAGCGCATTGAGCGATCCGCTGTTCGATGGCGAGGCCGCGGGCGTGGCTGGCGCGGTGCTGGTCAGCGCGCGCCTGCAGGCCGACACGTTGCCGGACAACCCCAACGCCGGCGGCGTCGTCGCCTACTACGGCGCGGACAGCGCGCAGCAGCAGCAACGCGCGCCGATGGCGTTTGCGCAGCGGCTGACGGCGCCGCTGATGGTGGTATTCGCCGAGCATGAGAATCCCTACCTCGACCTCTACGCCTTGCAGTACGCCGCGCGCGTCGCCAAGGCGCAGCGGCGCGCGCCGCGCGTGGTCCAGGTGCCGCACCACAACCATACGTCCGTGGTGGCGCATCTCGGCAGCGCCGATACCGCGCTGGCCGACGCGCTGAGCGGCTTCATCGAATCCGTCGTCACGCACCGCGCCGCCTCGAAATAACAAACAGAAACAACAAACAGCAAGACAGGAGACTTTCCCATGGCAGCAGACAAACTGCGCGGCGTGTTCGCGCCTGTGGTCACGCCCTTCAATGACGATCTCTCGATCAACCTGCCGGCTTTCGTCGCGCACTGCCAGCGCCTTGTGGCCGACGGCGCGGGCGTGGCGATTTCCGGCACCAATAGCGAAGCCTGCTCGGAGACCTTCGAGGAGCGCATGGCGCTGGTCGACGCCGTGATCGACGCCGGCATCCCCGGTGAGCGCGTGCTGGTCGGCACCGGCTGCTGCGCCATTGGAGACGCCGTGGCGCTGACCCGCCATGCCATCGACCGCGGCTGCGCGGGCGTGCTGGTGCTGCCGCCGTTCTTCTTCAAGAGCGTGCAGGAGGACGGCGTGTTCGCCTACTACCGCGAGCTGATCCAGCGCGTGGACGATCCCGCGCTGCGCGTCGTGCTGTATCACATCCCCGCCATGTCGGGCGTGCCCATCACCTTGCCGTTGATCGAGCGGCTGGTGGCGGCTTTCCCCGCGCATATCGCCGGCGTGAAGGACAGCAGCGGCGACTGGGACAACGTGGTGGCGATGCTGGAGCGCTTCCCCACGCTGTCGATCTTCCCCGCTTCGGAAATCCTGATGCTGCGCAGCCTGGCGCTGGGCGCCGCCGGCTGCATCTCCGCCACCAACAACATCAACGCGCGCGATATCGCGCTGGCCTATGGCTCGGTGACCGAGGCCGCGCGCCTGAACGACAGCATCACCGCGGTGCGCAAGACCGCGGAGCGCTTCCCCATGGTGGCTGCCGTCAAGCACACCTTGTCGCTGCTGGCGAGCGATACGGGCTGGCGCCAGGTGCGCCCGCCGCTGGTGCCGCTCGCGGCCGATGCCGCCCTGCAGCTCGCGCAAGCCATGGCCACCGCCATGCCGGCCCTGCGCGGCCTGGCGCAGCCGGCATGAACGCGCCGGTGCGGCAGGACCCGCCACCGCTGGCGCGCTACGCGGCGAGCCGCCGGGCCGGGCGGCATGTGCATGTCAGCGGCATGAGCGCACGCACGGCCGATGGCTGCGCCGGCGTCAGCATGGCCGCCGACGGCACGCGCGTGTACGACGTTGCCGCGCAGACCGATTGCGTGCTGGGCAAGATCGAGCGCGCGCTCGCCAGCGAAGGCATGGGCCTGGCCGATTGCGTGGCCATGACCTGCTACCTCATCGACATGGCCGACTACGAGATCTTCAACGCCGCCTACGCGCGCCACTTCCCCGCGGCCGTGCCCACGCGCACATGCCTGGCGGTGGCCGCGCTGCCCCACCCCGACATGCGCGTGGAGATCACCGCCACCGCATGGCGCGACGAGGAGGCCACATGATCGACACCGCCACGCTCGACACCCTGTTCATGGCGGCCCGCAGCCACAACGGATGGCTCGAGGGCAACATCGACGACGCCACGCTGGAGCGCCTGTACACGCTCGTGCGGCAAGGCCCGACCAGCGCCAACTGCTGCCCGATGCGGCTGGTGTTCGTGCGCTCGCCCGAGGCCAAGGCCAAGCTCTTGCCGGCGCTCGCTCCCGCCAATGTGGACAAGGTCATGCAAGCACCGGTCACCGCTATCGTCGCCTACGACACGCAGTTTCATGCGCTGGCCGAGACCCTGTTCCCACACCGCCCGGCGATGTACGAGATGTTCGCCGCCAACGCATCGTTGTCGCAGGAGACAGCGATGCGCAACGGCTCCATGCAGGGCGGCTACCTGATCCTGGCCGCCCGCGCGCTGGGGCTGGACTGCGGGCCGCTCTCGGGCTTCGACGCCGGCGCCGTCAACCAGGCGTTCTTCCCCGATGGCCGCTGGCGCGTCAACTTCCTGTGCAACCTCGGCTGCGGCGACCCCGCCCGCCTGTTTCCACGGCTGCCCCGCCTCGCGTTTGGGCAGGCCTGCCGCATCGAGTAGATTTCCGAAAACAATCCGCGCGGCGCTTCCCCCCGCGAAGAACGCCGGCAATCACCACGGAGGAGACCCATGATGAAGACACACAGCGTCCACTGCGCATGGACGCAACGGGCCGCGGGCGCGCTGCCCGCGCAAGCCGCCAGCACGGCAAAGGCGTGCGGAGRCATCGCAGGCAAACTCGGCGGCCGCCTTGCCGCAAGCCTGGCACTGGCCTTCGCGGCTGCGCTGCCCGCGCTGGTCCACGCGCAGGAGCCCTGGCCCGCGCGTCCGGTCACCATCGTGGTGCCGTTCGCCCCTGGCGGCAATACCGACATGATTGCGCGCTTGCTGGCGGAGCGCCTGGGCAGGATCTTTGGCAAGCCTTTCGTGGTGGACAACCGCGGCGGCGCGGGCGGCCTGATCGCGGCGGAGTATGTCGCGCGCGCACCGGCCGATGGTTATGTGCTGTTCATGTCGACGATGACGCAGATCGTCACCGCCCCGATGACCAACAAGATCCGCTACGACCCGGTGCGGGACTTCGTGCCCATCGTCAACGTCGGCGGCAACCCCTTCATCCTCGCCGCCAGCACTCGGCACAACTTCAAGACGGTGGCGGACCTGGTGCGCTATGGCAAGGAAAACCCCGGCAAGCTGAACGTGGGCCACGCCGGCAACGGCGGCCTGACCCAGCTCTCCGCGCTGCTGTTCCTGAGCCGCGCCGGCGTGCAGGCCACCATGGTGCCGTACCGCGGCGGCGCGCCCGCGCTGGCCGATGTGCTGGCCGGCCAGATCGACCTGTACAGCGCCAGCGTGTCCGAGGTGATGCCGTATGCGGGCACCGGCAAGCTCAGCCTGCTCGCCGTGTCCAGCGACAAGCGCCTGGCGCAGCTGCCGTCGCTGCCCACCATCGCCGAGAGCTATCCCGGCCACCAGGTGGATACGTGGAACGGCCTGGTCGGCCCATCGAAGATGCCGCCCGAGATCGTGGACAAGATTGGCGCCGAGGCAAAGAAGATCATCGCCGAGCCGGAATTCCGCGCGCACCTGGAGAAGGCCGGCATCATCCCGCTGGGTGAGACGCGCGAAGCATTCGCCCAGCGCATCAAGCAGGACCAGAAGAAGTGGAAGCCGGTGATCGACGCAGCCGGCATCCAGCCGGAGTAAGCGGCAAGCGGCGGCAAGCACACCGGCGCGGCCCGCGAGCCGCGCCGGCGGTAAACCTCAATATGGCGGCACCGGTGCCCACCCTATAATCGGCGCATGGTCTTCCGCCCCACCAGGCGGTCAAAGCAATGTGCCTCATGTCCAGCCGTCCCACCGTTACCTTGAGCGACGTGATGCTGCGCCGCCTCAAGCTCAAGCCCCTGCTGATCTTCGATCGCGTGCTGCAGTCCGGCTCCATCGTGCGGGCAGCGCGCGAGCTGAGCCTGACCCAGCCCGCCGTCACCAAGGCGATCCAGGAGCTGGAAGAAGATCTCGAAGTTCCCCTGTTCGAGCGCACCAACCGCGGCGTGGTGCCAACCAGCTACGGCTTGCTGCTGGGCGAGCGCGTGAAGTCGGTCATCGCCGAGCTGCGCTACCTCACCGACGAGCTCAACAGCTTCCGCTCGGGCGACACCGGCAACGTCATCGTCGGCACGCTGATCTCGGCCTCGGCCCGGCTGCTGCCGCGCACCATCGCGCTGATGAAAACGCGCCGCCCCGGCATCCTGGTGACGGTGCGCGAAGCCCCCACCGACCGCCTCTTCCCCGCCCTTGCCACCGGCGAGCTCGATCTGGTCATCGGCCGCCTGCCGGAGAGCGACCTGCCGCTCGCCCGCATGTTCGCGCTCACGCACACCGCGCTGTACGACACCGCCATGTGCGTGGTGGTGGCGCGCGACAACCCGCTGGCCACCAGCGCCGGCCTGCGCCTGGCCGAACTGGCCGCGCACCCGTGGATCCTGCCGCTGAACGAATCCCCCGCGCGCCTGGCCGCCGAGCGCCTGTTCCTCGACGCCGGCCTGCAGGTGCCCGCCAACCTGGTGGAGTCGCTCTCGCTGCTGACCAATATCGGCCTGATGCAGGATCTCGGCGCCATCGGCCTGATGGCACGCGATGTGGCCGATCATTTCGTGCGCCTCGGGCTGCTGGCCATCCTCGACCTGGGCGATATCGGGCGCTTTGGCACCATCGGCTACTCGGTGCGCACGGACCGCGCGCCCGCACCCGCCGCCGCCCATTTCATCGCCTGCCTGCGTGAAGCCGCCGCGCTGCCGCAAGCGCGCTGAGCGCCCCGAAGCCGGCCACCCTGGCCGCTTCCAGACATGCCATTTTGGAATACCAGGGGCCTTCTTCTTCATTATGCAAGGCCGGGGGGCGCTCCATATACTGGTCCTCGCTGCGCACCCTTCCCCCACCCCGCGCAGCACGGAGACCAACCCGTGCCCAAGCAAAACATTCCACTCATCCGGCACTACATCGACGGCGAGTTCGTCGCCAGCGCCGGCACTTTTCCCGACACCTGCCCGGTCGACGGCCACCTTGTCGCCAACGTGTGCGAAGCCGATGCGGCGCTCGTGGACCGCGCCGTGCAAGCCGCGCGGCGCGCGCTGCAAGGCCCCTGGGGACAACTCGACGTCCAACAGCGCGCCGCGCTGCTGCACCGCATCGCCGACGGCATCGAAGCCCGCTTCGACGCGTTCGTGGCCGCCGAGGTGGAAGACACCGGCCGCCCCGAGCACCAGGCCCGCACGCTGGACGTAGCGCGCGCCGTCACCAACTTGCGCACCTTCGCCGACCTCGCCAAGACCGCCGGCAACGAACTGTACGAGACGCCCACGGCGGATGGCGCAGGCGCGCTCAACTACACGGTGCGCAAGCCCGTGGGCGTGGTCGGCATCATCTCGCCGTGGAACCTGCCGCTGCTGCTGCTGACCTGGAAGGTGGCGCCCGCGCTCGCGTGCGGCAACACCGTGGTGGCCAAGCCATCGGAAGAGACCCCGGCCTCGGCCGCGCTGCTGGCCGAGGTCATCCACCAGGCCGGCGTGCCGCACGGCGTGTTCAACCTGCTGCACGGCTTCGGCGGCGGCTCCACCGGCGAATTCCTCACCCGCCACGAGGGCATCGACGCCATCACGTTCACCGGCGAGTCCAGGACCGGCAGCACCATCATGCGTGCGGTAGCCGATGGCGTGAAGGAAATCTCCTTCGAGCTCGGCGGCAAGAACGCCGCGGTTGTGTTCGCCGACGCCGATTTCGACGCCGCGGTGGCGGGCGTGCTGCGCTCGTCCTTTACCAACGCTGGCCAGGTTTGCCTGTGCTCCGAGCGCGTGTTTGTCGAGCGGCCGATCTTCGACGCCTTCGTGGCAGCGCTCAAGACACGCACGCAAGCGCTCAAGCTCGGCTACCCCGGCGACGATGGCGTGGACATGGGTCCGCTGATCTCGCGCGGCCACCGCGACAAGGTGGCGTCGTATTTCCGCCTCGCGGTGGAAGAAGGCGCCACCGTGGTCTGCGGCGGCAGCGTGCCGCTGTTCGGCGATGCGCGCGACGAAGGCGCGTACGTGATGCCCACCATCTGGACCGGCCTGCCCGACAGCGCGCGCTGCGTCACCGAGGAAATCTTCGGCCCGGTCTGCCATATCGCCCCGTTCGACAGCGAAGAGGAAGTCGTCGCGCGCGTCAACGACAGCGCCTATGGCCTGGCCTGCGCGCTGTGGACCACCAACCTGACACGCGCCCACCGCGTGGCACGCCAGGTGCGCGTGGGCCTGACCTGGGTCAACACCTGGTACCTGCGCGACCTGCGCACGCCCTTCGGCGGCGTCGGCCTCTCGGGCCTGGGCCGTGAAGGCGGCCGCCACTCGCTCGACTTCTACTCGGAAGTGGCGAACATCTGCATCAAGCTCTGAGCCATGACCAACGAGACCAAACAACCATCCAACGCCGGCGCCGCCATCCGCGCCGCCGCCGACCTGTTGTGGCAGGCGCATGCCGGGCATGCGCCGTGCGCACCGGTGCGCACGCTGATCGGCGAGACCGATCCGCAGGCGGCCTATCAGGTGCAGGAGATCAACACGCTGCGCTGGCTCGCCGAAGGCCGCCGCCTGGTGGGCCGCAAGATCGGCCTGACCTCGCGCGCCGTGCAGCAGCAGCTGGGCGTGGGCGAGCCGGATTTCGGCATGCTGTTCGCCGACATGGCCGTGGCCGAGGGCGAGGAGATCGACCTGCGCCGCGTGCTGCAGCCCAAGATCGAAGCCGAGATCGCGCTGGTGCTGGCGCATCCGCTCGCGCATGAGCGCCACACCATCGCCGACCTGATCCGCGCCACCGCCTACGCCCTGCCCGCTGCCGAGATCGTCGGCAGCCGCGTGGCCAGCTGGGATATCCGCCTGGCCGACACGATTGCCGACAACGCATCCAGCGGCCTGTTCGCGCTCGGCTCGCGCCCCGTCAAGCTGGCGGACCTGGACCTCATCGGCTGCGGCATGGTGATGGAGCGCCGCGGCCAACAGGTTTCGCTCGGCACCGGCGCCGCCTGCCTCGGCAACCCGCTCAACGCGGCGCTGTGGCTGGCCGACACCATGGTGCGCGTGGGCCGTCCGCTGCAAGCCGGCGACATCGTCATGACCGGCGCGCTGGGCCCGATGGTGCCGGTTGCCGCCGGCGACGTCTTCGACCTGGAGATCGAAGGGCTGGGACGCCTGTCCACGCGCTTCGCCCCAGCCAACAAGGAGCCCTCCGCATGAGCACGAGCATGAGCATAAGCAAGCCATCCCGGACGCGCCTGCGCGCAGCCATCATCGGCTCCGGCAATATCGGCACCGACCTGATGATCAAGATCCTGCGCCACGGCCGGCACCTGGAAGTCGGCGCCATGGTCGGCATCGACGCCGCCTCCGACGGCCTCGCCCGCGCGCAGCGCCTCGGCGTGCCCACCACGCATGAAGGCATCGAAGGCCTGCTTGGCATGCCCGGCTTCGCGGACATCCGCGTAGCCTTCGATGCCACCTCGGCCGGCGCCCATATGCATCACAACGCCGTGCTGCAAAAGCACGGCATCCAGGTGATCGACCTCACACCGGCGGCAATCGGCCCGTATGTGGTGCCGGTGGTCAACCTGGACGGCCACCTCAACGCGCCCAACATCAATATGGTCACCTGCGGCGGGCAGGCCACGATTCCCATCGTGCGTGCCGTGTCGCAAGTCGCGCCGGTGAGCTACGCCGAAATCGTCGCGTCCATCGCCAGCCGCTCGGCCGGCCCGGGGACGCGCGCCAATATCGACGAGTTCACGGAGACCACCGCCAACGCGATCATGGAAGTGGGCGGCGCCGCGCGCGGCAAGGCCATCATCGTGCTGAACCCGGCGGAGCCGCCGCTGCTGATGCGCGACACGGTGTTCTGCCTGACCGCGGCCGATGCCGACCAGGACGCCATCCGCGCTTCGGTCGAACGCATGGTGGCGCAGGTGGCCGCCTATGTGCCCGGCTACCGGCTCAAGCAGCAGGTGCAGTTCGAGCGCATCGACCCGGCCCGCCCGCTCACGCTGCCGGGCATCGGCCGCCTGGCCGGCCTCAAGGTCTCGGTGTTCCTGGAGGTGGAAGGCGCCGCGCACTACCTGCCGGCCTACGCCGGCAATCTCGACATCATGACGTCCGCCGCGCTGGCCGCCGCCGAGCGCGTGGCCGAGCATAAGCTGGCGCGTGCGCAAGGAGCAACGCAATGACCGCAGCACAACATCCCGCAGGCAAGGCCATGAAGAAAGTCTACGTGTCGGACGTGACGCTGCGCGACGGCATGCACGCCATCCGCCATCAATACAGCCTGCCGCAAGCCGTGGCCATAGCCCGCGCGCTGGACGCGGCACGCGTGGACAGCATCGAGGTGGCCCACGGCGACGGCCTCAACGGCTCGAGCTTCAATTACGGCTTTGGCGCGCACACCGATCTCGAATGGATCGCCGCGGTGGCGGCGGAGCTCAAGCACGCACGCGTGGCCACGCTGCTGCTGCCCGGCATCGGCACCATCCACGACCTGCGCGCGGCCTACGATGCCGGTGCGCGTACCGTGCGCGTTGCCACCCACTGCACCGAGGCCGACATCTCGCGCCAGCATATCGAGTACGCGCGCAAGCTCGGCATGGATACCGTGGGCTTCCTGATGATGTCGCACATGACCACGCCGGCGGCGCTGGCGCAGCAAGCCAGGCTGATGGAGTCCTACGGCGCGCAATGCGTGTACGTGGTGGACTCCGGCGGCGCGCTGTCGATGCGCGACGTGGCCGAGCGCTTCGATGCGTTCAAGCAAGTGCTCGATCCCGCCACCGAGACCGGCATGCACGCCCACCACAACCTGTCGCTCGGCGTGGCCAATTCCATGGTGGCGCTGGAGCACGGCTGCGACCGCGTGGACGCCTCGCTCGCCGGCATGGGCGCGGGTGCGGGCAACGCACCGCTGGAAGTCTTTATCGCGGCGATCGACCGCGCGGGGTATCCGCACGGCACCGACCTCTACGCACTGATGGACGCCGCGGACGACCTGGTTCGCCCGCTGCAGGACCGCCCCGTGCGCGTCGACCGCGAAACGCTGGCGCTTGGCTATGCCGGCGTGTACTCCAGCTTCCTGCGCCACGCCGAGGCTGCCTCGGCGCGCTACGGCATTGCCACCGTCGACATCCTGGTCGAGCTCGGACGCCGCCGCATGGTCGGCGGACAGGAAGACATGATCGTGGACGTGGCGCTGGACCTGTTGCGCCAGCGCGATCCCGCCAATCCCGGCGCCCATCCCACCGCCACCACCACCAACACCCCGATCGCGAGTGCCGCATGATTGCCGATCAGATTACCCAGTACGCCACCCGCCTCGACGACGCCGCGCGCCAGCGTGAAGCCATCGACCCGCCAGGCGGAGCCACGCCCTATTCCATCGCAGACGCCTACGCCATCCAGGCCGGCGCCGTCGCGCTGCGCCACGCGCGCGGCGAGCAACCGATCGGCATCAAGCTCGGCTTCACCAGCCGCGCCAAGATGGTCCAGATGGGCGTGGACAGCCTGATCTGGGGCCAGCTCACCGATGCCATGCTGTGCGAGGAAGGCGCCGTGCTCGCGCTCGATGCCTTTATCCATCCGCGCATCGAGCCCGAGGTGTGCTTCCTGACATCGCGCGATATCGCCGGTCCGCTCACCTTGCTCGATGCCGGCGGCCACATCGAGGCGGTGGCCCCGGCCATGGAGATCATCGACTCGCGCTATCGCGACTTCAAGTTCTCGCTGGCCGACGTGGTCGCCGACAACTGCTCGTCCGCCGCGCTGGTGGTGGGGCCGTGGTCGCGCCGGGACTGCGCGCTAGCCAACCGCGGCGTGCAGCTCGAGATCGACGGCCGCGCGGCGCAGCTCGGCACCACCGCGGCCATCCTCGGCAACCCGCTGCGCGCGCTGGTGCAGGCCTCGCAACTGCTGGCGCGGGCCGGCATGGTGCTGCCGGCCGGCTCGCTGATCATGGCCGGCGCGGCCACCGCTGCCGAGCCGCTGCGTCCCGGCTGCCACGTGCGCACCCGCGTGAGCGGGATGGGGCAAGTCGAACTGAGCACACGCTGACCACCGGAGACCACGCATGACCACGCTTTCCAAAGTCCTGACCGGCAAGGCCACCCCGCGCGGCCGCTTCCCGCACGTGAAGCGGGCCGGCGACTTCCTGTTTGTCTCAGGCACCAGCTCGCGCCGTGCGGACAACAGCTTCGCCGGCGCCAGCGCCGACGCCATGGGCGTGACCGCGCTCGATATCCGCGAGCAGACCCGCGCCGTGATCCTCAATATCCGCGAGATCCTGCAAAGCGTCGGCTGCGATCTGTCCGACCTGGTGGAGATCACCACCTTTCTCGTCAACATGAACGATTTCGGCGGCTACAACGAGGTCTACGGCGACTACTTCGACTACGACGGCCCGACCCGCACCACCGTGGCCGTGCACCAGTTGCCGCACCCGCATCTGCTCATCGAGATCAAGGCCGTGGCCTACCAGCCGCTGCCGCGCTGACGCACTGATGTACTGATGCACTGACAAGCCCGGCATCGCAACCGCAACCTCACACGCACAAGAGACTCGCGCCATGTTCACCTACGGCATGCCCCTCAACTTCCCGCGCTGGCTGGACGAGCACGCGCACCTGCTCAAGCCGCCCGTGGGCAACCAGCAGGTCTGGCAGGACGCCGACACCATCGTCACGGTGGTGGGCGGCCCCAACCAGCGCACGGATTTCCATGACGATCCGCTCGAAGAGTTTTTCTACCAGTTCAAGGGCAATGCCTGGCTGGATATCATGGACCGCGGCAAGCGCGAGCGCGTCGACCTCAAGGAGGGCGACATCTTCCTGCTGCCCGCGCACGTGCGGCATTCCCCGCAACGCCCCGAGGCCGACAGCCGCTGCCTGGTCATCGAGCGCCAGCGCCCCGAAGGCGTGGTGGACGGCTTCGAGTGGTACTGCCCCGCGTGCAGCGCGCTGGTGCACCGCGTGGAGGTGCAGCTCAAGAGCATCGTCACCGACCTGCCTCCGCTGTTTGCCGGCTTTTACGACAACGCAGCGCTGCGCCGCTGCGGGCAATGCGGCACGGTGCATCCTGGCCGGGCCTCGGCACAGGCCAGCAAGGACCCTAAATGAGCACCAACAGCGTGGTGGATATCCACAGCCATTTCTTCCCGCCCATCACCCGCCAGGAGGCCGCGGCGCTTGACTCCGTCGCCGCGCCCTGGCTGCAGACCAATGGCACTGACACTGCCATGATCATGACCGGCGACCAGCCGTTCCGCCCGGTCTACTCCGCGCTGTGGGACCCCGCGCGCCGCATCGAGGAAATGGACCGCTGCGGTGTCGACATCCAGTTGATGTGCGCCACGCCCGTGATGTTCGGCTACCGCTATCCGGCGGACGTCGCGGTGCCCTGGTCGCAGCGCATGAACGACTACGCGCTGGCACTCTGCGCGCACCGTCCCGCGCGGCTCAAGGCGCTGGCCCAGGTGCCACTGCAGGATATCGACGCCGCCTGCCGCGAAGCCTCGCGCGCCAAGGCCGGTGGCCATGTCGGCGTGCAGATCGGCAACCACCTCGGCGACCGCGATCTCGACGACGAAGGCCTGATCACCTTCCTCATCCACTGCGCCAACGAAGGCATTCCCGTACTCGTGCACCCGTGGGACATGATGGGCGCCCCGCGCATGAAAAAGTGGATGCTGCCGTGGCTGGTGTCCATGCCGGCGGAAACGCAGCTCGGCATCCTGTCGCTGATCCTGTCCGGCGCGTTCGAGCGCATCCCGGCCTCGCTCAAGCTGTGCTTCGCGCATGGCGGCGGCAGCTTTGCCTTCCTGCTCGGCCGCGTCGACAACGCCTGGCGCCATCGCGACATCGTGCGCGAAGACTGCCCGCACCCGCCCTCGTCGTATGTCAACCGCTTCTTCGTGGACTCCGCCGTGTTCGACCCGCGCGCGCTCAAGCTGCTGGTCGACGTGATGGGCGAGGACCGGGTGATGCTGGGTTCTGACTACCCCTATCCGCTCGGCGAGCAACAGGTCGGCGCGCTGATCCGCGAGAGCGATCTTGCCGAGGCCGCCCGCCGGCGCCTGCTCGGCGGCAATGCCGCAAGCTTCTTCGGGCTCGGCGGTGACCTCGCCGCGCACGGCTGAAGGCAAGAATTGCGAAATTTCCGCACCGTTGGCGCGACGCTTCCCTGCGTAGTGCGGTCCCGCGGGGCTTAGACTGCGGATACAGCAACCCCGAACGAGCGAAATGTCGCCAACACTGCCAGGCAACACGGCCGCGGCGTAAAAAACCAAGGAGGAGACATGAACCAGATCCACGGACGCGGGAGCGCGGAAAGCAGCTTCCAGCAAATCGTCCAACGCGAGAAAGGCCTGCACCGCACCCTGAAGCCCGGCCAGCTGGCGATGATCGCCATTGGCGGCGCCATCGGCACGGGCCTGTTCATGGGCAGCGGCTTTGCCATCGGCTTCGCCGGCCCCGGCGTGCTGCTCAGCTATGCCATCGGCGCGCTGGTCACGCTGCTGCTGATGGGCTGCCTGGCCGAGATGACGGTAGCCCACCCCACCTCCGGCTCCTTCGGCGCGTATGCCGAGCACTATGTCAGCCCGCTCGCGGGCTTCCTGGTGCGCTACGCCTACTGGGCCTCCATCGTGCTAGCGGTCGGCACCGAAGTCACCGCGGTGGCGCTCTACATGGGCTACTGGTTCCCGCAGGTGCCCGCGTGGTTCTGGATCGTCTCGTTCTCCGCCGCGCTGATCCTGATCAACCTGGTCGGCGTCGGCATCTTCGGCGCCGTCGAATACCTGTTCTCGATGGTCAAGATCATCGCCATCGTCGCCTTTATCCTGGTGGCCGCCTACATCGTCTTCGGCGCGCCCGGCAGCACCGGCAGCGGCGCGGCCGGCGCGGGCTTTCACCACTACACGGCGCACGGCGGCTTCCTGCCAAACGGCCTGTGGGGCATGTGGGTCGCGGTGATCGTCTCGATCTTCAGCTACCTCAGCATCGAGATGATCGCGGTCGCCGCCGGCGAAGCCCAGGACCCCGAGCGCGCCGTGCTGCAAGCCTTCCGCTCCACCATGATCCGGCTCGGCCTGTTCTATCTGCTCACGCTCGCACTGATGCTCGCCATCGTCCCCTGGAACCAGGCCGGCGCGCAAAAGAGCCCCTTCGTCCAGGTGATGGAAGCCATCCACGTGCCGGGCGCCGCCGCCATCATCAACTTCGTCGTGCTGATCGCCGCGCTGTCCGCCATGAACAGCCAGCTCTACATCACCACCCGCACCATGTTCAGCCTGGCCCGCGCAGGACAAGCGCCGCGCAGCTTCGGCGAAGTCAGCAAGCGCGGCATCCCCGTGCGCGCGCTGCTGCTCTCCAGCATCGGCATCGCACTGGCCACCGGGCTCAACGTGTTCTACCCCGGCGACGCCTTCCTGCTGATGATGGCCATCTCCATGTTCGGCGCCCTCTTCACCTGGTTCATGATCTTCGTCACCCACTACCGCTTCCGCCGCCAATGGACTGCCGCCGGCAACCGCCCCCTGGCCTTCCGCATGCGCGGCTTCCCCGTGCTCACGCTGCTAGGCGCAGGCATGCTGCTGGCCATCATGCTGACCACCCTGTTCACCGAAGCCTTCCGCATGACGCTGCTCACTGGCATCCCCTTCCTGGCGGTGCTCAGCGTGGCCTACCTGCTCCGGTTCCGCCATCGCACCGAGCCCGCGCCACTGCCCGCCAACGACGCCGCCTAAATGACCGCGCCGCCACCCGGCGGCGCGCCCGCGGGGATTCCCGGCAAAAATTCTGCGCCGGGGCTTCCCAGCAAAAAAAAACGCTGCTATGATTGCGGGCTTCATCCAGTTGTTGACGGATGGTGGGCCGAAGTAGCTCAGTCGGTAGAGCAGCTCATTCGTAATGAGAAGGTCGGGGGTTCGATTCCTCTCTTCGGCACCATAAGAATTCCAAAGTTTGACCAGCATTGCCTAGAAACCCAGACAGCGTAACGCTCTCTGGGTTTTTTGTTGCCCGCCGTTTGCAAACTTTGCCCGGCGTCCACCCCATTTTTGGGGTGCCGGCGCCAAGCCGTCACGGGTCAATTTCCGCCACGTCTCGCGGCTGACCGGTAGGAACGGCTGGAGCTGCTTGAAACGGGAGAAGCCATCCCGCGGCAAGACAATCCCCTGGGATTGCGCCTCGGGTGGCTTGGCCTCATTTGTGGCGGCTTGGTGTTGGGCTTCGCTATGCTGCGCAACGGCAGCGCTGCGCGCCGGCTTGTTCTTGGTGGTTAGTATCGGGCCGGAAGACGTATAGATCGTGTTCAGTTTCGGCATTCAATTCGGGATCACCGTCAAACCCAATCCAGTAGCCGGTTTCTGGATTTCTCTAGTTCCGTCTATTGTCTAACAGCGGGTATGCCGCGGTGGCGCCAGCCGCCATTGCAGGAACATGCCGCCCCCATATCCGTCCGGCTTCCTGCGCCGCCATTCCTTGGTACCATCCAGCCCCAGACTCGCACACAAGCCAAGATGCGCTTCGCTTCCTGCAACGGAATCCATGGAGATCATGCTGTGAAATACAAGAAGGTGTTGGCAGCAATGGCCTGCCTGGTATCAGCGGCTTGCACTACCCCCGCGCCATCTGCTAGCCGACAGATGTCGACGTATGACATGGACACCGAATACACGGTTGAATACGTTCCGGACGGCTTCACCCTCATGGTCAACTATCGCTATCAGCAGTTCACCGTGCGATCTAGCGCGGCGGAGACGGCGTGCAAGGCAGCGCTTACCACCGTGGCCAACAGCCTGGCCGAGCGCAGGCAACGGCAGATCGAGCCGGTCAACGAACAGCTCATCAAGCTCACTACCAGCAGGAGCTGGTCCGGCAAGGTGGCCGCCTGCTCTGCCTCCGCGCCGATAGTCTGGAAACGCTGACATCGGGGCAACGGGCCCATTTGGGACGTGCCCGGCCCAGAGGGGTTGCAGCCGAGGGCAGACCTTCTGGAGTGGCGTCAGCGCGCCGACGATGGCGCGCTGCAGATACTGCGCTCCCATCTGTCCTTGACCTTGGCCTCTTCGACCGTCTGCCACTGCATATTGCTTGGCGCGTCGGTCCCGCAATGACAGAGGGGGATGACGTGGTCGACAACGTACCCCGGGCATGGCCCAGAGCGGACGCCGTTGGCCGGACAGGGATTGAGCCGCTTGAATTCCGCGACGGCCGTATGGCTACGGGTGATCCTGCCCAGCGCGTCCCTCTGTGGTGAACAGAGACTTGGCGCCGGTAGCCCCGTACAAGCAGAGATGAGAGCAACCGCGAAGAGGATGAGCACACGGCAATTCATCGGGCCGTCTCAAGTAGGGGCACCGCCTGCACGGCCCTCACCATCCGCGCGGGCCATGTGTGAGAGCGTCAAATCTATGGTGATGGCGGCGCTGGCCGAGCTGGCGCTGCACGCCGGGTATGAGGTCAGGCTGAAGGCGGCGATGGGGGCGTCTAGGTAGGCCACGTAGGGTGACGCAAGACGGCCCGCACCGTCCCGCGTACTCCCCTCACTTGGCGCGAGGTGTTGCGTAGGGCGTAACGAGTTCAAAGCAATCAAAAAGCGCTGCAGACTTTTTTGCCTTGAAATCAATGGCATGAACCTCGATGCATTTGTATGCGCTTTCGCCCCTTTGAAGGAAGAACGTTTCGGTTGATACCCCATTTGGAGACGAGTCGCTCGTAACCGCGGCAATGCCGTAACCACGGCCAACAAGCTCAGATAGCGACAACCCAACGCGCTGCCATTGGCTGTCAGGCGCTTCAACTGCTTGAGCGGATAGCGCGGCAGTAGCGAGGAAATAGAAAGCGATACCGAGGGTTTTCATTGTGAAGTCGCGGTTGATTCCATCTGGGATGCGGTCATGGCGCCATCCGTCGTGGCGAGAGCGCCGCCGCCTCAGTCGCCATCATATCCGCGGGGAGCGGCAGCCTCAAATCTGAGGGGCACCCGGCGTGACGAGCGCGCTGCGGAGCAGGTGAAGCGGCTAACGGACCAGGAGAACGAGGGGACGGGCCTTACTGACTCAGGTGGGCGCGAGGCTGTACCGGCTGGGCGTGAACGAGCGGGTGATGGCGACGTGCAAGAAATGAAGCGACACGGCTCAGCGACCGCGGCCACCTCCGCGCCCGCCGTGGCGTCCCCCGCCATGGCCACCGCCGCCGAAGAAAACCGCACCGCCATAAATTCCAGGCCACCAACCGTAGTTGTAATAGGGGCCATAGGGGTAGGCTGGATAGTAAGGCTCGTAGGGATAGGCGCCGTAGGCCGGGTAGCCATAGCCATCATAAGCAGGCACTACCACGCAACCGGTCAGCAGTAAGGCCACGCAGATTGTGAGGTTTCTGATACATATGCTCATCGCGGCCTCCTGGCGCGCCTGAGCAGTTAGACACGAATTTCCGCTGCCCATTCCAAGAACTAGCCCGGTCCGATGCCTCTGGCAGGTGTTTCACCCGCGGCCCCTCTTCGGGTTTGACGGCGCCTTGCCAACCTTTGGCAACAGTGGCGAAAGAATCACTCGTTATGGGGTACTGCGTGAAATTGGGGGTATGCAACGGGGTATGAATCGCATCTATCGCCACTAGATCCCTTATTTCATGCCGGATTACGGAAGTTTTTCGATTCCTCTCTTCGCACCATAGGAATCAAACACTTAGCCCAGCCCTCCCGGTTGGGCTTTGTTGTTTCTGGGCCTCATGTAGCCAGCTGCACCGGGTTTTGGACTAGGCGATGACGACAACGGCAAGGCCGGCAAAGACGATGACTCGCGGCGGAGCTGGGCGCGGTCATGGCCGCAAGCCAATCGGCGAAGCCGAGCCTACCGTCTCGTTGCGCATGACGCAAAGCCGGCGCGTAAGCTGGACCGCGCATGAATGTACTGGGCTACTTGGCGCGCTTTTGCGTTGAGCTTGCCATCTCGCCCGCGCCAACGTGGACGATTTGCGTGGCCGCGACCTCTTCATCCTTCTTTAGCTCTAAGCCCGCCTCAACGATGTAGCTTGCGCCAGCGGGTACCACGAAAGGCTCAACCTCCTCAAACTCGACGCCGGGGTCGAGTTGGTAGCCGGCATAACGCTGAATGATATTCTTTGCTTCAAACAGAGGGGACAGCTTATCTCGGCCAGCGCTTCTTCAGTGCCGCGCTTTGTGTCGCCAACTACGAAAAATACGATAAATCTAAATCCAGCCCCAAATAATGGCGACGAATTCGGTGAGCGCAGCCAATACCACTATGCCGAACGCCACAAAGGAAAGCGGATTGTGGGGGCCATAGTCGATTGCAAAGCCAAACGCCATGCCGCAAAGTTCCACGACAAAGGCAACAAGACCAAAGCAGAGGGGTTTGCGAAAAGTGGGTGACGTTGCTTTCTGACGAGAGCATTAAGCTCACGGAAACATTATGTGGCCGCAAACCGGGCACTCTTTACGATACGCGGGAGCGGGTACCACAAGAATTCCACAGTTCCGACATCTAGCCACTCTTATTAATGTGCTGATATCTCCGACCAGGAAGCTTAGCCAAACAGCTAACCACGCAAGCGAAAACTCAAATCTCGCGGCCACGATCAACAAAATTTCTACGGCGCAAAACGCTAGAAAAAACGCGAACGAAGTTATGGGATGCGGGGCAATACGGCTTTGCCAATAGAGACGAGCACCGCTGGCAACATTACGAGCGTATCTGGCTAACATGGTGGTCTCTTCCCAACAGTTGCGCGACGGCCCCGTCGCTCTGCACTGCCCAATATCTTGGGGCCTGCCCATCTACGGTAGATTCTAGATTCGTCGTGTGCGCCCCAGCCCGGCCTGAGCGCATGCTTGATGCTAGCACCTAGATTGGAGGGCTGCACCGCAAGGGTACAGCCCTGCGCAAACAACACTAGAGCCGCCAGCCAGTGAAACGCGCCGCCTGCTTGTTGGCGCCCCTGCCGCCGGTGCGTTCGATTGCGACGACAGTCTTTGGCGCGCTGGCAACGGGCATTTGCATACGGGGCGCGTTTGCGTCGTTACCGCCGCCGGCAGGTCGCCCGACTCAACGACGCCATTGTCCTGCAGCACGTCGGCCAGATTAAGGCGCTCGCGGCTCAATGTGACCTCGCCGATCTCGTCCAGGCTGGGCATAGGGAGCGAAAATGCGTCCAGCGCCGGCCCAACCAAGCTTGTGCGTCAGAACGGTCAGGCGCGCGCTTACCTCGTTGCGAAGAAAAGCGTACGCGCGCCGCAATTGATGCTGCTGAGTCGGCCATCCGACGCCGTACGACGACGCGTTCGCGCAGTACGCAAGATACCCTCCGCGTTCCCCCACACCGCCCACGTTACGTAACGCGTAACAGCGGCGTAACACTGCCTCGCGGCGGCCCACGACATCCGCCCTATTCCCCGCCATAGGCAAATCGCCCGCAACCCCTTATCTGGCGCGGCTTCCAGCCTGATCGCATCCGCCCCTCGCCGCCACTGCGCCGCGTCGGCTAGCGCCATCGGCCAGATGGCACGGCGATTGCGCTAGTCCTTGTCATTCACGCGCGGGCGCGCGGCGCCATGCCGCTGCCACTTGGGGAGCCCTGTCGCGCGCCGCGCGCGCCGGCAGGGACTTGCATGACGGGCCACGACGAATGAGAGATCAAATGACATCAGTTTTCAGCAGCGAGGAGTTGGACGCGTATTTCTCTTCGTACGCCGGCATGGAGGGGGGGAACATCGGCGCGGCTGTCTGGATATGCGATAAGGAGCCGCACCTGCTTGCGTCTTCGCCGGGTGCCTCGCTGGCGCCTGTGCATGAGCCGCCTGCCTGGGATAGCGCATTCCGCGAGCGCCACCGGCACGACATGCCGCGCTGGCAAACGCACCAGCGCCTCGCCCGCATCATGGCGGCGACGCGCGCGGCCACGCTGCGTGAAACCATGCCGGGGCTGGACTGGCGCAGCTACTTCGACCAATACCTCTACGCGCCGCGTGGCTGGGAGTTCAAGATCAATCTCTACCCCCTGCCCAAGCCGCAGCAGATGGACCTGTCGCAGATCGAGTCCTTTCGCCGCAATCCGTGCCTCAGCCCGAACTGGCGCTATGTGGAATTCTGCCGCCAGGGCGGGCGCTTCCGCTTTATCGCGGCGCAGCGCCAGCGCATGCGTCCCAAGGTGATTCTCTGCACAGGGCAGGCCGAGGAAGAAGAATTCCTGCTGGCGTTCGGCTTCCCAAGCGTGCCCTGCTCGGAGCATCGTCTGCAGCCGGCGGATCTCGTCAAGACGCTGCGCGTGTATTCGCACGAGGGCACCCACCTGGTCATCTGCCCGAAGGTGGGCGGGCCGACCGGCATCAACTCGGACACGCTGCTCGATGCGATGGGCGCCTTCCTGTCGGTCTGGCTCGACGCAGCGGATTTTCCGGATGTGCGCGCGCAAGCCATGCGTGCGGCGCCGCCCGCCGGCACCGCGCACCTGGCCTGGCGCGCGATGACGCACAGCCCGGCTAGTTCCGCCAGCGCGTCTCCCGTATGACCCAAGCGCCGCAGCCTCTGCCGCGGCGCTCGCCTGCCCGCATCGTCAAACGCGTGTTTGCCTGATTGCGCCATGCCCTGGCGCTGCCGCCTGGCAGCCGCCAGCGGCATATCAACCCTCCCGCCCCCGCCTGCCTGCGCAAGCTCGCGCAATGTCCCGTTTTTTCCGGAAGGTTGATATCCGCTGCCCTCCAATCCCCTCCATAGGCTTACGGCTTTCGATTGATTGAATCCCACGCGCCGAAGCACCAGACTGGTAACACGATAAATACAAAACCGGCCCGCCGATCCAATTAGCCGCCGGGACCGATGACGAAGCGGCCGCGCAGCACGCGGTACGCGTTCGCACTTGCCACGCAACCGGGGAACATCATGCACATCGCCGCCACCTAGGGCCGCCGGCGCCACGCCGGACTCGCGCAGGATGGCTGCGCCCGCACGCCGATTCGCGTCGCGTCCAGCCAGCTCCCAGCCAAGACAATCGACAAGGAAGCGGCCATGGATGCTTATCCAGTTCCTGGCGCGGCGAGGTATCGCCTTTTTTCGCGCAAGCTCCTGATGGTGTTTGCGCTAGGCGCATCCCTGTGGGCCGTCACCGCTCGCGCGGATGACAGCACGCCGCCAGACACCCCGGCAGATTCGGCGCAGGCTACGCCGGCGCCCGCCTTCAGCCCCCAGGTCTGGCTGAACGCCGGGTTTTTCTCTTACCACTTCAATCATGCGGCGCACTACAACGCGGCCAACTGGGGCTTCGGCGCGGATGTCCGCATCACCGAGGATTTCACCTTGTCGGCCGGCGAGTACCGCAACAGCATGCGCTTTCACTCCACCTATGCAACCGTCACCTGGCAGCCTTTGCATCTTGGCCCGGTGCGGATCGGTGCCGCGGCTGGCGCGGTGCGGGGGTATCCGGATGTCAATCACGGTGGATGGTCGCCGATGGCGGCACCCATCATCAGCGTCGAGTATGGGCGCGTGGGTGCAAACCTGATCTACGTGCCGACGATGCGGGGGAAGGTGGATGGCTGCATCTCGCTGCAGCTCAAGATCCGGGTCTGGTAGGCGAAACCCGTGGTGGGACGGTGGGGAAGGCGAGGAAAAAAAAGCGCTGCATGCAAGAGCATGCAGCGCCACGGAAGGAGGACCAAGGGATTAGGCCCTCTCGGGAAAACCACCCCCGGGGAGAGAGCGGTAAGTGGTTACTGTAGCGAGCGGACTCGCATCGGCCTACCAGCCACTTCCCAATGCATGCGGAGAAATTTCCGCAAACCTTTCCGCCCCGGCTTATGGCTTGAACGTATCGCCCAGCACCACGCCTTCACGACGCGGATCGGCCCCGCCGACCAGCGCCGTCGACCCGCCCACGGTGGTGCGGATGATCGCGCTCAAGCCGCTCGACTGCGCCGTCACGTTGACCACGTGACCGAGCCCGCGCAGGCCCTTGACCAGCGGATCGTTGTCGCCGGCCAGGCCGCCGGCCGGCTTGGTGGCATCCACGTTGGGATGCTCGCCGCCGACCATCATGCCGCTGGTGGCGTTGTTTGAGCCACCGAAGTCGATCATCGACACGGCCTGCTGCGCGTCCATCTTCCAGTCCAGCACGCCCACCAGGGTCTTGGCTACGTACTGGATGATGCTGGCGCCGCCCGGCGAACCGGTGGTCATGTAGAAGTCGCCGCGCGAGCCGTCGGCATTGCGCTTGAACACCAGCGTGGGCGCCATCGAGCTGCGCGGGCGCTTGCCAGGCTGCACGCGATTGGCGATCGGCACGCCGCCGGCATCGGCCGGTGCCGCGTTGAAGTCGGT
Organism: Cupriavidus sp. YAF13; assembly: GCF_052113425.1. NCBI lineage: Bacteria > Pseudomonadati > Pseudomonadota > Betaproteobacteria > Burkholderiales > Burkholderiaceae > Cupriavidus > Cupriavidus sp. YAF13. The sequence continues at coordinate 54,269 of NZ_JBFRDD010000041.1, forward strand.
CAGCTGGTTGTTGAGCAGGAAGCCGTTGGTGAAGTGATACGAGCCGAGACCGGCCTCGATGGTGGTGGTCATGGAGACGACGTTGCCGTACTTGTCGGTCAGCGACAGGTGCGTGGTGCCGTGCTCGTTGATGACCGACGGGGCCAGCGGCACAGCGCCGAGGTCCCCCGCGGCGACCGGCAGCGTCATGGAGCCCACCGTGCTGATCAGGTCCGCCCGCTTGCGCAGGTAAGGCTTGTTCAGCATGCTTTCCCAACTGCCGCCCGGCAGGCCGATGAAGTCGGTGTCCGCCACATACTTGTTGCGGTCGGCAWAGGCCAGGTTGCCTGCCTCGGCCATCAGGTGGACGCCGAGCACGTTCGGGCGGCCGCCGTTCTTGTCCATGTTCGACGGCGCATAGCGCGACATCTCGTAGTTCTCGACGATGCCCAGGATCTGCGCCACCGCGATGCCGCCGGACGACGGCGGCGGCATGCCGCAGATCTCGTACTCGCGATAGGTCGTGCAGACCGCCTTGCGCTTCTTGGCGACGTAGCTCTCCAGGTCAGCCAGCGTGGTCAGGCCCGGCGTGGCGGTGCCGCCGTAAGTGTTCTGGATCTTGGCGACGATAGCCTGGGCAATCGGGCCGTTCTTGTAGAACGCATCCGCGCCACCGCTGGCGACCGAGGTGAACACATTGGCCAGGGCCGGGTTCTTGATGATGGTGTTGACCGCGCGCGGGGTGCCGTCGGCATTGAGGAAGTATCCGGCCATCTCGGCATCGCGCTTGATGCTCGGGGCCGTCATCGGGTTGCTGACCGCCGAGGCGATCGCGGCAGCCATGCGGGGCGGAATCGGGAACCCGTCGGTCGCCAGCTTGATGGCGGGAGAGAACAAGTCCTTCCAGGCCAGCTTGCCGTGCTCGCCGTGCGCCAGCTCCAGCACGCGCAACGTGCCGGGCGTGCCGATGGAGCGGCCACTGTGCGTCGCGTTAGGCGCCGGCGTGGTCTGGTCGGCGGCGGACTTCCATTGGATATAGTTGCCGTCGGCGGCGGCCGGCGCCATCTCGCGCCCGTCGTAAGCAGTGACCTGCTTGGTGGCCGCGTCGTAGTACATGATGAAGGAGCCGCCGCCGATGCCGGAGGATTGCGGCTCGACCAGGTTCAGCACCATCTGCGCCGCTACCGCGGCGTCCACCGCCGTGCCGCCGTTCTTCAGCACGTCGCAGGCAGCCTTGGTCGAGACCGGGTTGTTGGTCACCGCCATATAGGTCTTGGCATAGACCGTATTCTTGGGCGCATAGCCGGTGGCGATCTCCGGCGCGTTGGGGTCGCCCGGCAGCACCACGGCTTCGCCCCCGGTGGTGCCGTTCAGTTCGCAGCCCGCGACCGCTATCGGGGTGGTTGAAGCCGGGGTGGTAGCAACGGGATCGTCGCCGCCGCAGGCACCCAGGGTCAGCGCCAGAGAGGCGAGCGCGATGGCGCTGAGCCGGGTTGGCGTGAAGCGGGTGCCGGCCGGGTCCATAGGCGAGGTCACCGCTTCGTGAGCAGTTTGTGGCATGTTCTTCCTGTCTTATGTTGGGGCTTCAGAAAATCGACGCTTCCCTCGTCGATCGCCGCAACCGCTGCCGATGGGGAACGGTTGTGACGAAGGATCAACATAGACCTGCCATTTGCGATACTGAATAGCTACATGTCTGAATTTACAGACAAGTGAACGTGGTTCATACTTGGGAGTGCTGCAAGATGCCTATTTGGCTGTCGGTGGCATGGACGCGTTGACGCTCCGCCTCCCCCCAGTCACACCCCACCCGCCCCAAGCAGCGCAACCGTGCATGCCAGCCCATCCATGCGCCCCGCCGCATCGATCGCACTTTCCAGTTCGCTGAAGGCAAAGGTTTCCAACCGCACCGCATCCAGCGCTAACTGACCCGAGGCTGCCAGTGCCACCAAGGCAAGGTAATCGGCGCTCTCGTACATGAAATGGCCGATCAGCTCCCAGTTGTTGCGCAGCATCTCGCCATAGGGAATCGGCAGCGGCACCGTCATGCTGCCCATCAGCACCAGCCGACCGCCGCGCCGCAGGCTCTTGAGCGCGGCGAGCGTGGCGCTGGCATCGCTCGCCTGCCCGACCATGTCAAAGGCCAGGTCCAGCCGGCCGCCCGCGGCTGCGCGGATCGCCTCGGCGTTCGCGTCGGCTTCGCCGTGCAGGACCACCGGCGTCACCCGGCCGCCGCCAAGCGCGGCCAGCCGTTCCAGCGAGGCGGCGCGCCGCCCTAGCGCGATGACCCTGGCAGCACCCATGGCAAGCGCCGCCATCACCGCCGCGCTGCCAAAGTATCCGCTGGCGCCATTGATGGCCACCGTTTCGCCCGCCTGCAGCCTGCCGCGGCGCAGGCCGCCGAATGGCACGACGAACTTGGCCAGCGCCGCCAGCCGCGCGGAGCTCAGATGGTCGAGCCCGCGCAGCGGAATCAATGTCGAGGCCGGCATCTCGGCCAGCTCGCGTAGCGTGCCGTGAGGGAAAGCGGCGAGCATGGCAGCGCTGCCAGCACTGATGCCGGTCAGCCCGATCAGGGCCTGTTCGGGCTCCGGGCCGGCTTCGCTACTGCGCCAGAGCGGATTCACGGCGACCCGCTGGCCAACCTGCAACGATTGCACGCCTTCGCCCACCGCGGCAATCCGCCCGATGCCGTTGGTGCCGGGGGTGAAAGGCCCCGGCGGGTAGGCGTAGGGCAGCGCGCCTTGCAGGTACGCGCGGGTGTAGCTCAGGAGCGGCACCGCCTCCATCCGCACCACCACTGCGCCTGCTCGCGGCTGCGGCGCAGGCACGTCGCGCAATGCCAGGGCTTGTCCGGGCTGGTCGAGCATCCAGGCCTTCATGTTCGTGTTCAGGTTCGTGTCCATGTTCATGTCCATGTCGTTCTCCTCCGATGAGATGGCGCGTCGATGTGCGAGCACGATTGCACTCTAGGCAGCGCCCACCTATCTTTGAAATCAATTACTGATATCCGACGTATCAACATGATTGATCTCAGAGGCATCGACCTGAACCTGCTGGTCTCGCTGGACACGCTCCTGGCGGAATGTAATGTCACGCGGGCCGCGGCGCGCCTGCACCTGACCCAGCCCGCCGTTTCCACCCAGCTCGCGCGCTTGCGGCATGTCTTTGGCGATCCCTTGCTCATCCCCACGGAAACGGGCCGCGGCATGACGCCAACCGCACTGGCCAACGCATTGGCCGAGCCGCTGCATGCGGCCCTGAAGAACCTGGAATCCGTGGTGCGCCACCGCGCGGCGTTCAACCCGCTGACCGATACGCGGCGCTTTGTGGTGGCGGCCAGCGACAACGCCATTGCCGTGCTCGGGCTACGGCTGATGGAAACCTTGTCGGGGGTGGCGGGCCAGGGTGTGCAGATGGCATTCGTGGCAGCGGATCCCGCCACCATCGGCGCCAGGCTGGATCTGGGCGAAGTGGACCTGCTGATCGGCTCAGAGCGGATGGTGGCGCCGTCGATGAAGGCAAGGAAGCTGCTCGACGAGCGCTTCGTGATGGTCCAGCGCAAGCACCATCCGCGCGGCATGCGCCCGCTGGACCTGGATGCGTATTGCGCGCTGGAGCACGTGCTGGTCTCCACCAGCGGCGGCAGCTTCCACGGCTACATGGATGAGCAACTGGAGGCGCTGGGGCGGCGGCGCAAGGTGGTGCTATCGGTGCAGACCTTCACCCTGGTGCCGGAACTGCTCAGCCACAGCCACTATGTGGCCACGCTGCCGCGCCGGCTGGCGCAACGCTATGGCGACCGGCTAGACGCCTTTGCGCTGCCCGTCGAGGCGAACGGGTTTTCCTTGTTCGCGGCCTGGCATCCGCGCAACCATGCCGATCCGGCAATCCTCTGGCTGCGGGAGAGGATCGCCGCCGTGGCAGACGCAGCCGGGGTGGATTGAAGCGCGGCTCAGGCGGCCAGCACCTCGGCCTCGAGCATGCTGCTGATGGCGGCTTCCAGGGTCACAAGGGCTGCTGTCTTGGGCAGGCAGCAGCAGATGCCGTAGCCCATCTCCGGCGGCGGCATGTGCAGCCACATATTGTCCGACAGCAGCAGCACCCGCTGGGCGGGCAGCATGCTCCGCAGCTTGCGCAGCAGGCGCCAGCCGCTGGTCACGTCCTGCGGCATGCCAAACACCAGCAAGCCGGCCTCGCGGATCGTCGTCCCGTGCATGGAGAGATCATCGGGATCCACGCCGTCCACCTGCTCCACGCCAGGCATGCTCTCCAGCATGCGGGCCAGGCCAAGGCGCAGCAGCGCGCATTCGTCGATCACCACCGCCCTGAGCGGCGCCGTGCCGTGCGACGCTAGCGGCAGCCTGGCAACCTGCCGCGCCGACATGGCCGATGGCACGACCGGCGAGACGCCTCGCGAGGTGATGCTGTCTACGCCTGCCCGGCTGGTGAGTGCCATGTCCATGATCCCTCCTGTTGTCTTTTTCTGGAACGGCGCCAGCGGGGACGCCTGACAGGCTACTTTGCAAGGCACGTGCCAGCCGCCGGCGCGGGCTCTCTGGCGGAGCCGGGCTGGCCGCTGCGCCTTGTGGGGCAAGGGATTGGCGCTTGCGCGGGGGCTCGGGCGCCGCGGCCCGGGCGGGGCCGGGGCATGTTACGCGTCACGTAACGTGTTCCGCGTCGTGTTCCGCATTGTGTTTCGTGCGGCACATGCAAAACCGCCGCGCAAGAGCGCGGCGGCCGGCGTGCGACGGGACGCAGGGGGACTCAGACCAGCGCGATGCGGTCCTCCACCAGCCGGATGTGGCCGCCCGGCTTGTCCTCCATGATCTTCATCGACTTCTGCCCGATATGCAGGCTGCAACCGCCGTGAATGCGCCGGCTCACCTCGATGACCGCCTCGGGAGACGGGCGAAGCTGCTCGGCAAGCTTGGCGAGCCTGGCGTCAAGCGCAATCGAGTCGCGGGTAAGCTTGAACAGCGTGGCGCGCGCCTTCTCGCGCAGGTCGCCCACCGCTTTCTCGGGATTCTTGGCGAAGAAGCTGACCAGTTGCTGCACCTTGGCCTGCTCCGCCTCCAGCTGGCGGCGCTGGGCCTCAAGCTCGGCCTTCTCGGCTTCGGCGTAGGGATTGGTGCCCACCTGCACGGTGGTGGCGGTACCCGCGGAGGCGCCAAGGGTGGCGGTACGCACAGCCAGTTGCGCACGGCAGCGCCCGCCGGTGATGTTGCCCTGGCCGCCCTTGGGGCTGCCGGCAATGATGCTGCGCCCGGCGGAAACATCGCTCTGGCGGATGCCGCTTTCCACCTTGACCTCGGTGCCGGCCTCGACCACCGCGCTTTCGATGAAGCGCGCATGCAGCGAGCCCTTGCAGGTCACCCGCGCCAGCGCGACACCCTCGGCGCCCTGATGTGAACCTTGATGTGAGCCTTGATGTGTGCCCTCGGCCTTGCCAATGATGCCGCCTTTCACCACCACATTACCGCCCGCCTCCACATGGGCAGCCTCGATGGTGCCGCTGACGATCACGTCGCCGGTCACGCGCACGGTCATGCCGGTCCTGATATCCCCGTTGACGCGCAGCGTGCCGTCGAAGGTGACGTTGCCGGAGTGCATGTCGACCGCTTCCACATCGACCACCGGGCTCACCGATACGCCCTGCGCCGACAAGGCCGGCGAGCCGGAGATCGCCGCCACCAGTACCTCGGGATCGGCGGGATCCGGCGCCACGCCGGTCAGGCCGTCCGCAAAAGGCGGATCGATGGCCGGCACAGCGGGCACGACCTTGCCGAAGACGTCGATGCCGTCGCTGCCCTGGCGTGCCGGGATGCGCCGCATCAGCGGCGTGCCGGGATTCACCAGCAATAGCGTGCCCAGGTCGCGCAGGTCGATGCGGCCGCTTTCGTCCTCGGCCACCAGCGGCTTGGGAGGGGCCAGCAGGCTCTCGAAGCGCGCCGGCGTGCCAGGCAGCGGCGCGCGTCCCGTGGCAATCTCAAGCCCGTCGCAATAGCCGGCCTCGACCGCGCCACGCAGTGCCGCGCTGTCCGGTTCGGCCTTGACGCCGCGCTCGGCCAGCGCGGCACGGATATCGTCCCGTGTCACCTCGCGCCCGCCCTGCGGCGGCAGCAGGTTGAGCCGCACGCTCAGGTTGTCGCTGCTGACGCTGAGATCGAAGTAGCCGTCGGTCAGTTCGCCGATCAGCGCCTCCACGGGCGTCCCCTCGATGGCGCGCTGGCATTGCGCGAGAAAGGCGCCGATTGCCGCGGTATCCAGTTTCGCCTCCGCCCAGCCGCCCCTGGCCAGCGCCTCTTGCACCGCGGCGCGGTCTGGCGCCATGCGGCCCGGCATGGCGGCATATGCCGCGCGCAGCTGCCGCGCGCTGTCGTCCAGGCTAATCTGCAAGCCGCCGGCCTCTGTGTCTTGTCCCCGGTTTTCCATTCGGTTGTTCCCTTGATGGATCGTGTCCGGACGGCTCCGCCCCGTCCTCGGGGTCGTCCGCAATCCCGGCCTCGGCAGTGCCGCGCCGCCGCTGCGCCATGGCGCGGCCGCCCGGTGCCCGTGGCCTGCCAGGCAGGCCCTTGAAGCCGGGGATGTCATTGATGCGCTGCGGGATCTCGGTCCCTTTTGGCGCACACAACACCATCGGCCGATTCGCCGGAAACTTGAGCCGCGGCACCGCCAGCAACCCACCGCCATGGCGAAAAATGTACACTTCTGCCCATCGACGGAACGCCGTGCCGCAATGCCAGAGGATCACAGATGATTGTGCGAGACCGCCCATCGGGACTGAGGTTGTTCCTGGTCCTGCGAGGCTCGATCCTGTCGCGCATCTGGCGCGTGCTGCTGGTGAACCTGCTGGTAGCGGTTGCCGTCACGCTCAGCCACGGCGCGTTCTTCCAGCACAAGGTCACGCTCACGGCCATCCCCTTCACGCTGATCGGCCTGCCGCTGGCCATCTTCCTGGGCTTTCGCAATACCGCCGCCTACGATCGCTTCTGGGAAGGGCGCAAGCTGTGGGGAGAGCTGGTGGTGCGCAGCCAGAACCTGGCACGGCAATGCCTCAGCCTGATCGCGGACAACGTGCCGGACAGCGCCGGCCATAAACCGGCGGGCCTGAGCGACGCGCGCGTGCGCATGATCTCCCGCACGATTGCCTACGCGTACACGCTGCGCAACCGTTTGCGCGGCGCCAGCGCCGCCACCGGCCTGGACTCCGCGTGGCTGCGCCCGGCGGAGCTCGCCGACCTGCAGCGCAGCACCAATGCGCCCGCCTTACTGATGATGCGCATGGGCGAAGACCTGGGCCAGTGCGTGCGGCAGCACCGCGTCGAGCCCTGCCTCGCCGCCGGCATCGACGACACCTTGTCGGCCATGACGGCCACGGCGGTGGCGTGCGACCGCATACACAACACGCCCATCCCGTTCTCGTACACGCTGCTGCTGCACCGTACCGCCTACCTGTATTGTTTTTTGCTGCCGTTCGGGCTAGTGGATACCATCGGCTTCGTCACGCCCGTCGTGGTGGCCATCGTCGCCTACACCTTCTTCGGCCTGGATGCGCTGGGCGATGAGCTGGAAGAACCGTTCGGCACCAGTGCCAACGACCTGCCGCTCGATGCGCTCTGCCGCACCATCGAAATCGGCATGAAGGAAGCGCTGGGCGAGACCGCGCTGCCGCCGCCGCTCGTACCCGTGGATTACTGCCTGCTTTAGCGGGCTGTTTAGCGGGCTGTTCAGGGGGCCTGGCGAGGCGGCGCCGGCATGCGCCGGTTGCACCACTCGCCCGGGCAAGCGCGACTTTCGGTAAACTGCCGTTGTACCGGCGCAGCGTCGTCCGGCTTTGGCGCACGCCTCACCGCTTTTCCCCAGGTTCCAGACATCCCAGATGGCCCAGAAGTCCCCGGCGTCCAAGACGCCCGCCGCACCGGCGCCCAGTCCCCACGAAATCCGTCCCGGCCAGTCCATCGAGCTGCTCAAGGCGCTGCATATCCTCACGCGCGACGGCAAGATGAACCAGGACAGCCGCCGCAAGCTCAAGCAGGTCTACCACCTGTTCCAGTTCATCGAGCCGCTGCTGCAGGACCTCAAGCAGGATCACCCCGACGTGACGCTGGTCGACCACGGCGCCGGCAAGTCCTACCTCGGCTTCATCCTGTACGACCTGTTCTTCAAGGCGCAGCTCGACCAGTCGCACATCTACGGCATCGAGACGCGCGAGGAACTGGTGCGCAGCTCGCAAGAGCTCGCCAGCCGGCTGGATTTCAAGGGCATGTCGTTCCTGAACCTGTCGGTCGCGGATTCGATCACGTCCAATCAGCTTCCGCCCACCATCGACATCGTCACCGCGCTGCACGCGTGCAACACGGCCACGGACGATGCGATCCGCTTCGCGCTGGAAAAGCGCGCCAAGTACATCGTGGTGGTGCCGTGCTGCCAGGCCGAGGTGGCCGGCGTGCTGCGCAAGAACAAGGGCAAGCTGCTGGCCGGCAATCCGCTGACCGAGATCTGGCGCCACCCGCTGCATACGCGCGAGTTCGGCAGCCAGGTGACCAACGTGCTGCGTTGCCTGCAGCTGGAGGCGCACGGCTACCAGGTCAGCGTGACCGAGCTGGTGGGCTGGGAGCATTCGATGAAGAACGAGCTCATCATCGCGCAGTACAAGGACCTGCCGCGCCGCCGCCCGGCCGAGCGGCTGAACGAAGTGCTGCGCACGCTGGGACTGGAAGAGATGGAAGCGCGCTTCTATACGCAGGAGCCGGCTGCCGCCGGCTGAATCTGACTCGCGCCATGCCAACGGCGCGCTGCTGTCCACAAGCTGAAACGCGCCGCTTCCACGGCGCGTTTTTTATGTCCCGCCGGCCTCGGTCATCAGCTTGCGCCAGCCGTCGTGGCCGAGCCGGCGCATGGTTTCCTGGTTGCGCTCGTAGATATCCGACGCATCGGGAAAAGCCGCCACGGCCCGCGCGATGCTGTCTTCGCGCAGCAGGTGCAGGATGGGGTAAGGCGCGCGGTTGGTGTAGTTCTCGATGTCGTCCGGCTCGCTGCCGCCGAACTCGTAATGCGGATGGAAGCTGGCAATCTGCAGGATGCCCGCCAGGCGCAGGCTCTTGAGCAAGCGCTCGGCGAAATAGAGGAAATCGTTGTAGTCGAGAAACCCGGCCAGCGCGCGTGGCACGATCAGCAGGGTCGTGTCGATCTCGGCAGGGTCGGCATCGGCGAGCGTGCGCAACTCGGTTTCGAGATCGGCAAGCACGCCCTCGGTATCGGTGGCATCGCTCACCGTGTAGCGGATCTGCCGCTTCACGTGCACCGCCTTGGCGAAGGGGCACAGGTTGAGGCCGATCACCGCGCGCTCCAGCCATTGCTGGGTGGCGCCTACGATGGACTGGGTGGATGGCGAAGCGGTGGGCATGGCGATGCGTGACTGCGCTAAACCGCCATTTTAACCCCCCGCCTCGGCGGGCCAAAGGGCAAAGGGCAAAGGGACTCAGCGGCGCGCCCCGTAGATCTGCCTGGCCAGCGCCTCGGCCTGGCGCATGGCCGCGTCACGCTCGGCCGTGCTCAGCTTTGCGCAGACGTACTCCAGGTTGGCGGTGTCCAGGTCGGTGACGTGGCGTTCGCCGGACAGCACGATCACCTTGCGCCACATGCAAGCCTTGACGCGGTCGCGCTCCAGCCCGAGGCACCCGGACTGCAGGCAGTACGAGAGGTTGCGCTGGGACAGGAAATCGCCTTTCATCGCCTTTTCCTGCAACCCCTGCGCGGTTTCCTGCGCGAGCGCCGGGTGCACGCCGGCCACAAGGCCCAGCACGACCAGCAAGACCAGAACCAAGGCCCGCGCGGCGGGAAGAGGCAACGACAAGCGGGACGGCAAGGGCATGGGAGGCGCGGGAGACCAGTGGCACAAGGGAAGGGGCGATCTTAGCAGTTGCCCCTGCCCTATATAATCCGATCCGCCGCACCCTGCCTTGCGCCCCTTTGCGCGATCGACCGCCTTGCCCCGGATTCAACCCATGTCTGCACCCGCCGCCTCCCTCCCCGCCGCCAGCGTTGCCGTGATCGGCGGCGGCCCCGCAGGCCTGATGGCGGCGGAGGTGCTGGCCGCGCGCGGGTTTCGCGTGGACGTGTATGACGCCATGCCCTCGGTTGGCCGGAAGTTCCTGATGGCCGGGCGCGGTGGCATGAACCTCACGCATTCCGAAGCGGCGCAGCCCTTCCTCGGGCGCTATGGCAAGCGCAGCGCGCAAATCGCACCGCTGCTGGCCGGCTTCGATCCGCAAGCGCTGCGCGGCTGGGTGCACGGCCTCGGCATCGAGACCTTCGTCGGCAGCTCGGGCCGGGTCTTTCCCACCGACATGAAAGCCGCGCCGATGCTGCGCGCGTGGCTGCACCGCCTGCGCGAGGCCGGCGTGCAGTTCCATATGCGCCGTCGCTGGCTGGGCTGGGACGATGCGTCGGGCCAGCTGCGCTTTGGCACGCCCGAGGGCGAGCTGCTGGTCCAGGCCGATGCCACGGTGCTGGCACTTGGYGGCGGCAGCTGGGCACGCCTGGGTTCCGACGGCGCATGGGTACCGCTGCTGGCAGCGCGCGGCGTGGACATCGCCCCGTTGCGCCCCGCCAACTGCGGCTTCGACGTAGCCTGGAGCGAGCACTTCCGCACACGTTTTGCCGGCCACCCGCTGAAGGCCGTGGCCATCGGGCTGCGCGAGCGCGATGGCGTGGAGCACTATCGCCAGGGCGAGTTCGTCATCACGGCCGGCGGCATCGAGGGGAGCCTGGTCTATGCGCTGAGCGCACCAATGCGCGACCTGCTCGAAACCACCGGCGAGGCCACGATCCATCTCGACCTGGCGCCAGGCCTGCCGGCTGAACGCGTGGCCGAAGCGGTGCAGCGCCCGCGCGGCGCGCGCTCGCTATCGAGCCACTTGCAGAGCAAGCTGGGCATCACCGGTGTCAAGGCCGGCTTGCTGCGCGAATGCTTGTCAAAGGAAGAATTTGCCGACCCCGCGCGGCTGGCGGCAGCGCTCAAGGCGCTGCCCGTGCGCCTGCTGCGCGCGCGCCCGATCGATGAAGTGATCAGCAGCGCGGGCGGCGTCGCGTTCGAGGCGATGGACGCGCAATTGATGCTGCGCGCCGTGCCGGGCGTGTTCTGCGCCGGCGAGATGCTGGACTGGGAAGCGCCCACCGGCGGCTACCTGCTGACCGCATGCTTTGCCAGCGGGCGCGCGGCCGGGCTGGGAGCGGCGGCCTGGCTCGAAGCAACCCAGGCTGCCGGGCGCTAAGCCAGCCTGGGCTCGCTCAGGCCGCCTTGCCGTTGACGATGCTCAACGCCACGGCCTCGGCCACTTCGATGCCATCGATGGCCGCGGAGTAAATGCCGCCCGCATAGCCAGCGCCTTCGCCGGCCGGGTACAACCCTTCCACGTTCATGCTCTGGTAGTTGTCCTTGCGGCGGATGCGCAGCGGCGACGACGTGCGCGTTTCCACGCCGGTCAGCACCGCGTCATGCATGGCGAAGCCGGCAATCTTCTTGTCCAGTTCGGGCAGCGCCTCGCGGATGGCTTCGATGATGTAGTCGGGCAGCGCGGTGGACAGGTCAGTCGGCGTGACGCCCGGCTTGTAAGAGGGCTCGACCGTGCCCATCGCCGTGGACGGCCGGCGCGCGATGAAGTCGCCCACCAGCTGCGCCGGCGCGTTGTAGTTGCGCCCGCCAAGTTCGAAGGCGCGCTCTTCCCAATGGCGCTGGAAGGCGATGCCGGCCAGCGGGCCGCCGGGGAAATCCTCCGGCGTGATGCCCACCACGATGCCGGCATTGGCATTGCGCTCGGCGCGGATGTACTGGCTCATGCCGTTGGTCACGACGCGGCCCGGCTCCGAGGCCGCGGCCACCACCGTGCCGCCCGGGCACATGCAGAAGCTGTAGACCGCGCGGCCGTTGCTGGCGTGGTGCACCACCTTGTAGTCCGCGGCGCCCAGCAGCTTGTTGCCAGCGAACTTGCCAAAGCGGCTGCTGTTGATCATGCCCTGCGGATGCTCGATGCGGAAACCCAGCGAGAACGGCTTGGCCTCCATGAACACACCGCGCTCATGCAGCATCTCGAAGGTATCACGCGCGCTGTGGCCCACCGCCAGGACGACGTGGTCGGCCTGCAGGTATTCGCCGTTGGACAGCTTGAGGCCGCGCATCTTGCCGCCCTCGATATCCACGTCCTCGACGCGGGTCTCGAAGCGGACCTCGCCGCCCAGCGCGAAAATCTCGGCGCGCATCTTCTCCACCATGCTGACCAGGCGGAAGGTGCCGATGTGGGGGCGCGCGAGATAGAGGATGTCCTCCGGTGCGCCGGCCTTGACGAACTCATCGAGCACCTTGCGGCCGTAGTGCTTCGGGTCCTTGATCTGGCTGTAGAGCTTGCCATCGGAGAAAGTGCCCGCCCCGCCCTCGCCGAACTGCACGTTCGACTCGGGGTTCAGCACGCTCTTGCGCCACAGGCCGAAGGTGTCCTTGGTGCGCTCGCGCACTTCCTTGCCGCGCTCCAGGATGATGGGCTTGAAGCCCATCTGCGCCAGGATCAGGCCGGCGAGCAAGCCGCACGGGCCCATGCCGATCACCACCGGGCGCAGCGTGGTACCCGGTGCGGGTGCCTGTGCGACGAAGCGGTAAGCCATGTCCGGCGTCACGCTCCAGTTCGGCTTGCCGGCCATGCGCTTGATCGCCGCGGCTTCGTCCTTCACCGCGATATCGAGGATGTAGGTGAGCTTGATATCGGAGCGCTTGCGGGCATCGTGCGCGCGGCGGTACACGGTGAACCCGGTCAGGCCATCGGCCTTGACACCGAGTTCGGCGAGGCGGGCGAGGACCACGGCCTTGAGATCGCTCTCGGCGTGGTCGAGCGGGAGTTTGACTTCACTTAGACGTAGCATGGGAACCTGGAATTCTGCGGCCGGTGGGTCGGCCCTGGAAGGGGCGCGGACTGCACTCTGGTTGAGCGTTGGGCTGGCCGGACCGCAATTTTATCGTTTTTAGCGCCAGGGCCCGCATTCTCTGCCACGAGCGCGCGAAATTGTGAGATCTTCCGCACCCCGGCAAGATAACCAGCAAGGAAGAAAGATGATCGACGCACTAGTCAGCGGCCGGCTCCACGGCCACGCCAGCGAACGTTCCGGCCAGGGCGGCAGCCAGTACGTGACCGCCAAGCTCAAGGCCGCGATCAACGATGGCGACACCGTCATCGTCAATGTCATCGCGTTCGCCGACAAGGTGCGCGCAGGGCTGCTGGCGCTGGAGGACGGCGAATCGGTCGCGCTGTCAGGCAGCCTCACGCCCAAGGTCTGGACCGACAAGAACGGCGACACGCGGCCCGCCCTGGACCTGGTGGCCCATGCCATGCTGAGCGCGCACGGCCAGCAGGACTGACCACCCCGGGGCGGCCGTCCCGGCCAGGTGTGCGCGAGGCCTGCGCCGGCTCATCCCCCTTCGTTGCGCTCCCTCTGTTCATGCCTGCGCCGGGCGCAGCCAGCGGGTCCACCAGGGCCCGGCCGCGGGTGCCTGCAGCCCCAGCGTGGCCGCCTGCCGGGCCAGCATTTCCACCCAGCCGGGCGACAGCGCCACCACGCTGCCGGCAGGCAGGCGGCGCGGCTGCCGCCACACGGTGCCGGCCAGCCAGCGCGGCGCCTCGGTGAGTTCGATTTCGCCCTCCAGCACGCACAGGGTCGTGCCGGCCTTGGCATGGAAGCGCAGCACGCGGCCGCTTTCCAGGTCGAGCACCTGCGCTTGCGGCTCGGCGCTAGCCAGCTTGGCGCGCGTGGGCTGGACGGGCTGGACAGTGGGGACGATCGGGTCTGAACGATAGTTTTGCATGATGCCGGCTCCCTGGCTTTGACAGGGTTCCAGACTACCGATGCAGGCCGGACCGAAACAGGCACACGCCTCTGTCTTGTGAACCGCAACAGAGGCATAACAAACCATCTGTTACGATACAGAAGACCCTGATCTGTACCTGTTGCGCCGGCCGCCGCCGCGCCACCATGCTGCATGGAATCCACCCCCCTCTACCGCCAGCTTGCCCAGCACTACCTGCACGCCATCGAAACGGGCGTTTTGAAGCCGGGGGACCGCGTGCCCTCCGTGCGCACGCTGATGGAGCTGCACGGCGTGAGCCTGTCGACCGCGCTGCAGGCCTGCCGGCAGATGGAAAGCGATGGCCTGCTCGAGGCTAGGCCGCGCTCGGGCTACTTCGTGCGGCACCGCCGGCACAAGCCGCTGGCGCCGATCGAAGAGCCTGCCGCCACGCTGCCCGACCCCGCGCAATACGTGGGCATCCATGAGCGCATCTCCGCCATCACCGCGCGCGGGCGCCAGCAACCGGTCGCGGTGAATTTTGCCGGCGCTTGCGGCGCGCCCGCGCTGTACCCGGCGCAAGGCCTGCGCAATGCGGCGGCGCGCGCGCTGCGCCTGCATCCCCAGCTGTTTGGCAGCGCGGCCGACGCCAGCGGCCATCCGGCCTTTCGCGCCGTGCTGGCGCGCAACGCGCTGCTCTCGCGCATCACGGTCGCGCCGGAAGACATCCTGGTGACCCACGGCTGCACCGAGGCGCTCAACCTCGCCCTGCGGGCGGTGGCACAGCCCGGCGACGTGATTGCCGTGGAGTCGCCCACCTACTACGGCCTGCTGCAGATCCTGGAGAGCCTGGGCATGCGCGCGCTGGAGATTCCCAGCAGCCCGCAGACCGGCATCTCGCTTGAAGCGCTGGAGCTGGCCGCGCAGACCTACGACAACATACGCGCCGTGGTAGTGGTGCCGAACCTGCAGAATCCGCTGGGCAGCATCATGCCGGACGCCAACAAGGCGCAGCTGGTGGCCTGGTGCGATGCGCGCGCCATCGCGTTGATCGAGGACGATTGCTTCTCCGCCCTGGCGGACGGGGACGCGCCGCTGGCTGCCCTCAAGGCCTGGGACCGCAGCGGCGGCGTGATCCATTGTGCCTCGCTGCACAAGATCCTGGCGCCTGGCATGCGGCTGGGATGGATCGCCGCGGGCAAGTGGCAGGCGCGCGTGGAAATGCTCAAGTACAGCCAGTCGCGGCCCAACGAGTTGCTGGCGCAGATGGCGGCGGCCGAGTTCATGGGTTCCGGCGCGTACGAGCGGCACCTGCGGCGCCTGCGCGAGCAATTGCGCAGCCAGCGTGCGCAGGTGGCACAGGCGATTGCCGCGGAGTTTCCCGCTGGCACGCGTGCCTCCAACCCGAACGGCGGCCTGCACCTGTGGGTCGAGCTGCCGGGCTCGGTCCCGTCCGAAGCTGTGTTCGACCAGGCCATGGCGGCGGGCATCCGCGTCGTGCCCGGCGTGATGTTCTCCAACTCCAACCGCTTCGACCATTTCCTGCGGCTCAATTGCGGCACGCCGATCACGCCAGAGATCGAACGCGCGTTGCGCACGCTCGCTGCGGTGGTGGCGCGCCTGGCGGACCAGCCGTAGCGGCCATAGCGGCCGATGATGGAGGGCAGGCGACGGGCATGGCGCGCCACATCCGTCGCCTCGCGCCACCATTCGTTCCTGGCATCGCGCCGTTCATCGCAGCGCACTAGGCAGCGGCGGACCGGCCCGGCATTCTTGCGAACATTGCCGAAACTGGCAGGCCGCGCTCCCAAGGAGAACCAGATGCCACATCCCTCCCTTCCGCTCGCCATCGACACCGTGGGCTTCGCCCTGCGCCTTTGCACCGCCCGCCGCGCCGACCCGGCGCATCGCCTGGCGCGCACCGATGCCAGGGCTGGCCTGGACACAAAAGACAACGCCGCACGCACGGAGCATGACCAGGGACAAAGCAGCCCCCCCGGGCTTGCCGATACCATCGGCCGGGTTCCTGTCCAGACCTTGACCGAGATGACTCATGCCAACTCCGCTGCCAGCGGCAAGCTCGATGAACTGCGCACCCTGGCCTCGCACCTGACCGCCGGCTCGCTGCTGCAGGCGGCGACGCTGCAATTGATCGCCGAGCAAGAGAACGCGCAGCACCGGTACGCACCCGCGCGCATCGCCGAGCTCTCCCGCCAGGGCTGACGCGACGGCGGGCGCCACGTGTGGGTATTTACGCCACACATCACCCATTCCCTCCCCTGCTGCCCTATGCTATCGCTCGTAGCGAGCATGGCGGCGGCCCCGGTAAATCCGAGGCGGCACAAAGCCAGCCGTGCCACACGCGTGCCAGCCACTGGCCCGCGCCAAACGGGATTGGGATGGGGATAGGGATTGGGAAAAGACGCACTGATAGCAACGACCGACACGCCGCGGACCGACAACGAATACAAAGCCTTGTTCCAGCTGGCGCCAGTCTCGCTGTGGCTGGAAGACTTCAGCGCCGTGCGCGAGCACTTCCAGGCCCTGCGCGCGCGGGGCGTGACCGACCTGCGCGGCCACCTGCGCGCCAATCCGGAGGAAGTCGCGCACTGCTCGGCACGGATCCGCGTGCTGGACGTGAACCAGCGCACGCTGGACCTCTTCCGCGCCGCCGACCTCACCGACCTCGTCAATAACCTGGACACCGTCTTTCGCGACGAAATGTTCGACCAGCACGTCGAGGAGCTCGGCCAGCTGTGGGAYGGCGAATTGCGCTTTTCAAGCCAGACCGTCAACTACACGCTGGAAGGCAAGAGGCTGGACATCCGCCTGGATGCCACCGTCATGCCCGGCCATGAGGCCACCTGGGAACGCGTGCTGCTGTCGATCGAGGACATCACTGCGCGCGTGGCCACCGAACGCGAGCTGCGCCGCAGCGAACAATACGCGCTGGGCCTGTTCGAGCATTCGCCGGTCTCGCTGTGGGTCGAGGATTTCAGCGCGGTCAAGGTGCTGCTCGATGAAGTCCGCGGCGCGGGCATCTCGGATTTCCGCACCTTCCTCAACGTGCATCCGGATTTCATTTCGCGCTGCATGCAGGAAATCCGCGTGCTCGACGTCAACCAGCAAACCCTGCTGATGTTCAGCGCGTCGACCAAGGAAGAGCTGCTCTCGCGCCTGGGCGACGTGTTCCGCGACAATATGCGCATCCAGTTCGCCGAGCAGCTGATCGACCTCTGGAACGAGAAACTCTGGCAGCAGCGCGAAGTCATCAACTACGCGCTGGATGGCCGGGCCGTGGACGTGTTCATGCAGTGGTCGGTGTTTCCCGGCCGCGAGGCGGAATGGGACCAGGTGCTGGTGTCGCTGACCGACATCACCGCGCGCAAGAAGGCCGAGGCCTACGTCGAATTCCTCGGCAAGCACGACGTACTGACCAAGCTCTACAACCGCGCCTACTACGAAGACGAGCTCGCGCGGCTGGGCCGCAAGGGCCCGTGGCCGGTCAGCGTGATCGCGGTCGACCTGAACGGCCTGAAGCAGGTCAACGACCAGCTCGGCCACGGCGACGGCGATGCGCTCCTGCGCCGCACCGGCGAGGCGCTGAAAAAGGCCGTGGGCGACCAGGTCTGCGTGGCACGGGTCGGGGGCGACGAGTTCATGGTGCTGCTGCCGGCGCGCGACGAGCGCAGCGTGGCCACAGTGGTCGAGCAGATCCACCAGGTGGTGGAGCTCAACAACCAGTTCTATCCGGGCACCGCGCTCAGCCTGTCGATCGGCACCGCAAGCTGCAGCGCAACGGACCGCCTGAGCGACGCCGTCAAGCTGGCCGACGCCCGCATGTACCAGGCCAAGCGCGCCCACTACGAGGCGCTCGACGACGAGCGCGAGCGCCGCCGCCGATAGGCCACCGCCGATGGGCAAAAGAAAGGGCCGGCATCAGCCGGCCCTTTCTTCTTCTGTATTCGCGCTCTCCAGCTCTCCAGCTTTCGAGCTTTCGAGCTTTCGATCGTTACAGGTACACGATCAGCGCCACGCCGGCGGCGATCAGGCCAAACTTGACCACGTAGTAAGCCGGCCGGCTCCACGCCTTGAAACGCCGGCGATACTGGCCGCAAATCCAGACAAAGCGGAACAGGCGGTTGATCATGCCGGTCTGGTCGGACTCTTCGTTGGGCGAGCTCGCCGCGGTCATGACCTTGCGGCCCAGCCAGCGGTTGACCTTGCCGGCCCAGCCGAAGCGCATCGGACGCTCGATGTCGCAGAACAGGATCAGCCGGTTGCTGTCGCTCTTGTTCTCCGCCCAGTGCAGGTAGGTCTCGTCGAACACCACGCCCTCGCCGTCACGCCAGCTATGGCGCTCGCCGTCGACCTCGATAAAGCAGCGGTCGTCGTTAGGCGTGGCCAGGCCCAGGTGATAACGCAGCGAGCCCGCGAACGGATCGCGGTGCGGGTTGAGCTTGCCACCAGGCGGCAGCTCGGCGAACATCGCCGCCTTCACGCTCGGCAGGCCACGCAGCAGCTCCACCGTGCGCGGGCACAGGACCTCGGCCGACGGATGGCGGGCTTCATACCATTTCAGGTAGAAACGCTTCCAGCCGTACTTGAAGAACGAGTTGAAACCGGCATCGTTATTCTTGTCGGCCGCCTTGATCTTGCGCATGGCAGCCAGGGCCAGGCCTTCGTCGCGGATCTCCGGCCACGCGGCGCGGATCTTCTCCAGCTCGGGAAAGCGCTCGACGGGGATGTAGGGCGTGCGCGGCACACCGGAAAATACATACATGAAGCAGTTGACCGGGGCCACCAGGGCCGAATGGTCGAGCAACTGGCGCCAGATGCGCAGCCTCACCTTGCCACGGAAATGCACGTACAGGATCGCTCCCAGGTACGCCGCGACGATTATCCACTTGATCACCCGAAATCCTCCATATCAGCAGTACCGCGCGCAGTTGCATACGCGGGCAACGCGACGGTGTCGGGGGCGAAAACCCGTAGTGTATCGAAATGGGAGGCGCCCTGCTGGAAGATAGCGATACGCCACACGCCGATCCATTGCTCAGGATCGGCGGCGCAAGCGGCCTAAGAGGCCGGAGGGCGGCCTCGCCTCAGGGCGTGCCGCGGGATTGCCGGGCGATGCGGTCGATCAGCGCGTTGGCGTCGTCCGGCAAGCCCTGCAGCGTCAGCAGGCGCGCGTTGAGCACCATGTTCTCCAGCACCAGCTTGGCGGTGGAAGCCCACATGGTCGCCAGCATCGCGTCCACCGGCATGCCGGCCGTCTCCATGGCGCTGGAGCGCTGCGCCACCAAGCGGCACACCAGCGCGCGCAGCGTGGCGTCGTCGAAGGGCAGGTCGGCATAGTCGATAGGGTCCTCCTTCTCGACTTCCACCATCAGTTGCAGCAGCATGTCTTCGGTCATCGGCAAGCTCCCAGGAAGGCTTCAAGGGTCGGATGGTCCTGTTGATGACGCTAATCCTCGGCCCTTGCGTTGTCAATGTGGCGGCCGATCGGCACGAGCGCATTGACGCATTGACGCGATGACGAAAGGCACCGGGCCCGGCACTCGCGGCAGGGACAGGGACAGGGACATCCGATGACTCAGGGTAAGCGATAGACAGGTCCCATCAATCAGCACTGAACAAAGCGTGTAAGCTCCGGTCTGATCTTTACTTCCAACCAAACACCAGAGTTCATGACCGAGCGTTTGTTGTCAGCCATGCGTCAATACGCATGGTTCAGTGGTGTCAAGCACCACGTGGTCCAAGGTGTCGAAGCGCTGGCCACCTTGCTCAAATCTCCCGCAGTCGCAGCCCGCGCAGTGGCTGCCATCGTTGCAGAAACCGAACAGGGCGTGCAGGTGTGGGTGTCCTACTTCGGCAAGCCGATGGATCCGCATACCCAATACGTGTTCTGGCCGATGCAGCGCGCGCTCAAGCCCGCGCGACGACGCGTAGCCATGGTCCCGTTGCCGCCGCAGCACCGGGATCGCCGTTAGCCTCGCTGCACCCTGCATCGCGAATCGCTGGCCAATGCCGGCGATTCGCGAGTATCAAGCCAAAGCATCAAGCCGAAGCCCCCTGCCTCAACATCCCCTCCCCGCTTCGCTCCCTCCCCCGTTCCCCTCATTGCCCACGCCGCCGCTCAGGCGTCGGCCCAGCGACGCAGCAGGTTGTGATACACGCCGGTAAGCCCCACCACGGCCGCGTCCTTGTGTCCTAGTGCCTGGCCGACCCGCTGGATCTGCGTATCGAGCTCAAACAGCACCGACCGCTGGCCCTCGTCGCGCACCATGCTTTGGATCCAGAAAAATGACGACACGCGCGCGCCGCGCGTAACCGGGCTGACGTGATGCAAGCTGGTGGCCGGGTACAGCACCATATGCCCCGCTGGCAGCTTCACGCGTTGCTGCCCGTAGGTATCCTCCACCACCAGCTCGCCGCCGTCGTAGTCTTCCGGCTCCGTCAGGAACAGCGTTGCCGAGAGGTCGCTGCGCACGCGGAAGTTGGTGCCGCGCAGGTGGCGGATCGCGTTGTCGATATGGTTGTCGAACGCGTGCCCGCCCTCGTAGCGGTTGAACAAGGGCGGATAGACCTTGAGCGGCAGCGCGGCCGAGATAAAGAGCGGATTGGCGCCCAGCGCATCCTGGATCAGGTCGCCTACCTGGCGCGCCACCGGCGAGCCTTCGGGCAGTTGGAGGTTGCGCTTGGCCAGCGCCGACTGATGCCCGGAAGTGGCGTTGCCGTCGGTCCACTCAGCCGCATCCATCCAGGCGCGGCATTGGGCAACCTGCGCCTTTGTCAGCACATCGGGGATCTGCAGCATCATGATTTCGATTACCTCGGCAAGACGGTTGGCCCGGGGCACCTTGCCGTACCCCAGACGAGCGCCGATTGTAAGAGAAAGCCACGGATCACACAAATGGGAATCATTATCAGTATCAACTGGCCTTGACCTGACGCAAGCCCTGCGCAGGGGAGCCGCCCTGTAGGCCTTGTGCCGACATGCGTCGGGCATGCGGCCTACTACAATGGATTGGACCCAGTCCATAATGCCAAGGAGACGGAAATGCCCGAACCGGTACACGACGAAGCGTTGGTCAATCTCTACCTCGAGCAGATTTCCGCCCTGTCGATCAGCGCCTTCGATGGCGCGGATGTGAACGAGGAACTTGGACAGGTCGTGCGCGAGGCCGTCGGTCAGTGCCGCGCAAGCAAGACCGCCCCGCAGGGGAATAACCTGAGCGTGCTGATCGAGCGCTTGACGGCCAGGTCCGAGGCAGCGGCGCGCGAAGGCCAGCCGCAAGTCCGAGACACATTTTCGCGCGCGGCCGAACTGGCCCGGGCGCCCGCCTGAATCTCTGGCAGGCGCCGTGCGGGCGCCAGCCAGCGCGACACTGAACCGCTCAGCGGATCACAGTCTCTCATTGTTATCGTCCGGCGCCCGCCGGGCGCGATCCGTTGGCGAACCCGAAGCCCCATGCACCGCGCCTTGCTCCGCTTGTTGTTAGCAGTGACAGTGCTGTGCGTGAGCGCATGCGCCGGCTACCCTTATTACGACCCTTACGACAGCTACAACCCCTACGATCCCTACGGGTTCTACGAGGGTGGCATAGCCTATCCCCCTGGCACTTACGCCTACGGGTATGGGTACGACTACGCGCTGCCCTACTATGGCGGCTTCTACGGCCCTGCCTTCTACTACGGTTACGGCGGCTATCACCGCGATCGCGGCTATCGCGCCTATGGCTACTATCGCGGCCCCGGCTACCACGCGGGCGGGCCGCGATACTACGGTGGCTATCACTATCACTCCGGCATGGCGCGCGGCTACTCCCATGGCGGTGGCTGGGGAGGTACGGCAGCGGGA
>NZ_JBFRDD010000042.1:0-74468 GCF_052113425.1 Cupriavidus sp. YAF13
GTTGATAGCAAGGTGCCGCTCGCGCCGGTACGGCAGGGCATCAAATGGCCGGGCAGCCACCGCCAGAGACAAAACCACGAAACCACCAAGTCAGGCAGGATCGTGGCGCTSCGCACCGCGAACGGCAGATGCCCGAACGCTCACCGCGCAAAGCGATSAGGGGCACCACCACGTGACCATTGGGTCATGCAGTAGCGATGTCCTTCGGGCCGGTTGGACATGCCAGCCAACACTCCGCGCCGTACGACGCAACCACTGCCACACATAAGCCTGATTGCTCTGCTCCCGGCAGGGCGGCTTTCTTTTCGTTAGTTTTCTTTGCCGGTCAAAGAAAAGTGACCGGCAGCCCCCGCAGGGGGATGTCGTATGGCTTTTGGGTCCAAAAACCATCGCCGCCCAAAGAAACAGCAACCAACCCCGCAGGGCAACATCGTATGGCCCTTGGGTTCAAAAACCAACACCGCTCAAATAAACAGCGACCAACCTTCCATCCCCCCTTACCCCCCATCATTCCCTCAACGCACACTCCACCACCTCCGCCCCCACCAACGTCTTCAAAACCTGCGGATCAATACTAACCAGATACCCCCTGCGGCCCCCATTGATATAGATCCGCTCCAGCGCCAACACACCCGCCTCAACAAAAACCGGCATCCGCTTGCGCGTCCCGAACGGCGACGTTCCCCCCACCAAATATCCACTGTGCCGCTGCGCCACCTCCGGCTTGCACGGCTGCACGCTCTTGTGCCCGGTTTGCCGCGCCAGGTTCTTGGTAGACACCGAACAGTCTCCATGCATCAGCACGATCAGCGGCTGCGCACGCTCGTCTTCCATGACCAGGGTCTTGATCACCGCGTGCTCCTCCACGCCAAGCTGGCGCGCCGATTCCCCCGTGCCGCCATGCTCGACGTAGGCATAGGCATGCTCGCCAAAGGCAACCCCATGCTGCTTGAGGAACTGGGTGGCGGGGGTTTCCGAAACGTGTTTGGTCTTGCTCATGATGGATGACGGATCGCAATGACCGCGCTGGCAACCTAGCCGCGCGGATGGTGGTGCTGGTGCAGCTCGCGCAGGCGCTCGCGCGCCACGTGCGTGTAGATCTGCGTGGTGGAAATATCGGCGTGCCCCAGCAGCAACTGCACCACGCGCAGGTCCGCGCCGTGGTTGAGCAGATGGGTGGCAAAGGCATGCCGCAAGGTGTGCGGTGACAGCGGCGCGTAGATCTCGGCTTCGCGCGCGTGGCGCTTGATCAGGTGCCAGAAGGCCTGGCGCGTCATGCCGTCGCCGCGCTGGGTGACGAACAACGCTTCGCAGGCACGCTCGCCCAACAGCGCAGGCCGGCCTTCGGCCAGGTAGCGGCGCAGCCAGTCGCCGGCCTCGGTGCCAAACGGCACCAGGCGCTCCTTGTTGCCCTTGCCGCCCACCACGCGCGCCACGCCCTCGTTCAGGCTGATCTCGATGGTCTTCATCTGCGTCAGCTCGGACACACGCAGGCCGCTGGCATACATCAGTTCCAGCATGGTGCGGTCGCGCAGGCCAAGCGGCGTGGCGGTGTCGGGTGTCTCCAGCAGCGCCTCGACCTGGGCTTCGGTCAGCGTCTTGGGAAAGCGCGGGGGCTGCTTGGCCGGGCGCAGCAGCAGGCAGGGATCGGCCGTGATCATGTGCTCGCGCAGCGCCCACTGGAAAAAGCGCTTGAACACCGTCAGGCGCCGGTTGGCGGACGAGGCGCGGGTTTCCAGGTGGCGCGAGGCGAAGTAGCCGTTGAGGGCGCTGTCGTTCACCGCCAGCAGCGCGCAGGTGCCCGAGGCATGCAGCCAGCGCGACAGCAGCGCCAGGTCGCGCCGGTAGGCGTCGATGGTGTTCTGCGCGAGGCCGTCTTCGAGCCACAGCGCGTCACAGAAGCGGTCGACCAGGGCCAGGTCGGCGAGCAGGGCTGGGCTGTCCTCGGTGTCGATGGTGTCGATGGCGGCTTTGCCGCTTTCGATGTCGTCTTCGATGTCGTCGAAATGGCCGCTGTCGTCGCTGTCGTCGCTGTCGTCGCCGTCGTCAATCTGCGCAATGTCGTTCATGCCAGCATCACCCCTTCGTGGCGCAGCAGCCAGCGTTTGATGTCAAGGAAGAAGCCGTCGCCGTCATGGTTGGCAAAGCCGCCGATGCCGCTGGCGCCAACCACGCGATGGCAGGGAATCACCAGCGGGAAGAAATTCGCCCCGCACGCCTGCCCGACCGCGCGCGGCGCGCTGGCGATCTGCCGCGCCACCGCGCCATAGGTGGTGACCTTGCCACGCGGCACGTTCGAGATCGCTTGCCAGACCCGGCGCTGGAACGCGCTGCCGACCGGCGCCAGCGGGATATCGAAGCGTGCGTCCGGATCGGCGTAGTAGGCCTCCAGCTGCCGCGCCAGGCGTTGCGTGACCGCGTTGGCCGGCTCGACGAGCTGCATGCTCGCGGGCAGGTAGACGATCTCGCGGACGAATTCGCCGTCGGTGCGCACGCCGATCTTGCCGAAAGGGGCTGGGAGGATGGCGTCGAAGATGGAGTCCATGGCAGGGGTGGGAAGCGCGATCCTGGATTTTAGAGCATGGCGGCGGCGCCGGGATGCGCGGTGGCGTGCGGGGCGCACCGCGGAAGGGCCATGCAACCAGTTTGACTGGGGTTTCCCCTTCCTTGAGTTCTGGTCTGGCTTATTATTTAATTCAAACTGAATTAATTAATGCCGCAGCCAGATGCAACGCCACCGCCACCCAGCGTGCAACGTGATGCGGGCGGCACTCATAACAGGTTTCGGAGACGACATGAACAGTGCCAAGGCCGGCCGCGGCGTGAATTCCGCCAGTTTGCGGCTGTACAACGAGCGCGCGCTGCTGCTGGCGCTGCGGCATGCCGGGGAGGCGTCCAAGGCGGACCTCGCCCGCATCGCGCAGCTCACCAACACGGCGGTGGGCAGCATCGTGCAGACGCTCACCGAGGATGGCCTGATTCATGTGGCCGGCCGCCGCCAGGATGGGCAGCGTGGCCAGCCGGCCAGCCTGATCCGCCTGCAGCCCAAGGGCGCGTTCGGCATCGGGGTCCGGCTGGACCGCGGCAGCATCGAGTGCGTGATGGTGGACTTTGGTGGCGAGATCCTCGCTGGCCGCGCTCACCAGATGGTCCTGCCTCACCCGGAGCAAGCGCTGGCGCTGGTGCGCGACGACGTGGCCGAACTGCGTGCRCTGCTCACGCCGGACGAGCGCAAGCGCCTGCTTGGCATCGGCGTGGCCCAGCCCTATAACCTCGGTGCCTGGCTGCGCGAGCTGGACCTGCAGGACGAGGCATCGCAGGCCACCTTCCGCGCCTGGGATGCCGTGGACTTCGCCGCAGCGCTGTCGGATGCCACCGGCCTGCCGGTGTTCGGCGAGAACGACGGCACCGCCGCTGCGGTGGCCGAGCTGTTCTACGGCAGCCACCACGCGCAGAGTTTCCTCTATGTCTTCGTCGGCCCGGCGATCGGCGGCGGCGTGGCGCTCAATGGCGACTGCGTGCGCGGCGTGTCGGGCAATGCCGGCGACATCGGCATGATGCCGGTGCAGCCCAGCAGCCTGGCCTCCGCGCCGCGCACCGGCAAGCGGCGCGACATCCTGCTGGCGCGCGCCTCGCTCAATGCGCTGACGCGCCACCTGCGCCACCACGGCGTGGCCATCGACGGCCACGCCGACCTGGAAGCGCAGGTGCGCGGCCAGCACCCGGCGGTGGCGGAGTGGCTGGACGACTGCATCGATGCGCTGGCGCCTGCCATGCAATCCGCGCTGGCGGTGCTCGACGTGCCGCTGATCATCCTTGACGCCGATATCGACGGCGGCCTGGTGCAGGCGCTGATCGAGCGCCTGCAAGGCGAGCTGGATGACGGCGCGCCCGAGGCACGGCGAGCGCCACGCGTGGTGCGTGGCTGCTTTGGTGCCAACGCCGGCGCGGTCGGTGCCGCGTCGCTGCCGATGTTCATGAATTTCTCGCCGCGGGCCGACATGCTCAAAGGCGCATCCGCCATGATTCCGGAGGCCAACCATGCCATCGTCTGATCTGTCCCTTTCGGCTGCTTCGGCTGCCTCGCCTATTTCGGCTGCTTCATCCGATACGTCCACCAAGGCGCCGCTGCTGGCGCTGCGCAATATCTGCAAGACCTTCCCCGGCGTGCGCGCGCTGCGCAATGTCGAGCTCACGGCCTACGCTGGCGAGGTCCACGCCCTGATGGGCGAGAACGGTGCCGGCAAGTCGACACTGATGAAGATCCTGTCCGGCGCCTACACCGCGGACCCCGGCGGCGAATGCCATATCGACGGGCAACGGGTGCAGATCGATGGGCCGCAATCCGCGCGCGACCTTGGCGTGGCGGTGATCTACCAGGAGCTCAGCCTGGCGCCTAACCTGAGCGTGGCCGAGAACATCTATCTGGGCCGCGCCCTGCAGCGGCGCGGGCTGGTGGCGCGCGGCGACATGGTGCGCGCCTGCGCGCCCACGCTGGCCAGGCTCGGCGCGGATTTCTCGCCCGCGGCGAACGTGGCGAGCCTGTCGATCGCGCAGCGCCAGCTGGTGGAAATCGCGCGGGCCGTGCACTTCGAGGCGCGTATCCTGGTGATGGACGAGCCCACCACGCCGCTGTCCACGCACGAGACGGATCGCCTGTTTGCGCTGATCCGCCAGCTGCGCGGCGAAGGCATGGCGATTCTCTATATCAGCCACCGCATGGCCGAGATCGACGAGCTGGCCGATCGCGTGACCGTGTTGCGCGACGGCTGCTTCGTCGGCACGCTGGACCGCGCGCACCTGTCGCAGGCGGCACTGGTCAAGATGATGGTGGGGCGCGACCTGTCGGGCTTCTACACCAAGACGCACGGCCAGCCGGTCGCGCGTGAGGTGATGCTGTCCGTGCGCGACGTGGCCGATGGCAGGCGCGTCAAGGGCTGCAGCTTCGACCTGCGCGCCGGCGAGGTGCTGGGGCTGGCGGGCCTGGTCGGCGCGGGCCGCACGGAGCTGGCGCGGCTGGTGTTCGGCGCCGACGTGCGCACGCGCGGCGAGGTCCGGATTGCCAGCCCGGCCAGCCCCGGCGGGCTGGTCACGCTGCCGGCCGGCGGCCCGCGCCAGGCCATCGATGCCGGCATTGCCTACCTGACCGAGGACCGCAAGTTGCAGGGCCTGTTCCTGGACCAGAGCGTGCACGAGAACATCAACCTGATCGTGGCCGCGCGCGACGCACTTGGCCTCGGCCGCCTGAACCGGCCGGCCGCGCGCCGCCGCACGACCGAGGCCATCGACACGCTGGGCATCCGCGTGGCGCATGCGCAGGTCAACGTGGGCGCGCTGTCCGGCGGCAACCAGCAGAAGGTGATGCTGTCGCGGCTGCTGGAAGCCCAGCCGCGCGTGCTGATCCTGGATGAGCCCACGCGTGGCGTGGACATCGGCGCCAAGTCGGAGATCTACCGGCTGATCAACGCGCTGGCCCAGAGCGGCGTGGCGATCCTGATGATTTCCAGCGAGCTGCCCGAAGTGGTGGGCCTGTGCGACCGCGTGCTGGTCATGCGCGAGGGCGCGCTGGCCGGCGAGGTGCGCCCCGCCAGCAGCGCGGCCGAAACCCAGGAACGCATCATCGCGCTGGCCACCGGCGCGGCCGCGCAGCCGGCGCCCGCATGGGCGGACGTGCCGCTCGCTGCCGCTGGCAGCGCAACCGGCATCACGCTGCATTGAGGCAAGGCGCGGCCTGTGCGCCGCCCACCAGAGACAGAACCATCGACGCCGGCGCAGCAACGCTGCGCAGCCGCCGGCGCAGGAGACAACCATGCATGAATCCATCACCCGTCCCGCCGCTTCCGCTGGCGCTTCATTGCCCGCGGCCACCCTCGGCCGCCTCACCACCCAGGAGCGCCTGCGCGCGCTTGGCATGCTGCCCGTGCTGGTGCTGCTGTGCATTGGCTTCTCGGTGCTGACCGAGAACTTCGCCGGCTGGCAGAACCTGTCGATCATCGCGCAGCAAGCCTCCATCAACATGGTGCTGGCCGCGGGCATGACCTTCGTGATCCTGACCGGCGGCATCGATTTGTCGGTGGGCTCCATCTTGTCGATCTCGGCGGTGGTGGCGATGCTGGTGTCGCTGATGCCGCAGCTCGGCATGCTGAGCGTGCCGGCCGCGCTCTTGTGCGGCCTGCTGTTTGGCCTCGTCAACGGCGCGTTGGTCGCTTTCATGAAACTGCCGCCGTTCATTGTCACACTGGGCACGCTGACGGCGGTACGCGGGCTGGCGCGGCTGGTCGGCAACGACAGCACGATCTACAACCCGGATATCGGCTTTGCCTTTATCGGCAACGGCGAAGTGCTGGGCGTGCCCTGGCTGGTGATCATCGCCTTCGCCGTGGTGGCGGTGTCGTGGTTCGTGCTGCGCCGCACCGTGCTGGGCTTGCAGATCTACGCGGTGGGCGGCAATGCCGAGGCGGCGCGCCTGTCCGGCATCAAGGTGTGGGTCGTGCTGCTGTTCGTGTACGCGGTGTCCGGGCTGCTGGCGGGGCTGGGCGGCGTGATGTCCTCCGCGCGCCTGTATGCGGCCAACGGGCTGCAGCTGGGCCAGTCGTACGAGCTCGATGCCATCGCCGCGGTCATCCTGGGCGGCACCAGCTTCGTGGGCGGCACCGGCTCCATCGTCGGCACGCTGGTCGGGGCGCTGATCATCGCGGTGCTGTCCAACGGGCTGGTGCTGCTGGGCGTGTCCGATATCTGGCAATACATCATCAAGGGCCTGGTGATCATTGGCGCGGTAGCGCTCGACAGCTATCGCCGCAAGGGCTCGGCGCGCACGTGAGGCCTGCGTGACCTGACCACCGGCTACTGGAGACACGATATGTCCAAGCAATACCAATACCTGGCGGCACTGGCAATGGCGGCAATGAGCCTGCTGTGCGCCGGCGCGGCCGCACAGAGCGCGCCTGACGCCGCACCGGCGAGCGCGGCCGCAGAGCGGCCGCTGAAAAAAGTCGGCGTCACGCTCGGCTCGCTCGGCAACCCGTATTTCGTCGCGCTGGCGCACGGCGCCGAAGCCGCCGCCAGGAAGATCAACCCGGATGCCAAGGTCACGGTGCTGTCCGCCGACTATGACCTCAACAAGCAGTTCTCGCATATCGATAGCTTCATCGTGTCGAAGGTGGACCTGATCCTGATCAATGCGGCCGACGCGCGCGCCATCGAGCCCGCGGTGAAGAAGGCCCGCAAGGCCGGCATCGTGGTGGTGGCGGTGGACGTGGCGGCGGCGGGCGCGGACGCCACGGTGCAGACCGACAACACGCAGGCCGGCGAGCTGGCCTGCGCCTTCCTCGCTGAGCGGCTGGGCGGGCGCGGCAACCTCATCATCCAGAATGGCCCGCCGGTGTCTGCCGTGCTGGATCGCGTGAAGGGCTGCAAGACGGTGCTGGGCCAGCATCCCGGCATCCACGTGCTCTCCGATGACCAGGATGGCAAGGGCTCGCGCGAGGGCGGCCTCAACGTCATGCAGCTTTACCTGACCCGCTTCCCCAAGATCGATGCGGTCTTCACCATCAACGACCCGCAGGCTGTCGGCGCCGACCTGGCCGCGCGTCAGCTGAACCGCCGTGGCATCCTGATCGCGTCCGTCGACGGCGCGCCCGATATCGAGGCCGCGCTCAAGGCCAACACGTTGGTGCAGGCCTCGGCCAGCCAGGACCCGTGGGCCATCGCCCGCACCGCGGTGGAGATCGGCGTGGGGCTGATGCATGGCCAGGCGCCCGCAAACCGCACCGTGTTGCTGCCGCCCACATTGGTGACGCGAGCGAATGTGAACGCGTACAAGGGCTGGGCCGCGCCGCGCTAGCTGGGCAGCGCTCCGCGCCCAACTGACAACCGAATTCCCCATAACCGACCAACCGACCAACCAACCGATCAACCGACTGGTGAAACCATGCCAAACAATGCTGTAGGCGCAGTCCCCGAATTCGACTTCGTGCTGTTCGGCGGCACCGGCGACCTGGCCACGCGCAAGCTACTGCCGGCGCTGTTTGACGCGCATTGCGTGGGCTCGTTGCACACGCGCGGGCGTATCCTCGCACTCGGCAGCCAGCCGCTCGGCCAGGATGCCTACCTGGCCATGCTGGAGTCCAAGGTGCGTCCGGCGCTGCCCGCTGCCGCCGCGGCCGAAGTCTGGCAGGCCTTTGTCGCGCGCATCCTTTACCTGCAGGTGGACGCCAACGTGCCGGACGGCTTCGATGCACTCGCCGAACTGGTGCGCGCTCGCGCCGCACCGGTGGTGGTGTTCTACCTGGCCACCGGCCCGCAGCTGTTCGTGCCGATCTGCGAGCAACTGGCCCGCACCGGCCTTAACCACGCAGGCGTGCGCATCGTGCTGGAAAAGCCGCTGGGCCACGACCTGGCGTCCTCCGATGCGATCAACTCCGCGGTGGCGCAACACTTTGCCGAAGACCAGATCTACCGCATCGACCATTACCTGGGCAAGGAGTCGGTGCAGAACCTGATGGCGATGCGCTTTGGCAACGTACTGTTCGAACCGCTGTGGCGGCGCGAATGGGTGCGCGATGTGCAGATCACCATCGCCGAGGAAATCGGCGTGGAAAAGCGCGGCGCGTTCTACGATGGCATCGGCGCGCTGCGTGACATGGTGCAGAACCACCTGTTGCAACTGTTGTGCATGGTGGCGATGGAGCCGCCGGCCAGCTTGTCGGAGGACGCGATCCGCGACGAGAAGCTGAAGATCCTCAAGGCGCTCAAGCCCATCGAGTTGAACGAGGTCGCCGAGAAGGTGGTGCGCGGGCAATATTGCCGTGGCGCGGCGGCCGGCGACGCAGTGCCGGGCTATGTGAACGAGCCCGCTGTCGCGCCCGGCAGCCAGACCGAGACCTTCGTCGCCATCAAGGCGGAGATCGCCAACTGGCGCTGGGCCGGCGTGCCGTTCTACCTGCGTACCGGCAAGCGCATGCAGTCGCGCCTGGCCGAGATCGTGATCCAGTTCCGCGACGTGCCGTACTCGCTGTTCCCGCGTCCGCTGGATCACGAGCCCGGCAACCGGCTGGTGATCACGCTGCAGCCGGAGGAAAGCATCCGCCTGCATTTCCTGGTCAAGCATCCCGGCGACACGCAGGCGCTGCAGCCTGCCACGCTGGACCTGCAACGCATGCTGCCGCGCGGGCAGGGCAATCGCCACGAGCGCAAGACCGGCGCTTACGAGCGGCTGCTGCTCGACGTGATCCGCGGGCGGCTCGGGCTGTTCGTGCGGCGCGACGAGCAGGCGCAGGCCTGGCGCTGGGTCGCGCCGATCCAGCAGGCCTGGGCGCAGAGCAATCTCGCGCCCAAGCTCTACACCGCCGGCACCTGGGGGCCGGCGGCGTCGAGCGCGCTGCCCTCGCGCGATGGCGCGGTGTGGCACGAAGAGCTGTGAGACGTCTGTGAGACGCGTTGTGAAGCCAGTCTGAAGCATGGCGCCGCGCCGGCGGTTGCCGGCGCGGCGGCGAGTACAGGAGTTGATTCGATGTCCACGATGTCCCCGATGTCCCCGATGTCAGAAAGGTCTCGTTCCCTGCCGACCTGGCAGCGGCTGCAAGCGCATGCGCACACCATCCGCCATGCCCACCTGCGCGACTGGTTCGACGGCCAGCAGGGCGAAGCCCGTGGCGCCAGCTTCGTGGCCGAGGCGGCTGGCCTGACGCTGGACTACGCCAAGAACCGCGTCACCGACACCACCATGGCGCTGCTCTTCGCGCTGGCCGACGAGGCCGGCGTGAGTGCGCGGCGCGATGCCATGTACCGCGGCGAAGCGGTCAACACCACCGAGCGCCGCGCCGCGCTGCATATGGCGCTGCGCGCGTGGCCGGAGGACGGCTTTCACGCGCAGGGCGTGGCGGTGGCCGGCGACGTGGCAGCGGTGCTCTCTCAGATGGAGCGCTTTGCCGACGCGGTGCGCGGCGGCACGTGGCGCGGCTGGAATGGCCGCCGGATCACCGACGTAATCAATATCGGCATCGGCGGCTCGGACCTCGGCCCGCGCATGGTTTGCCGCGCGCTCGCGCACCTGGACACCGAAGGGCCGCGCCTGCATTTCGTCGCCAACGTGGACGGCAGCGATCTTGCCGCCGTGCTCGCGCGGCTGGACGCCGCCAGCACGCTGGTGGTGGTTTGCTCCAAGACCTTCAGCACGCTGGAAACCATGGCCAACGCGCACACCGCGCGCACCTGGTTCCTGCGCCATGGCGTGCCGCAGGCACAGTTGGCCAGCCACTTCGTCGCGGTCTCCACCAACCGGCAAGCGGTGGCTGCGTTCGGCATCGACCCCGCCAATATGTTCCCGTTCTGGGACTGGGTGGGCGGGCGCTTTTCGCTGTGGTCCGCGGTGGGGTTGTCGATTGCGCTGGCCGTTGGCTTTGCGCGCTTTCGCCAGTTGCTCGATGGCGCCCGCGCCATGGACCGGCATTTCGCCGAGGCCGACGCGCCGCAGAACATGCCGATGATCCTCGGCCTGCTCGATGTCTGGTATCGCAGCTTCCTGGGCACCGGCAGCCGCTGCGTGGCGCCGTATTGCGAGCCGCTCGAATTGCTGCCGGCCTTCTTGCAGCAGCTCGAGATGGAGAGCAACGGCAAGTCCGTGCAGCTCGACGGCGCGGCCGCCGCGCAGGGCACCGCGCCGGTGGTGTGGGGCACCACGGGCACCAACGGACAGCACGCCTACTTCCAGATGGTGCACCAGGGCTCGCACTGGATGCCGGTGGATTTCATCGCCGCGCTGGAGCCGGTGCACCCGATGCCGGGCCACCATGGCAAGCTGCTCGCCAACTGTTTTGCGCAAGGCGAGGCGCTGCTGCGCGGGCGCACCGCGCAAGAGGTCAGGGCGCTCGGCGTGCAGGACGAAGCGCTGGTGCCGCACATGGTGTTCGAGGGCAACCGCCCCAGCAATACGCTGTTGCTGCAGCGGCTCGATCCGTATCACCTGGGCGCATTGATCGCGCTCTCGGAGCACCGCACTTTCGTGCAGGGCGTGCTGTGGAATATCAACTCGTTCGACCAGTGGGGCGTGGAGCTCGGCAAGCAGCTTGCCGCGCCGATCGCCTGCGAGCTCGACGGCGGGCCGGCCCGCCCGCATGATGCTTCCACCGCCGGCCTGATCCGGCGCGCATTGGCTGCTGCATCGGCCTGGCAAGGCTGACGCGCGGCAGTGCGCGCATACGGAAAACCGAGAAAGAGGATGCAATGACAACGACATCATGGCCAGCCTACGTCGTCTTCGGCGAGGCATTGACCGATATGGTCCACCAGGGCGGGCAGGACTGGCTCGGCCTGCCCGGCGGCTCGTGCTGGAACGTGGCCCGCGTGGGCGCGCGGCTGGGCGTGCCTACCGCCTTCGCCGGCGCGATCAGCGCCGACACGCTGGGCGACCAGCTGGCCGAGGCCAGTGCCGAAGCTGGCCTGGACCTGCGCTTCCTGCAGCGCGTGGAGCGCTCGCCGTTGCTGGCGTTTGTCGGCGCGCAGCACCCGCCGCAGTATTTCTTCGTCGGCGACGACAGCGCCGATCTCTACTTCGATCCCGAACGCTTGCCGCCGGGCTGGCGCCAGGCCGCGCGCACCGTGCACTTCGGCTCGCTCAGCCTCGCGCGCCAGCCGCTCGCCGCGCGCCTGTGCACGGAAGCCACGCAGGCCAGGGCCGCGGGCAAGCGCATCGCCTTCGATCCCAACTTCCGCACGCCCATGCGCGCGCCGGAGTATCAGGCCGCCTTTGCGCATATGGCTGGCCTGGCGGACTACATCAAGGTATCGGACGAAGACCTGCGCGGCCTGTACCCCGCGTTGGACGAACACGCCGCGCTCGCCGCGCTCAGGGCGCTGGCTCCGCAGGCGCGCGTGCTGCTGACGCGCGGCGCGGATGGCATGACGCTGCTGCACGGGGATGGTGCTTGCGAGCAGCCGGTCTTCGCCGTCGATGTGGTGGATACCGTTGGCTGCGGCGACGCTGCGATGGGCGGATGGATGGCGGGATTGCTGCTGGACCCCGAGGCGACGCTGGCGCGGCAGGCGCGATGGGCTGCCGCTACCGCGGCGGTGGCGGCCACGCGTGCAGGGGCGTATTCGCCGACCGTGGCCGAGGTGAGCGTGCTACTGGGCGAGGCGGCGGTTTTGGCCTGACAAAGCCGGATCTGCGTTGCCGTGCTCCCCTCTCCCCGGCCCTCTCCCCCTGAGGGGAGAGGGAGAGACAGCCGTCGTCACGGCGCGTGGCTTTGGCCTGTTCGGCGGCTTCGGCTAGTGCCGCGGGCTTGCCGCCAACATCACTGCTCCAGCTTGATGTTCTGCACCTTCACCAGCGTCTTCATCTTCTCGAACTCCTTCTTGATCTCTGCCGCATGCTCCGCCGGGGTGTTGCCCGAAGGTTCCGCGCCGGCAGTGCGCAGGCGCTGCTGGAAGTCCTTGTCCTGCAGCGCCTTGACCGCGGCTTCGTTCAGCTTCTTGATGACTTCGTCAGGCGTGCCGGCCGGGGCCACCAGGCCGTACCAGGCCGGGTCGTTCGGCTCTTTCAGGCCGAGCTCGCCGAAGGTCGGCACGTTCGGCAGGGAGTCGATGCGCTTGTTCCAGGCCACCACGATCGGGCGCAGCTTGCCGGCCTTGATGTAGGGCATCGAGGAGGGCAGGTTGTCGACCATGATCGGCACCTGGCCGGCCAGCACGTCGTTCAGCGCCGGGCCCGCGCCGCGGTAGGGGATATGGACCATGAAGGTCTTGGTCGAGACCTTGAACTGCTCGCCCAGCATGTGGCCGAAGGCGCAGGTGCCGGAGGTCGCGTACGAGTACTTGCCCGGATTGGCCTTGAGCACGGCCAGGAACTCCTTGTAGTCCTTGGCCGGGAAGTTCGGGTTGACCGCGATGACGTTGGCCACGTTGGCCAGGTTGGTGACGGGCTTGAAGTCCTTGATCGGGTCGTACGACAGCTTGGGGTTGCAGGCCGGGTTGACCGCCATGGTGGAGACCGTGGAGATGCCGATGGTGTAGCCGTCGGGCGCGGCCTTGGCGATGGCGTCGGCGCCGATCGAGCCGCCCCCGCCGGCGCGGTTTTCCACTACCACGGGCTGGCCCAGGATACGGCTCATCTGGTCGGCCGCGCCGCGGCCCACGATGTCCGTCGTGCCGCCGGGCGCAAACGGGATGATCAGCCGGATCGGCTTGGTCGGGAAGCTCTGCGCCTGCGCCACGGAGGCCGCTGCTGCCAGGCCAAGGGCCAGGGCGATTTTGCTGGTTTGCATGAGATCGTGTCTCCCGTCAAAGGACCGGGCGGGGATATCCGCCCAAGGTAAAGAACGCCGGCGACGCTGCCGCGGTGGCGGGGCTTTGAAGCCGGCGGCGTGAGTTCTGGCGGGCGGGCCTGAAGGCCGCCCGGGGGCTAACCGCCCAGGAGCCCGCGCTTGAGATCCCGGTCGACCGGATGGTCGCCAAGGAAGATGCGCAGCACGGCCTGGTAGAAATCTTCGCCCGGGATCGGCTTGCCGCGCGGCGTGCCGTTGATGGCGACCACGGTGCCGCCATCGGGCGAAAAGTCAAAATTGATCACATCGCCCTTGCGGGCGGTGCCCATCTGCTCCATGGTCTGGCGCAGCTGGAGCAGGCGCTCGGACAGCCTCTGGAACTGGATCTCGTTGTGGTTTTCGCGGATACCTTCGTTCAGGGCCTTGATAAAGGCATCGGATGGCACCTCGCGCAGCGGCCGGATCTGCAGGCGCTTGGGGCCGTGGGCGCCCAGCACCACGGTCGCGTTGCGCGCCTTCTCCGGCAGGTAAAGGGCGGCCACATAGCCCTTGATGATGAACATCGAGCGCAGGCCGGTGCCGTTGAGCTGCAGTTCCTTGCCGCCGACCCGGGTGGCGTCGTCGATCCGCATGCCCTCGATGTCATTGGCGCGCGCGGGCTCCGGCGCCATAGCCAGGGCGGCGCCCACGCAGAGGGTGAGCGCCAGCAGGCTTGCGCGGCGGACGAGCGGTTCGCACGCGAACAGGGTACGACGGGAAAACATAAAGGCTGGACGGTACGACGGAACGTGCCATAGTCCGCGATTTCTGAAACAATACCAATTGGTATCTGCCCTAGGCTGCACTTGGCGTGCGCGGCGGCCATCACAATAACTAAAACCAACCGATGTCTTCTGCTCTCCTGTTGGTGCCGGATTTCAGCCTGATCCTGATCGGCTGGCTGCTGGTGCGCTATTCCCCGTTCGACCGCGCATTCTGGGCTGGGGTGGAGCGCCTGGTGTATTTCGTGCTCTTCCCCGCGCTGCTGTTGCAGTCCACCAACAGCGCCAGGTTCGATTTTTCCTCCACGTCGGCCATGCTCGGCCTGTCGCTGTTGACCACCGCCTTTGGCATGGTTGGCGGCTACGCCGTCAAATGGGCGATGCGGCTGGCGCCGCTGGATTTCGCTTCCGGCCTGCAGACCGCGTTCCGCTTCAATTCCTATATTGGGCTGGCGTTGGCCGCGCGCCTGGGCGGCAGCGAGGGCCTGGCCATGATGGCGGTGATCGTCGGCTGCACGGTGCCGCTGTGCAATGTGGCCGCGGTATGGGCGCTGGCCCGTCACGGCGAAACCCGCCTGTGGCGCGAGCTGGCACGCAACCCGCTGATCCTGGCCACCGCAGGGGGCTTGCTGACCAACCTGGCAGGCCTGCACCCGCCGGAGGTGGTGGGCATGACGCTGGCCCGGCTGGGCTCCGCGTCCACCGCGCTGGGGCTGATGACGGTCGGCGCGGGCCTGCAGATGAGTGGGGTGACGGGGGCGATCGGGCCGGTGGCGTGGTGGAGCGGCGTCAAGCTGGTGGCCATGCCCTGCTTTGCCTGGGCGGTGGGGCGCCTGCTGCCGCTGACCGAGCTGCAGTCGCAGATCGCGGTGCTGTTCGCCTCGCTGCCGACCGCGTCGAGCGCCTACATCCTGGCCGTGCGCATGGGCGGCAACGGCCCGATGGTGGCGGCGACGATCTCGGTCATGACCGTGGCGGCCATCGTCACCACGCCGTTCTGGCTGTCTCTCGTCAGTTAGCTCGTCAGTTAGCGGGCGCTTGGGCCAGCGCCCAGTCGATATGCTCGCGCACCAGCGGGCTGGCCTCGGCCTGGCGCGCGCGCAGCGCCGCGCGGATGCGCGCGCACAGCGCCGTGTCGCCGCTGGCGAAGGCCGCGCGCAGGCTGTTGCCCAGCCCCACCGCCAGGTTGCGCAGCCAGCGTTCATGGCCGATGCGGCGGATCGGGCTGCCTTCCAGCCGCTGGTTGAATTCCGCCTCCGTCCAGCCGAACAGCTCGGCCATGTCGGGCGCGTCGAAGCCATTGCGCACGTCGAAGTCCGGCAGCGTGGCGCGGTGGGCGAACTTGTTCCACGGGCAAGCCAGCTGGCAGTCGTCGCAGCCATACACGCGGTTGCCCATTGGCGCGCGCAGTGCCTCGGGGATGGCGCCCTTGTGCTCGATGGTCAGGTAGGAGATGCAGCGGCGCGCGTCGATCCGGTAGGGCTCCAGGATGGCCTGGGTCGGGCAGATATCGATGCAGCGGCGGCAATGGCCGCAGTGGCCAGATTCCGGCGCGTCGGCGGGGAAGGGCACATCGACCAGGATCTCGCCAAGGAAGAACATCGAGCCGCCATCGCGGTCGAGCAGCAGCGTGTGCTTGCCGCGCCAGCCCAGCCCGCCCTGAGCGGCCAGCGCCACCTCCATCACCGGCGCCGAGTCGGTGAAGACGCGATAGCCGAACGGGCCGATGGCGGCTTCGATGCGGCTGGCGAGCTGCTGCAGGCGGTTGCGCAGCACTTTGTGATAATCGCGGCCCCGTGCGTAAAGCGAGACCACGGCGGTGGCGGGGTCGTCGAGTCGGGCAAGTTCATGGGCGCGCCAGTCGTGCGGGCCCGCAGCGGGCAGGTACGGCATGCGTGCCACGATGGCGCGCACCGTGCCGGGCACGAGTTCGGCGGGACGGGCGCGCCGCAAGCCGTGGTTCGCCATATAATCCATGTCGCCGTGGTAGCCCTGCGCCAGCCACGCCAACAATCCTGCTTCAGCCCGGCTCAGATCCACGTCGGCAATGCTGATCGCATCGAAGCCGAGCTCCGTGCCCCAGGCCCGGATCGAGCCCACCAGCGCCTCCAGCCCGGCGGCGTCCGTGCCTGCATGCACAACGGACGAAGCCAGGGGCGGCGCAAGGCCAGGCGCTGCCCCGTGGGCGGCGCTGCTGGCAGGAGGGGGCGAGGCGGTTGGCGCCTGGGCTGCTCGGTCGATCATTCCCGAATTGTACGCAATGCCCCTGCTCCAAGAACGCACACTCAACCTGCCCGACGAAGCGGCCACCGCCCGGCTGGGCGCGGCGCTGGCCGAGGCCGTGCGCAAGCTGCCGCCCCAGACCGTGCACCTGCAGCTCTCGGGTGACCTTGGCGCCGGCAAGACCACGCTGTCGCGCGCCATCCTGCGCGCGCTAGGCCACGCGGGCAAGGTGCGCAGCCCTACCTACACATTGTGCGAGCCGTATTCGGTCACGCGCGCCGATGGCTCGCCGCTGACCGCCTACCACTTTGACCTGTACCGCTTCGCCGATCCGGAGGAGTGGGCCGATGCCGGTTTTCGTGATTGTTTTGCCGAACCGGCCGTGAGCCTGGTGGAATGGCCGGAGAAAGCCGGGCGCTTGCTTGGGGAACCGGACCTTCACTTGTTGCTCCAATCGGACATCAGCGACGCCGACGACGCGGCCGAACGCCGTATCGTTACGCTTCGTGCCTATACTCAGACTGGACTTATCCTGCTTTGCGCATGCTGATCAAGCGACTCGCCACCGACCGACCCGACGATATCCAGCTGGCCCGCCGCAAATGGCTGGCGCAGTGCCTCAAGGCCGGCGCCGGCAGCGTGGTGCTCACGCTGGCCGGGCCGCAGATCGCCTTTGGCGCCGGCATCGTCGCGGTGCGGGTCTGGCCCGCCGAGGAATACACCCGCGTCACCATCGAATCCGATGAGCCGCTAGCCGCCGTCCACCAGATGATCCACGGCCCCGACCGGCTGGTGGTGGACATCGATGGCCTCGATCTCTCGCCCACCCTGCGCGAGCTGGTGGCCAAGATCACCTCCAACGATCCCTATATCCAGACCGTGCGCGTGGGCCAGAACCGGCCGCGCGTGGTGCGGCTGGTGTTCGACCTGAAGGAAAACGTCTCGCCGCAGGTGTTCACGCTGGCGCCGATCGGCAGTTACCGCAACCGCCTGGTGTTTGACCTGTACCCCGTCAACCCGCCGGATCCGTTGTGGACGCTGGTGCGCGACACCGAGGACAAGCAGCGCAGGTTTGCCGCCACGCAGCCCTCGGCCGGCGCGGACGGCGTGTCCGGCGCGCCTGCCTCCGGCGAGGAAGACGCCATTGGCGCACTGGTGCGCAAGTTCGAGGACAAGGGCGCCAACCCGGTGCCAGCCCTGCCGCCGATGGCAGCTGTCAAGCCCAGGCCGCCCGCG
Organism: Cupriavidus sp. YAF13; assembly: GCF_052113425.1. Lineage (NCBI taxonomy): Bacteria > Pseudomonadati > Pseudomonadota > Betaproteobacteria > Burkholderiales > Burkholderiaceae > Cupriavidus > Cupriavidus sp. YAF13. The sequence goes on from NZ_JBFRDD010000042.1 coordinate 17,486, forward strand.
CCTTCCTCACCATCGGCGCCACCGGCACCGCCGCTGGCACAGAACAACCCGCCTGCGGCCCTGCCTGCCAACAACCCGCCGGCGGACCGTTCCTTCAAGATGCGCCGCCTGCTGACCGTCGCGATCGATCCCGGCCATGGCGGCGAGGATCCCGGCGCCACCGGCGCGTCCGGCTCGCGCGAGAAAGACGTGGTGCTGCAGATCGCGCAGCGGCTGCGCGCCAAGATCGATTCCCAGCCCAATATGCGCGCCATGATGACGCGCGACGCGGACTTCTTCGTGCCGCTCAACGTACGCGTGCAGAAGGCGCGCCGGGTGCAGGCCGACCTGTTCGTGTCCATCCATGCCGATGCCTTCCTCTCGCCGGAAGCCAAGGGCGCCTCGGTGTTCGCCTTGTCCGAGCGCGGCGCGTCCAGCACCGCCGCGCGCTGGATGGCCAACAAGGAGAATGCCTCCGACCTGATCGGCGGCGCCAACATGGGCAACAAGGATGCGCAGGTGGCGCGGGTGCTGCTGGACTTGTCCACTACCGCGCAGATCAACGACAGCTTGCAGGTGGGCAAGGCCGTGCTGGCGGAGATCGGCGGCGTCAACCGGTTGCACAAGGGCAGCGTGGAGCAGGCGGGCTTTGCCGTGCTGAAGGCGCCGGACATCCCGTCGATCCTGGTCGAGACCGCTTTCATCAGCAATCCCGAGGAAGAGCGCAAGCTCAACGACGAGAGCCACCAGGAGCAACTGGCCAACGCCATCCTGCGTGGCATCAAGAACTACTTCGCGCGCAATCCGCCGCTGGCGAAGAATCCGTCGGTGTAAGAGGCGGCGCCTGAAAACAAAACGGCCGGCAACATCGTTGCCGGCCGTTTGCCATGCAGCGCGCTGACGCGCTGACATTCAGGCGCGGGCGGTCGCCCCGTCGGGCAGCGCGTCGCGGCCGGCGTAACGCGAGGCAATCACCGAGCACACGATCAGTTGCAACTGGTGGTAGACCATCAGCGGCAGCACCAGCAGGCCCAGCGCCGGGTGGCCGGCAAACAGGATCTTGGCCATCGGGATGCCGTTGGCCAGGCTCTTCTTGGAGCCGCAGAACACCGCGGTGATCTCGTCTTCCACCGAGAAGCCGAGGCGGCGCGCGGTGAAGGTGGTGGTGGCCAGGATCACCACCAGCAGCACGGCGGCGAGCGCCATCACGGCACCGATGGTTTCCCAGCTGTACTTGTGCCACAGGCCGGCGGCGGTGGCGTCGCAGAACGACGAGTACACGATCAGCACGATCACGCCGCGGTCGATCTTGTTGGTGATCTGCTTCTTCTTGGCCAGCCAGCTGCCGATCAGCGGGCGGGCCAGCTGGCCGAGCGCGAACGGCAGCAGCAGTTGCAGCGCCACGCCGGTCAGCGCCTTGCCCAGCGGCATCGACGCGCCGCTGGCGCTGATCACCAGCCCCATCAGCAGCGGCGTGACGGCCATGCCGATCAGGCCCGAGATGGTGGCATTGAAGATCGCGCCGGGCACGTTGCCGCGCGCCATCGAGGTCATCGCCACGGACGACGACACGGTGGACGGCAATGCGCACAGGTAGAACACGCCCAGCAGCAGCTCGGCGGGCAGCATGTTGCGCAGGCCGAACATCAACGCCAGCCCGACCACCGGGAAGACGATGTAGGTGAAGCTCTGCACGAAGGCATGCAGGCGCCAGTGGCGCGCGCCGGCCACCAGCTTGTCGCGCGACAGCGCGGCGCCGTGCAGGAAGAACACCAGGGCCACGCCCAGGTTGGTGACCATGCCCAGGTGCAGCGGGCCATCGCCGGCGCCGATTTGCGGGGCCAGCAGCGCGATGCCGATGGCGCTCAGCATGATGAGCACGAACCCGTCGATCAGGTCGTAGATTTTCTTGAAGGGTGAGAGGATGGCGGACATGACGGCAAGGTTGGATTAGGGTTTCGCCTAGTATTGGACGTCAGTGACGCCTAGAATGCAAATTCATTTATCGCATCCATTCATCTCATAGACGCATGAATTACACATTGCGCCAGTTGCGGGTCTTCCTCGCCGTGGTCGGGCATGGCAGTTTCAGCCGTGCCGCGGATGCTGTTGGCCTGACGCAGCCCGCGGTCAGCCGGGGCGTTGCCGAGCTGGAAGAGGCACTTGGCGTGCGCTTGCTCGACCGCACCACGCGGGAGGTGGTGGTGACCGACGCGGGGCAGGCCCTGGCCCCTGCAATCGAGCGCCTGCTTGGCCAGCTGGACGATACGCTGGAAGAAACGCGCCAGCTTGGCGAGCGCTATCGTGGCCGCGTTGTGATTGCCAGTGCACCCACGATATCCGCGCGGCTGATGCCGCTGTATGTGTCGACCTGCGCGCGCCAGTATCCGGATATTCGCCTCAGCGTGCGCGACAACGTGCAGGCCGATGGCCTTGAGCAGATCCGCGCGGGGGCCGTGGACTTTGGCGTGTTGATCGATCCTTTGGCGCCGGAAGGCTTGACCATCGCGCCGCTGGCGACCGATCCGTTTTGCTTCGTGTGCCGGCGTGATCACCCGCTGGCCAATGCCGACTCGGTGCCGTGGTCCGCGCTGGACGGCATGCCGCTGGTGCTGCTGGATTTTGCCTCGGGCAGCCGGCCCCTGATCGACCGCATTTTCGCCAGCCATGGCGTGGCGCCCAGCGTGGTGCAGGAGCTGGGGCATTCGGCCAGCGTGTTCGGCATGGTCGAGGCCGGCATCGGCGCTTCGGTCCTGCCCTCGTTCTCGCTGCCGTTGCCCGCGGCATCCCCTCTGGTCTGGCGGCCGCTCACGCCGCGCGAGGAGCGGCGCATCGTCATGGTCTGCCGGGAAGACCGCTCCCTATCGCCCTCGGCCGCCGCCGTGTGGCAGATGGTGCAGAGCCTGCCATTGCCGGCCGAGCCGGCCATGCCGCAGTGACGGGCGCTCGCCCGGCTTAACTGCTTAACTGCGCGTTGCCGTGACCATCACCGCTTCCAGCGCAAAGCTGCCGTCGGCCTTGACCAGGTAGTGGTCGCGTACTTCCGCCGGCGCCAGTTGCCACAGGTGCTGGATGGCGGCCACCGCCACGGGCGGCGTGCGCATGCGCTGTACCCAGGTGGCGAACTCCAGCTCGATGCGCCAGGCGGGCGACACGCTGGCCGTGAAGCCCGCAGTCTCCAGCATCGCTTTCCACTCGGTACCGGTGTAGTCGCGGATATGCGACGGGTCGCGCAGCAACTCCACCGATTGCAGCCAGGTGTCGGGCAGCGGGTCGTCCGAGCCGGCGATATCGATCAGCACGACCTTGCCGCCCGGCTTGAGCACCCGGTGCATTTCCGCCAGCGCCGCCGGCACGTTGCGCCAGTGGTGCGCGCTCATGCGCGAGATCACCGCGTCGAAGCTGGCGTCGTCGAAGGGCAGCGATTCCGCGGCGCCCTGTCGGGTGCGGATATTCGCCAGCCCCTTGTCGCGCGCCGCGCCTTCCACTACGGCCAGCATTTCCGCCGACAGATCGTAAGCCGTCACTTGCTCCGCGACCCCCGCTGCGGCAAAGCTGGCGTGGCCCGCGCCGCAACCCAGGTCGAGCACCCGCGCCGCCGGCAGCGCCGCCAGTTCCTGTGCAAGCTGCTGCAAGTCCGCGCCCTGGGCGTGGACCGCGCTGGTGAGGTAGGCGCTGGCGGTGGCGCCGAACTGGGCGGCAACGAGTTCTTGTTGTTGCATGAGGCTCTCCTGGCGGCAATGGCCGCTGGTGGGTTCTGGTGACCGGGGACCGGGGGATGGGTGACGGGGGGACTTGCTCGCGTAGCGGGTTCGACGTACTGTAGCAGCCTGTTTTCCCGGTACAAGTCAGGGTTTTATCCTGGTATAAAACGCACCAGCTTTTGCCCGGCTACCTGCATCGCCCGCTCAGCCCCCCATGACAGAATACGCGCCAACCGATCCCGCCAAGCCACACGAACTCACGCGCGAAGCCGTGCTGGGCCGCTTCCTGCGGGCGCATCGCGAGCGTCTGGCCCCGGCCGAAGTTGGCCTGGCCCCCGGCCGGCGGCGGCGCACGCCGGGCTTGCGGCGCGAGGAGCTGGCACAGCTCGCGGGCCTGAGCGCTACCTGGGTGACGTGGCTGGAGCAGGGCAGGCCGGTGGCGCTGTCGGCCCGCGCGCTGGCCAGCCTGGCCGGCGCGCTGCGGCTGTCGCGCGCGGAACGGGCCTACCTGTTCGAGCTGGCTGGCCGGCGCGACCCTATGCAGGCGCAGGACGAACACGCGCCAGCAGCAGTCCTCGCCAGCGTGGAAGCCATCAACGGCCCGGCCTATCTGCTGGACCGGCAATGGAGCGCGCTGGCATGGAATGCCGCCGCCGCCGACCTGTTCGTGGGCTGGCTCGATCCCGCCAGCGAAGACCGCAACCTGCTGCGCAGCATGTTCTTGTCGCCGGGTTTGCAGGCATTGGTGGAGGACTGGCCGCACCGGGCGGCACGGCTGGTGTCGGAGTTTCGCGCGCACAGCATCCGCCATGCCGACGATCCGCCGATGCGCGCGCTGGTGGAGGGGCTGATTGCACAGAGCCCGGTGTTCCGCGCCGACTGGCTCTCGCAGGATGTCGAAGAGCGGCAGGGCGGGCGGCGGGGCTTTCGGCATCCGTTGCGCGGGCTGCTGCATTTCGAGCAGCTCACGCTGGTGCCGGCCGCCGCGCCGGGCCTGACGCTGGTGATGCTGATGCCGGCGTGAAGGGCGGCCGGCAAAGGCCGGGACGGCGTTACTTCGGCTGCATGCGGATGGCGCCGTCGAGCCGGATCACTTCGCCGTTGAGCATGGGGTTGGCGATGATGGATCCCACCAGCTTCGCATACTCGGCCGGGCGGCCCAGGCGCGGCGGGAACGGCACCATTTTGCCCAGCGCGTCCTGCACCTCCTGCGGCATGCCCAGCAGCATCGGCGTCTCGAACAGCCCCGGCGCAATCGTCATGCAGCGCACGCCGTCGCGCGACAGGTCGCGCGCGATGGCCAGCGTCATGGCGACCACGCCACCCTTGGAGGCCGCGTAGGCGGCCTGCCCGATCTGGCCGTCGAAGGCCGCCACAGATGCCGTATTGATGATCACGCCACGCTCGCCTTCCGCGTCGGGTGTGTTCTGCACCATGGCCGCGGCAGCCAGCCGGATCATGTTGAAGGTGCCGATCAGGTTGACGCGGATGGTCTTGTCGAAGGCGTCGAGCGGGTGCGGGCCGTTCTTGCCCACCGTCTTGTTGGCGGTAGCGATGCCGGCGCAATTGACTAGGCCGGCCAGGCGGCCCAGCGCGGTGGCGGCCGCCACGGCGGCCTGCCCGTCGGCCTCGCTGCTGACGTCGCAGCGCACGAACTTCCCGCCCAGCTCGGCGGCCAGCGCGGTGCCGGCGGCTTCGTTGAGGTCGGCGATCACTACCTTGCCGCCCGCGGCGGCGAGCATGCGGGCGCTGCCCTCGCCGAGCCCGGAGGCGCCGCCGGTGACGATAAATACGTTGTCGCGGATTTCCATCGTTGTCTTCCTCGCTTGGATGTGTGGTCTTTTGGTTTTCTGGCGCTGCAGATACGGCATGTTGGCATAACGTTTACGTAAACGTCAATTCGGCGTCAATTCGGCGATGCGATCTCCGCGGATGGCGGCGGCAATAAAAAAGGCGACCCGAGGGTCGCCTTTTCCACCTGCAGCGCCGGATGCGCGCGGCTTACTTCAGTGCTTCGAACACACGCGAAGTGATATCTTCCACGCTGCCAACGCCCGCGATCTTGCGGTACTGCGGCGGTGCCACCTTGGCGGCGGCGTCGCCATTGGCGGCCCACTTGGAGTAGTAATCCACCAGCGGACGGGTCTGTTGGGAGTAGACGTCGAGGCGCTTCTTGACGGTCTCTTCCTTGTCGTCGTCGCGCTGGATCAGCGCCTCGCCGGTGGCGTCGTCCACGCCTTCCACCTTGGGCGGGTTGTACTTGACGTGATAGGTGCGGCCCGATGCCACGTGCACGCGGCGCCCGCTCATGCGCTCGATGATGGCATCGAACGGCACGTCGATTTCCAGCACGTAGTCGATCGCCACGCCTGCTTCCTTCATGGCCTCGGCCTGCGGAATGGTGCGCGGGAAGCCATCGAACAGATAGCCGTCCTTGCAATCGGCCGCCTGCAGGCGGTCCTTGACCAGGCCGATGATGATGTCGTCCGACACCAGGCCACCTGCGTCCATCACCTTCTTGGCGGCCACGCCTAGCGGCGTGCCAGCCTTCACCGCGGCGCGCAGCATGTCGCCAGTGGAGATTTGGGGGATGCCGAACTTCTCGCAGATGAACTGGGCTTGCGTGCCTTTGCCGGCGCCAGGCGCGCCCAACAGGATCAAACGCATTACGGGTCCTCAGAGTTTTAAATCTTGTATGGCAGGGGGAATGGAAGGAGGGTAACGCCGAAACTTGACGCGAGGCTTACCAACGCCGTCGGGACGGCGCGCCTCAGGTCGGAGTCTGGTCTGTTGACGGCCGGCACGCTGACGCCTCTGCCGCTGGCGGCGGGCGGGTACCGATCGGGCTCACTTTTCATCTCCCCACCGAGCCTTGGCCGGGCGCCSGGGCGCCCGACGGCTCTGTATCGTCAAGCATTATGCCATGATGCGGCGCGAAATCGGCTTGCCGCTACGGTGACATCTGTCATGACTTATGTCGTAAGTCATGCGACGACCGCCGCAGCCGGCGGTCATCGCCAAGTGCGCTCAGGGGCCTTCCTGTGCCATGGCCTGCGCCCACAGCGCACGCACACGATCCAGGTCGGCCTGCGTGTCAACGCCCGGCGCGGGCACTGCCGCTGTTTCCAGCACGCCGATGCGCTCGCCATGCCACATCGCACGCAGCTGCTCCAGGGCTTCCGTCTGCTCCACCGGCGACAGCGCCAGCGTGGGAAAGCGCCGCAGGAATCCGGCGCGGTAAGCATACAGGCCAATGTGGCGCAATACCGGCATGGCTGGCAAGGCCACCTGGGCATTGGCTGCCGCCGCGGCCGGCACACCGGCCCAGGCGTCGCGGGCCCAGGGGATCGGCGCGCGGGAGAAATACAGCGCGCGGCCGGCGGCATCGCACACGACTTTCACCACATTGGGGTTGAACACCTCGGCAATCTCGCTGATCGGATGCGCAGCGGTGGCGATGGCGCAATCGGCATGGTGCGCCAGGTGCAGCGCTACCTCGTCGATCAGGCTGGGCTCGATCAGCGGCTCATCGCCCTGCACATTGACCACGATGGCGTCGTCCGGCAGGCCCAGCAATGTAGCCACTTCGGCCAGGCGGTCAGTGCCCGAGGGGTGGTCGGCACGCGTGATCACGGCTTCGATGCCGTGCGCCGCGCAGGCTGCCGCCACTTCGGGCGCGTCGGTGGCGACCACCGTGCGCTGCGCCGACGAGGCGTGGGCGCGCTCGGCCACGCGCACGATCATGGGCTTGCCGCCGATATCGGCCAGCGGCTTGTTGGGCAGCCGGGTGGAGGCCAGGCGTGCCGGGATGACGACGGTAAAAGCGGGCAGCGACATGGTGCGATCCGCTTATTCCGGCGAGACCAGCCGGCCCGGCACGGTCTGGCGCGCCTCATCGGCCAGCATGATGGGAATGCCATCGCGGATCGGATAGGCCAGTTTGTCGGCCTGGCAGATCAGTTCCTGGGCGGCGCGGTCATGTTCCAGCTTGCTCTTGCACAGCGGGCAGACCAGGATTTCAAGCAGCCGGTTGTCCATCTTGCGTTTCCTTGGTGTGGCCGGCGGCGGTCGCGGCGCCCGGCGCTGTGGGAGCGGCCTGGGCATGCGCGGCGACGGCGCGGCGAATTTTTTCGATCAGGCCCGCGTCGATCACGGGCGTGGTGGGGACGACCCAGATCCGCGGGTCCAGCGGGTCACTGAGGCGCTCGCATTTTACGGCATCCTTCTCGGTGATCAGGATCGCATCGGCCGCTTGCGCGGCAGGGTCGCCGGCGAACGGGTTTTCGGCGAAGTCGTAGTGGTCCGGCAGGGGCATGGTCTGCGGCGCGAGGCCGGCTGCGCGCAGGCTGGCGAAGAAGCGCTCGGGGTTGCCGATGCCGGCGGCGGCCAGCACGCGCTGCCCGGCAAACGCCGACAGCGGCTTGGCCATGGTCGGGTCGGCCAGTTGCCAGGCGTCGTCCAGCACCAGGCGCATGCCGTAGACATCCGGCTGGCCTGGGCTGGGGCGGAAGTCCGGGTCGTTGATCAGGGTGGCGTCGCGATGCCGCGAGAGCGATTCGCGCAGCGGGCCTGCCGGCAGCAGCAGGCCGTTGCCGCCCATGCGCGAATCGAACATCACGATCTCGAAGTCGCGTTGCAGCTTGTAGTGCTGCAGGCCATCGTCGAGCAGCAGCACGTTGACGCCGGGGTGCGAGACCAGCATGGTCTGCGCGCACAGCGCGCGGTCGGGGAAGACCCAGACCGGCACGTCGGTGGCGCGCGCGATCAAGAGCGGCTCGTCGCCCACGTCCTTGGCCTGCGAGGTGGGCTTGACCCGGCGCGGATGCTTGAGCTTGACGCCATAGCCGCGCGAGACCACACCCGGGCGCAGGCCGGACTCGGCCAGTGCATGGGCCAGCGCGATCACCGCGGGGGTCTTGCCGGTGCCGCCCACGGTCACGTTGCCGACCACCACCACCGGCATCGGCAAGCGCGTCGAGTGGTACCAGCCGCGCCGGTATGCCAGGCGCCGCCAGCCGCTGACCAGGCCGAACACCCACGACAGCGGCAGCATCAGCCAGGCGAACCAGCCGCGGCGCTGCCACTGGGCGGTCACGAAGTCGGCAAGGGCGTTGCGGGGAGCGGGCATGGGCGTGGTAGGCAGGGCTGGGCGGTAATGCTGCGTTGAAAAGGGCAGGGATGGGGCCGGGGACGGTAGCACGGCGCGCCGGCATGATCGCTTCATTGCGTCATTGCGGGGCAGCGCAGGCGAGCCACCCAGTCATTATGGGCACCTTGCGGCGCCCGCCGCAAGGTGCGGCTCGCAAGCGCGGGATTGCGTCCCCGCGCCGGGCCGCTCAGCGCGCCTGCGAGCTCTGCGTGGCGAAGGTCAGGCGGGGCAGCCCGGCCAGGCGGGCGGCTTCCATGACGTTGATCACGGACTGATGCGTGGCTTGCGCATCCGCATTGACGATCAGCACGGGCGGCTGGCCATCGGCCGGGGCCGCTACCTCGCGCAGGCGCTGGGCCAGGCTGGTCACGTCCTGCTGGTCCATGACCTGCTTGTTGATCGAATAGACGCCCTTGGCGGATACGGATACCACGATCTCGCCGGGGCGCTGCAGCGCCTTTTCGGCGTCGGCGGTCGGCAGCTGGATCTGCAGCTCGGTATAGCGCGAGTACGTGGTCGTGATCATCAGGAAGATCAGGATCACGAGCAGGACGTCGATCAACGGGATGAGGTTGATCTCCGGTTCTTCACGCCGCTGGCGGGATCGGAAGTGCATGGCGTATCAGGCGCGGCGCTGCGGCAGGATGGCGTCCAGGAAGGCGGTGGCGCGGAATTCCAGCTCGGCCACGTAGTCGTCCACGCGCCGGCGGAAGTAGCGCCAGAAGATCAGTGCCGGAATCGCGATGATCAGGCCGAAGGCGGTGTTATAGAGCGCCACCGAGATGCCATGTGCCAGCTGCTCGGGGCTGGCGCCGGCACCACCCTGGCTGCCGAAGATCTCGATCATGCCGATCACGGTGCCCAGCAGGCCCATCAGCGGCGCTACCGATGCGATCGTGCCCAGTGCATTCAGGTAGCGCTCCAGCTCGTGCGCCACGGCGCGCCCGGCTTCCTCGACCACTTCCTTGGCGGCATCGCGGGATGTATGCGGCTGCAGCACCACATGGCGCAGGCCAGCGGCCAGCACGCGGCCCAGTGGGGAATTCTGCTCCAGTGTGTTGACCACCTCCGGCGTAGCGCGGCGCTGGTGCGCCACCGACAGGGCTTCGTCGTAGAGCTTGGGCGGCAGCACCTTGCTGCGCTTCAGGCTGAGGAAACGCTCGACGATCAGCGCCAGGGCGATGACCGAGGCGAGCAACAACGGCCAGATCGGCCAGCCGGCAGCTTGAATGATGGAAAACACGTGGAACCCCGAGTCAACGGCTTGTGTGCTCATGCCAGGCGCCGCGGCCGTGCGCGCGCTGGCTATGTTCGAAAATGTTCGAAAAAATCAGGCGCCACTCTAACCCGCAGCACCGGGCGGGGCAAGACGCAGCATCGCGGTGTGTCTGCCGCGCATCGTGCGCGCGAGGCGCTGGAGGCGGCGACTGCCGGGATGTCCACATGGAACAGGGACAGCGCTGTGGATGAATTGTGGACAGAGGGCTGACAAGGCGGTCAAGTCACTGATTGATAAGGAAAAATTGTGGGCCGCCTAAAAAGCGGGCAGGCGGCGAGTGGCGCGGACATCCTTCGGGCACGCGCGAACCGCGCAAAACCGGAGTCCGCTCTATCCACATTAAAACAGGACAGTGCTGTGGACCGTTTGTGGACAGACGCCTGAAAAGAATGCTAAGTCATTGATTGGAAAGGTGAGTATACATAGTGCCTAAATAATGTGCAGGGCACGCCAGATGGGCTTCTCGAGGGCCTCCAACGCCCCGCGAATGAAAAAATCCCGGTATGTCTCTCACTTTCCACATTCCGCCGGGACAGTCTTGTGGACGGGTTGTGGAAAACTATCTGAGAAGCCACTTAAGTCATTGATTGAACAGCGCTTCATACATGCTGATTAAAAAATGGGCAATAGCCATTTGCACGGTGTTTTCCAGTCCCCGTGCTCAGGCTCGGGACATCGCCCTGCCATGCCATGCTAAGGAGGCCTTGCGATCTCTTTTGCCCGCCGGATGGGCACCTCCGGCGGGCAGGAAATAGTTTTCCACAGGCAGCGCGTTCTAGCCAAGGTTGTCCAGAGTTCCTGTGGATAACTTTGTGAACAAGCCTGGGGTGCAGCCGGTAAGTGTTTGACGCATAAGGGGTTTGCTTACATTGCCTAAAAAATAAGACAGCTGAAAGCGCATAAGAATCAAAGGCTTGTGTCAAGTCACGCGGCTTTGCGGGGTTATTGCCTCCCCCACTCCAAGAGACTTGACAGACCAGTTATGCTGTGGACATGTCAATTCCACGCCGCTTGCCCGGCCGTGCGCCATGTCAGAACCGTTGAACTTTTCGCGTGAAACCCAGCCGATGGCCCCTCCCGGGGCGCGTGAGGCGATTCCCGTCGGAGAGCTGAACCACGCGATCGCCCAGGTACTGGAACGTAGTTTCCCGCTGACCTGGGTCCGGGGCGAAATCTCAAATTTCACACGCGCCGCCAGCGGCCACTGGTACTTCTCGCTCAAGGACGCGCGCGCCCAGATTCGCTGCGTGATGTTCCGCGGGCGCAACCAGCATGTCGACTTCACGCCGCGCGAGGGCGAGGCGGTCGAGGTACGGGCGCTCGTATCCATGTATGAGGCGCGCGGCGAGTTGCAACTGGGCGTAGAAGGCATGCGCCGCGCCGGCCTTGGCAATCTGTACGAGGCATTCCTGCGCCTGAAGGAAAAGCTCTCGCAGGCCGGGCTGTTCGCGCCCGAGCGCAAGCGGCCGCTGCCGGTTCACGCCCGCACCATCGGCGTGATCACCTCGCTGCAGGCGGCGGCCTTGCGCGACGTGATCAGCACCCTGCGCCGGCGCGCGCCGCATGTGCCCGTCGTGGTTTACCCGGTGCCGGTACAGGGCGCCGGCGCCTCGGCGAAGATCGCCGCCATGATCGACACCGCCAGCGAGCGCAACGAATGCGATGTGCTGATCCTGTGCCGCGGCGGCGGCAGCATCGAGGACCTGTGGTCGTTCAATGAGGAGAGTGTGGCGCAGGCCATTGCGCGCTGCGCCGTGCCGGTGGTTTCCGGTGTGGGCCACGAGACCGATTTCACCATCGCCGACTTCGTCGCCGACGTGCGCGCGCCCACGCCCACCGGCGCCGCCGAGCTGGTCAGCCCGGACCGCAGCCATATGCTGCTGCAAGCCAGCCGCGCGCGCGACGCGCTGGCCCAGTGCATGCAGCGCCAGCTCGACCGGCGGGCCCAGAACCTTGACTGGCTGGCGCGCCGCCTGCGCAGCCCGCAAGCGCAGCTGCAGGAGCGCCGCCTGCAGGTCGACAACCTCATGCGTCACCTGCGCTCTGCGCTGCGCGATACCGTGGCCGCCCAACGGCACCGCCAGCAGGTGCTGGCCATGCGCTGGGCTGCCGGCCGTCCCGACCTGGCCCTGGCCCAGGCCGAGTTGCGCCGCACCGCGCTGCGCCTGCGCGATGCCTCGCAGCGCCAGGTTGAGCGCGCCGGGCAGCGCTGGCAGCGCGCCGCCGGCACGCTCGAGGTGCTGGCGCCGCAGCGCACCCTGGAGCGCGGCTACGCGGTGCTACTGGACCAGCGCGGACACGCCTTGCGCTCGCCGTTGGAGCTGCGCGCGGGCGCCGTGATCGAAGTCCACCTGGCCGAAGGCGTGGCCGATGCCAGCCTCGCCAGCGTCCAGCCCCGGCTGGCGGAACTCTAAGCCCGGCGCGCGTCGGCGGGCCGCCGACAGCGCTTGCATATCGATCAAACTAATATGGTCGAAGGGGCTTTGTCTGCCGCGTTTGCGCGGGTATGGCAAGTCCCCTACAATCGACAATTCCTGATCTTCAACCCCACAGAAAGAGACAGAACAATGGAACATACTCTCCCCCCGCTGCCTTACGCTCATGATGCGCTCGCTCCGCACATCTCCAAGGAGACCCTGGAGTTCCACCACGACAAGCATCACCAGACCTACGTCACCAACCTGAACAACCTGATCAAGGGCACCGAGTTCGAAAACTCGACGCTCGAAGACATCGTCAAGAAGTCCTCCGGCGGCATCTTCAACAACGCCGCCCAGGTGTGGAACCACACCTTCTACTGGGACTCGCTCAAGCCCAACGGCGGCGGCCAACCGACCGGCGCACTGGCAGATGCCATCAACGCCAAGTTCGGCTCCTTCGACAAGTTCAAGGAAGAATTCACCAAGACCGCGGTCGGCACCTTCGGCTCGGGCTGGGCCTGGCTGGTGAAGAAGGCCGACGGTTCGCTGGACCTGGTCTCGACCTCCAACGCCGCTACCCCGCTGACCACCGACGCCAAGCCGCTGCTGACCTGCGACGTGTGGGAACACGCTTACTACATCGACTACCGCAATGCCCGCCCGAAGTATGTCGAGGCATTCTGGAACGTCGTGAACTGGGACTTCGCCAGCAAGAACTTCGCTGGTTGATCTAGCGGTTGCTGCTACACAAGACGTTGAAAAATGGCCCCTGGATTCAGGGGCTTTTTTTGTCTCGATGGCGGACCGCGCCAGCGATGGTGGCGCTACCCATGCCGGCGACCGCGGCAGTCGCTCGAGACAATACGTTCTGGTGTCTCCGAGCTTACTTAGAGGCCATTTCAAAAAGATTCTGGCGTCGTTGCGCGGCCTTGCCGTACCACTTGTACTGTCTGCGGCCGCGCGCCTAGCCAGAACCGCTTCGCTTCATTTTGAAACAGCCTCTTAAAATGCATGGGACGATGCGCTCCCCGAACGGTTGGAAGATCACGAATTGTCCTGCGCCCAGCGCTCCACCAGCTCGGCGGGGATTGCCTGGAACACTTCATCGAAGCGCTTGCCAGTCAGCCGCTCGGCTTGCCTGAGCAGTAGCGCTACGGGGCTGCTGGGTTCATGTAGTTCGAACCATTGACGAGCGGTGCGGACGCCGGCCAAGGCGGCATCGCGGTCCCGCGGCATGTCGGCGGCTGCATGCTCGGTGGTCGCTATAGGGGAAAGACCACCTGCGGCACCGTCGCCTGTCGAGGCCGCGATGCTCAAATCGGGCCGCGGCGCGGCGGCGGCCGCGACATTACCCGTCATCGTGCCGAGTAGCTTGAGCAGCGGGCTCAGGTCAGGGCGGTCGTTCCGGAGGTTGGCTTTCGCCCAGCCGTCGATGGCAGCGGCATATCCTGCGGCTTCGTCCACTGCGAGGAGGGCGGGGCTGTGCTGCTGGCGCAAATCCTGCAATTGCAGGCGCACCGATTCCGGCGCCGGGGCGTCCACGGGCCGTGGCACACCGAGCGAACGCTCGACGTCCCGGACCTGCAGCCGAAGCGCGGCATTGCCCGTGATCGTCAACGCCCGCACGTCCCGCATCAGCCCTTCCGGGTCGGCCAGTGCGGCCAGTGCGTTGGCGCGCATGGCAGGATCGGCTTCGCCATCGACCATCAACTGCGGATGGATCGCATCCGGCCATTTCGTCAGCAGTTGCGCCAGCGCATCGAGGCCGTCTCTCAGCCCGGCCGTCTGGGCTAGCCGAGTACGGCACCGCAGCAGCAGCACCAAAATGCGGATGTCGCGCGTTCGCAAGAGCAGGCGCCGGCAGTCGCGCTCCAGCTCGGCCCAGTTGCAGGCTTCCGGCTCACTGACGAAGTCGCCGTACTGTGCGTCGGCCCTCGGAGCGGCCTTGGCCAGAAGTATGACGAATTCAGGGTCGTACTCCAGGTCATCGCCGCATGGCCTGTCGGGAGAGACCGGTTCCAGCAGCTCCGGGAAGGGAAATTCAGGTCTTGGCGCCGGTACGGGCTTGGTTTTGGCTTTCATGGTCAATGTGTCGCGTAGTGTTCGGGCTCGAACACCATGCCGGTGATGGCGCGGCTGCGATCCGGTTCGCCCAGCCATGTAGACCAGCCCAGGCGTTCCTGTGAGCCCAGGATGGCGGGTGGAGCAGAGTCAGGGATCACCTGCAGCTCGGCTTCCCAAACGAATTCATAGCCTACGAAGGCGCGCACCCATTCAATGAGCGTCGGAAGGTCCCGGCCGTTGGGCGTAAAGTTCAGGTACTGCTGCAGCCCGAGCGGACCGATCACCAGGCGGAACTTGTGCTGCCGGTCCGGTACCATCTCGCCAAGCATGGCGCCTTGCCCCATGACGCTTGGGGCGCCCGGATGCCCCAGGCGGCTGTGTTCGGCTGGATCGATGGCGATCCAGTGCAGCACATATTCTTCCAGCCTGACGGATACCCCGAAGAAGTGCGAGAGCGTGGCCGCAATGCCATCGGGATTGCGTGCTTCGCGCACCTGATGCGCACCGGCGGCGAGCCGCGCGTGCGGGGGCAGGGGACCGTGCGCGATCTCTTCGGCTTCGTTGCCCGTCAGCCAACCGATATAGCGGGAGAACACCTCGTCGTCGCGCCGATCGAGGCCCGCTGCGGCTTGCGAGCCTGCCCAGGCACGGTAGAACTGCGTGAAAGCGCGATGGTGGAACAGGTCCAGAAAATCGGCGGTGGTGCTGTCCCGGTGTGTTTCACTGCGCTCCCGTACGATTTCCGTCAGGTGGATCGGCAGTGCCCCATTCGGCCCCAGCATGCCCAGACCAAACAACTGCACCTTGAGCCGGCCAGGCAGCGGCTGCACCTGCGCGATCTCGCGGGGCGCGAAGGTGAGCGCGGCCTGCTGGCCAGCCCGGAATGGCTCGTCGCGCGGCCGGCTGGCTTGCCCGATCGGGGGCAAGTCAGGGTGCAGGGCGGACAGATGCCGCAGGAGCCCAAGAAAGCTCAGCTTCCACGGCGCCTGGCCGGCGTAGCTTCCCGGCGGCGCCGTGGCCGTTAGCGCTGGCGGCGCATTGTCGTCGTGTCCTTTGAACATGGCTACACGGCGCTACGGCCGCCCATGCGCACGGGCCAACGATGCACCAGGCCGCGTTGCATCGAGTGCAGTTCGGTCTGCGTGAAGACGTTGACCGACACGTGACGCGCCAGGAAATGCTCCAGCACCACGCCAAACAGGTATGGGCTGATGCCGGAGAAGCCGCCTTCGTCCACGGTAAGCTGGCACTGGATACCACGGCCGTAGATCAAAGGGCCGTTGCCCGGCAGCCGTCGCATGACCGGCTCCACCTTCGAGCCGATCAGGCTCTGGATCTGCGCCTGGTGCGCCAGATCGTCGCTCGCCACGAAAAGCCGAAGCATGTCACGCAGACCCTGGCCGCCTGAGCGATGCTCCAGGTCGGTCAGCGACAGGTAGTTGAAGCCCAATAGCCGAATCAGCCGCCAGGCCATTTCGCCGTCCGCATAAGGTGGCCGAGGTGCCGACGGCGCGCGGATCAGGCCGATTCCGTCCACGGGGATGGATGCCGCCGGGGTCAGGTCGTGCAGGCCATTGCGCGGTACCAGATTGGGCAAGTCGCGATTGGTGACCAGTGACTCCACCGACAGGTAGCGCAAGGTGTCCGGGTAAGGGGCCTCGTGCTGGTCCACCAGCGACACGAACAGCTCGGTACCGACGTATGCGGTGCGAGTGCCGTACTTGCGAGCCTGCTCCGAGATCAGCCGGCGCTCGCGCCGCAGGGAAAAGTAGCGGCCGTGATTGCCCTCGTCACTGTTCAGCGTGGCAAAGAGCGGCTGAAAGGCGATGCTGGCACTGTGCTGGGACTTCTGCCCGGAGAGCTGCTTGACGGCGTAGATTTCATAGTCGAGCGGATGCTGTCGGTCGGCGACCAGATGGAAGTCGGTGCGGCCGGGTGTGATCTCGATGCGATCGGTGCGTTTCGGGAACAGATTGACCACCGGTGTGCAAAAGAGCGCGAACTGGTCCCGGTCGACCTGGCTGATCAGATTGCCAGGCGGCGTTGACAGCAACACGACGATCTCGGCTTCCTTGCCGCGGATCTGGCCGAACCCTTGTGCCAGCTTGTTGAGACCGAAGAAGTAGAAGCGTTGCGGGCACGCGAAATACTCATGCAACAGGTTGTGCCCAAAGAAGTTGTTCCACGGCAACGGCAGCGCACCCTCGCCCGGACCCATGCCCACATAGCTGACGGCATCCTCTGCCACCGCGTAGGGGCGTTCGCTCATGGCGCCGGGTTGTCCAATCAGCGTGGCGACGCCGGCGCTGTGCAAGAGCTCGAACAGATGCGAGGCGATTTGGTCGTCCCCGCGCAGATAGACTGGCAACTGGTCCAGGCCGGGCAATTGATCGAAGGTGGCATCGCGCGTGCAGCGCAGGCGTAGGCGCAGCGCTCCCTGTACCGTCAGGTGGGCAGGCACATAGCGCTCCAGCCCGCGAATGTCCGGTGGAATGCCAGTGAGCCGGGCTTCGGTGATTTCGAGCGGCCACAGCGTTAGGGGTTGCGTGGTCCTGAATTGGCAGGCCGTCTTCTCGCCCGGCGCCGGCGCGGCATCGACCTGCGCGCCGCGCGGCACCTCCACGCCACGGGCAAAATCGCCCTCGATCCGGCTGGGGCGGAACTGTGCGACAGCAATCGACGGCGTCGGCGCCACGTAGTTCGGGTAGACCACCTCCAGCAGCCGCTGCGTAAAGCGCGGAAACTCCGCATCGAGCTTGATCTGGGTGCGCGCCGACAGAAAGCAGAACGCCTCGATCAGGCGTTCCACATAGGGGTCGGCCACCTCGGTGCCATGCATGCCCAGGCGCCTCGCTACCTTCGGGTGCTGATTGGCGAATTCCCCGGCCAGCTCGCGCATGTAGACGAGCTCGCGGTTGTAATAGTCGAGCAGTTGCGGATCCATGGCGTCAGGTGGTGTGAATCGATTGGACGCTCATCCGGCTGGTTTCCAGGTCGAGTGAGCTTTGGGCAGTGAATGCCATCGGGTATGGGTCCATATGGATCAGGCCCTTGATCTCGAACACCAGGGTGTTGTAGCGCTGCGGCGCGTCTTCTTTCAAAAGCGGCTTCACGTCCAGCGAGCCGGGAATGAGCCGGGGCTCGAAGTCCAGGATGGCGCGCCTGACGATGTTGACGATGTCGTTCCACTTACGCTCGGACAGGTAACTGCCGGCGACCGGCGGTACCCCGTAGTTGATCGTCGATGCAGCGGCAGCGCGATAGCGCTTGCGATCGATTTCATCCTCGCGGTTGGTGGTATTGAGCAGATAGGTGAGATCGCGCTGGATGATCTCGCGCATCTGGGCGCGCGTGACCGTGTATTCGTTTGCGCTTTCGGTCTGCCGTTGGGGCGCGTCGTCGCGCAGCCGGTCAAAGAGCGTCGGCAGCAGTTGCGTATTCGGGCGGCTTGGTACCCGTGGTGGGCGGTGGTCAGCCATGCCCGCTTACCAGCGTGAGGGTCGCCACATCGAGCATGGCCACATCGCCCGCATCCGTCATCCAGGTCTTCTGGCCGAATCCGATGACACCGGTTTCGCCTACTTCGGCCCAGTTGGTTTCGCGGGCGAGCCGGATGGCGTCGCTACCCTGCCCAGAGTCAGGGTAGCGCACCGGCATGAAGCCACGGCTGACCACACCGTCGGCGAACGTCACGGTGGCCGGGCGCCACAGCAGATCGAGCAAGCCGGCAGGCTCGGCCAGCTCAAGCTTGTGCATCTGGGAAAAAGGCAGCCAGGCGTAGCGGCCCGCAGCCACGATTTCGCAGGTCGGGCCCAGGCGCGTGTCGGTGTCGGTGATCCACGCGAAGCGCACACCGTCGTGCATGCCGGGCGAGGCCGGGACCTCCGACAGTGCCCGGTTGCGGCTGCCATCGGCGGCGGCGATTTCACCGGTTTGGGTTTGTAAGAGCGCGACGTGCAGCCCGGACATCCAGGCCGGGGCCGGCAGCAGGGAGCCGGGCGCGCGCCGGCCTGCGAAGACCTCGCACCGGAACACCTCCGCGCGGATCAAGTCGCGGTAGACATGCGCGGTTTGCGCAAAGTCGGGTGCGAGCCGCGTGGCCACCTGCAGTTGCCGGAGCGCGCGCGTCCAGTCGCCAACCACGCACAGCCACTGGAATAGCTGCCAACGGAAGTCAAATGAGCCGGGCTGCAGGCGCACCCGGCCTTCCGCCGCGGCGAGCGCGCCGGTGACCGAACCGGTTTGGCGCAGGACCGACGATAGCCCGGTGTCGAGTGCGCTTTCGGGGGCTTGCGTATCAAGCGCCATGATCGGGCTCCGGCGTTTGTGCTTGTGCTTGTGCAGGGCGGTAGGCGCTATCCATCGAGATGAGGTGGTGTTCGCGGCGGGTAAGGGGAGCGGCCACGTCACGGCGCCTGGTGGGCACGATGTCCCCCGCGAAGAGCCAGAGCACGTCCGGCGCGGGCGGGATCACAAAGAGCGGGTGGTCATCCAGGGGCTGCGGGGAGCCGATCAGGGCGTTGATGTGGCCGGCGGTGGCAAGCATGTCCATCAAGCTGTGGGCATCGTCGGCCTCGCGTGCGAGCGTCTGCAGCGGGTTCCGAGCGATCTGCGCCGGTACAACCGATGCCGCCCCAGTGCTGGCCTCCGCGTGGGCGCTCACGTAGTCGGGATCGCGCAGCGCCGCCTCGGCCTCGCGTTTGATCTGCTCGATCACGTCAGTCCGATCGGGGGCAGCAGCTTGCGCTGTGCGCTCGCCAGCCGCCGGTCTCAGCACCGAGAACGGATCGGCCGTGCCCGGGTGCATCCCGCCGAGCGCATCCCAAGACCAGGGCGTATCGCTATCGCGGTCGAATCCGGGGGCGGTGGCGCCGGTCCCTGCCGGGAGGGTCTGCGAGTCGCTCATGACCTTGCCTCGCTAGTGATAGGTTCAGGAATGGACCCGATGATAATCGAAAATCACGGCTAGACAAAATGCAAACGGATGTCATTAATTTCGGTCTACGCGGCGGCTTTGAATTAGGGATCTGTTGTCCTAATTGTTTTAGGACGTTTCCTATAAAAACGCCGATATGTCCTGAAAAACTCCGAGATTTTTCGCAATTCATATTAGGAAATTTCCGAATTTGTCATGTCTCGGTTTGAACGTCGTAAGTTACTGCGCCCCCATGCTGGACGTGATAAACGCGCGCGTATTGGTATTTGGCTACCTATTTGACTACCAAGGATCCACGGCGATCAGGCTTCCTATCCAGGTCAAGGAAGTCGCTCTGCGATGATTCGCGCAAGGGGTTTACGCATCTAATGGTTTTGCCATATCCTAAAAAAGAGTTAATCAAGAACTCCATCGGTCAAGCGCCGTCGATCATTCAAAAAATAGAGCAAGGCACCAAATGGACATTTCGCGTCAGGCGCTGTTCGGCCGACTCAATCCCACCCTATTCAAGGCGATCGAAAGCGCGACCGCCTTCTGCAAACTCCGCGGCAACCCGTACGTGGAGCTTGTGCATTGGCTGCACCAGTTGCTGCAGGCCCCCGATGGCGACCTGCAGCGGATCCTGCGCCATGCCGGCGCCGACCTGCCCGCCCTGGAAGCCGACCTGACGTGCGCGCTGGGGTTGCTGCCAGCCGGCGCCACGTCGATCAGCGACTTCTCGTTCCAGATCGAGTCCGCCATGGAGAGGGCGTGGGTCTACGCGACACTTGCCTTCGCCGATGACCACGTGCGCGGCGCCTACCTGCTGAGCGCACTGCTCAAGACGCCGGAATTGCGCCGAACGGTGCTGGGCATCTCGAATCAGTTCGCGAAGGTACGTGCCGATGACTTGGTCGAAGCCGTTTCCGCGTTGGTCGCGCAGTCGCCCGAAAGCCGGGAAGCGGCCTACGACGGTAGTGGCCTCGCACCGGCCACGCCTGGCGAGGCCAGCGGCGCCATGGCGCCCACGGGTTCCGGCAAGTCTGCCCTTGGCCAGTACTGCCGCGACCTGACCGAGGAGGCCCGCGCCGGCCGGCTGGATCCGGTGATTGGCCGCGAGCACGAGATCCGCACCATGACGGACATCCTGCTGCGCCGCCGCCAGAACAATCCGCTCTTGACGGGAGAGGCTGGGGTTGGCAAGACCGCCGTCATCGAGGGGCTCGCCCAGGCCATCGCTGCGGGCACGGTGCCGCCGAGCTTGAAGGATATCCGGCTCCTGAGTCTCGACGTCGGGGCGCTGCTGGCCGGCGCTAGCATGAAAGGTGAATTCGAGGCGCGGCTCAAAGGCGTGCTGGAGGAATCTGCCAGGTCCGAGAAGCCGGTGATCCTGTTTGTGGATGAAGTCCACACGCTGGTCGGCGCCGGCGGCCAGGCCGGCACGGGCGACGCTGCCAATCTGCTCAAGCCGGCGCTGGCGCGAGGCGCGCTGCGCACGATTGGCGCTACCACCTGGAGCGAATACAAGCGCCACATCGAGAAAGATCCGGCGCTCACGCGCCGGTTCCAGGTCCTGCAGGTGATGGAGCCAGAAGAGGCCAAGGCTGTCGCCATGGTGCGGGGGCTGGTCGCCACCTTCGAGGCGCACCACCAGGTGTTCATCCGCGACGAAGCGGTGCGTGCCGCCGTCAAGCTCTCCCATCGTTATATCCCCTCCCGGCAGTTGCCGGACAAGGCCATCAGCCTGCTCGACACCGCTTGTGCCCGAGTGGCGCTGTCACTGCACGCCCCACCGGCAGAAGTCGAACACCTGCGCCAGCAACTGGCCGCTGCCGACGCCGAATGTGCGCTGCTCGCCAAGGAAGCCGGCTTCGGCAAAGCCGATGTCGCGCGGATTGCCGTCGTAGATGCCCGGCGCGAGCAGATCGATGCCGGCCTGGCGCAGGCCGAAGCGCGCTGGGAGCGCGAACGAAGCCTGGCGAGCGACCTGGTTGCACGCCGGCTGGCGCTGGTCCAACCCCCGGCGATCGAGCCGGCGATCACGGCGCAGGTTCAGCAGTCTCTGGCTGAGCTCGAAGCCGACCTTCGTGCGGCGCAAGGAGATGCGCCGCTTGTGTACACGGAAGTGGACGAAGCCGTGGTCGCAGCCATTGTCGCCGACTGGACGGGCATCCCGGTTGGGCGCATGGTCGCGGACGAGGTGGCCACGGTCATGCGGTTGCCGCAGACCCTTGGCACTCGCGTCGTCGGCCAGGACCACGCGCTGGCCCAGCTCGGCGAGCGTGTCCAGACCGCCCGCGCGCAATTGACCGATCCCGGCAAGCCGGTCGGCGTGTTCCTGCTGGTGGGCCCTTCCGGCGTCGGCAAGACCGAGACTGCCCTGGCGCTGGCCGATGCCCTCTATGGCGGCGAACAGAACCTCATCACCATCAACCTCTCCGAATTCCAGGAGCCGCACACCATTTCGACCCTCAAGGGCGCACCGCCGGGCTATGTCGGCTACGGCGAAGGGGGCGTGCTGACCGAAGCGGTGCGCCGCAGGCCCTACAGCGTGGTGCTGCTTGACGAGGTCGAGAAGGCGCATTCCGACGTCCACGAAGTCTTCTATCAGGTGTTCGACAAGGGCTACATGGAAGACGGCGAAGGGCGCCACATCGACTTCAAGAACACCATCCTGCTGCTGACCAGCAACGCTGGCTCGGATCTCCTGGCGAATCTCTGCGACGCCCCGGCGCTGATGCCGGAGCCCGCCGCGCTGCGCGACGCGCTGATGCCGGAGCTGCGCAAAGTCTTTCCGGCGGCGTTCCTCGGCCGCCTGGTGATCGTGCCCTACCTGCCGCTTGCCGCCGAACACCTCGGCCGCATCGTGCGCTTGCACCTGGGCCGCGTCGTGGCACGCATGCACGACCAGCACGGCATTGCGCTCACCTATGGCGACGCCGTGGTCGAGTTCATCGTGGCGCGCTGCCCGGTTGGCGAAACCGGAGCTCGCCGTTTGATCAGCTTTATTGAGCAGGTTGTCCAGCCGCAACTGGCTCGCCTGTGGCTGTCGGCGATATCGGAGAAGCGCCAGGTGGCTGCGATCGACATCCGGCTGGCGGCAGAGCAGCCAGATGCGCCCGTACTGACCTATCACACTGAGTACCGTGCCGGCCACGACGCTGTTGGGCCGGAATGTCCCGAAGCCGAAGCGGCCTGAAACCGTGCGGCACGTCCTTGTAACCCCTCTTGTCACCCGTCGAGGAGACCCATGTCTGTTGTGAACAGTTCGCAGAAATTCATCGCGCGCAATCGTGCGCCGCGTGTGCAGATCGAGTACGACGTCGAGGTCTATGGCTCGGAGAAGCGCATCGAGTTGCCCTTCGTGATGGGCGTCCTGGCCGATCTGTCAGGCAAGCCCGCTGAGCCGCTGCCGCCGGTCGCCGACCGCAAGTTCCTCGAGATCGATATCGACAACTTCGACGAGCGCATGAAGGCGATGAAGCCTCGTGTTGCGTTCGCGGTTCCCAATACTTTGGCCGGCGGCGGCCAGTTGATGGTCGACATGACGTTCGAGAGCATCGAGGACTTCTCGCCAGCGGCGGTGGCCGGCAAGGTCGATGCGCTGCGGCAATTGCTGGAAGCCCGCACGCAACTCGCGAACCTGCAGACCTACATGGATGGCAAGTCGGGCGCCGAATCGCTGATCAATCAACTGCTGCAGGACCCCGCGCTGCTGCAGTCGCTTGCCAAGGCGCCCAAGCCCCAGGCTACGGATGGCGACGCCCAGGCGCCCCAGTCCTGACCGGAACGGCTACTTGCCAACCTGAACAACCTCATCAAGCAAGGACTCCATGGCTTCCGCCCAACAAAAGCAACAGCAAGCCCTCGCGACCGCAGAGCATTCGGACTTCGCCGCACTGATTGGCCGCGAGTTTTCGCCCAAGACGGACCAGGCCCGCGAAGCCGTCGATCTCGCCGTCAAGACCCTGGCCGAGCAGGCGCTCGCCAGCTCTTTCACCATGAGCGACGATGCGTACAAGAGCATCGAAGCCATCATCGGTGCCATCGACACGAAGCTCTCCGAGCAGATCAACCTGATCCTGCACCACCAGGACTTCCAGAAGCTGGAGTCGGCCTGGCGCGGCCTGCATCACCTGGTCTCGAACACCGAGACCGACGACAAGCTGCGCATCCGCGTGATGGATGTGTCCAAGGAGGACCTGCGTCGCACGCTGCGCCGGTACAAGGGTATCGGCTGGGACCAGAGCCCGTTCTTCAAGCGCATTTACGAAGAGGAATACGGCCAGCTCGGCGGCGAACCGTACGGCTGCCTGGTCGCCGACTACTACTTCGACCACACCCCGCCCGACGTGGAACTGCTGGGTTCGCTCGCCAAGATTTCGGCGGCCGCCCATGCGCCGTTCATCGCCGGCGCATCGCCGTCCGTGCTGCAGATGGACTCGTGGCAGGAGTTGGCCAACCCGCGCGACCTGTCCAAGATCTTCCAGAACCTGGAATACGCGCCGTGGAACAGCCTGCGCAACTCGGACGACGCACGTTACGTGGGGCTGGCCATGCCGCGCTTCCTGTCGCGCTTGCCATACGGCATCAAGACCAACCCGGTTGATGAATTCGACTTCGAGGAAGACACCGACGGCGCCGACCACCGCAAGTATGTGTGGAGCAACGCCGCCTACGCAATGGCGGTGAACATCAACCGCTCGTTCAAGCTGTACGGATGGTGCACGCTGATTCGCGGCGTGGAGAGCGGTGGTGTGGTGGAGAACCTGCCGTGCCACACCTTCCCGACCGACGATGGTGGCCTCGACATGAAGTGCCCGACCGAAATCGCCATCTCCGATCGCCGTGAAGCCGAGTTGTCGAAGAACGGCTTTATCTCGCTGGTCCACCGCAAGAACACCGACTATGCGGCCTTCATCGGCGCGCAGTCGATGCAAAAGCCGGCCGAGTACTACGACGCCGACGCGACGGCCAACGCCAACCTGTCGGCACGGCTGCCGTACCTGTTTGCCTGCTCACGCTTCGCCCACTACCTGAAGTGCATCGTGCGCGACAAGATCGGGGCCTTCAAGGAGCGCGAGGACATGCAGCGCTGGCTCAACGAATGGATCATGAACTACGTTGACGCCGACCCGGCCAACTCCTCGCAGGAGACCAAGGCTCGCCGTCCGCTCGCGGCCGCCGAAGTGGTCGTCGAGGAAATGGAAGGCAACCCTGGCTACTACAGCGCCAAGTTCTTCCTGCGCCCGCACTTCCAGCTCGAAGGCCTGACGGTGTCGCTGCGACTGGTGACGCGCCTGCCATCGGTCAAGGACGCTGCCTGAGAGTCGTCCGAGGCCTGAAATGTACCGGTAGTCCCACATCAGGCACCCCCGCCCCTGATCCCTTTGGGGCGGGGGCCTTGTTGTGGCTCTTGTCTGCAGTACCTGTCTTAACGTGAAGGAGTTTTGCAATGGCACAGGACATTTTCCTGAAGATCAACGGCATCGACGGCGAGTCGCAGGACACCTCGCACAAGAACGAAATCGAAGTGCTGGCCTGGGACTGGAGCATCGAGCAGCAGTCCACCATGCACGCGGGTAGTGGTGGCGGCGCCGGCAAGGCGACCGTGTCGGACCTGTCCTTCGACCACTTCATCGATCGCGCTTCGCCCAACCTGATGAAGTACTGCCTGACCGGCAAGCACATCAACGAAGCGGTGCTGGTCGTGCGCAAGGCCGGCGGCAATCCGCTCGAATACCTGAAGCTCACCATGACGGACGTGGTCGTTACCAAGGTGAGCCCGAAGGGTTCGGTGGATGACGAGTTGCGCATGCGCGAGAAGGTCTCCCTGTCGTTCTCCAAGATCAAGCAGGAGTACGTGGTGCAGAACGCCCAGGGCGGCAGCGGCGGCGCCGTGACCGCGGGCTACGACATCAAGGGCAACAAGGAAGCCTGATTGTCATGACCGTGCCCGCCGGCCACGCTTGACGTAGCCGGCGGGATCGCTGACCTGATCTGACCACCAACGGACATGGCTCTCTCACTGCGCTTCGATGACCTCTGGCATGCCTATCCGAAGCCCGGGTTCGGTGATGACGCTGCCCAGCGCCGGTCCCGGCTGGCTTTGTTCCGCCAGATTGGCTGGGAAAGCCGCGTTGACGATCCGGCCTGTGAGAACGCCTGCGCGATCCGAATGAGCCTTGCGTTGATTGAGTGCGGCGTCCATGTGGACGGCAACGATCCGATTCTGGTCGGTCGCTACAAGGGCATGAAGATCGAGACCAGCCGGGCACGCCTGGCCGAGCAGCTTAGCGGCCCGGCCTACCTGGGGGCGCCCCGCCAGATGGATATCCCCAACCTTGAGGGTCTGGTGACATGGACCGAGCAGGGGATCATTTCCTTTGACGAGACACCCGGCTGCGACGGCGGGCACATTGACTTGCTGCGAAACGCCTGGCTGGCCTCGGCGTTCGAATCGCATGACCTGAACCCTGTGTTGGAAGCTTCGACGCGTGGCATGACGTGGCGTGGCAACAAGCTCGGCTACGAGGACATGGGCTACGCCGACATGGCCGATGCGGATAGCAGCTGCGGGTTCCGCTCAACGCTTTACTTCTGGCCACTGGCCTGAGAGATGACTCATGCGCACGCGAAATGACGTGGAGAACCTCATTGCAAGACGGCGCCGGACAGTCAGCGTCTCCAGTGCAGCCATCCCCGATCTGCTCGGGCAACCGCAGCTGGAATTTGTGCGGCTCTCCGGCCATGAAGGTTTGAGCGAACTGTTTACCTACAAGGTGGATCTGCGGCCGGTCTCGCCAGCGGCCGAGCAGTTCCTCGCCGAGGCAGACCCCGATGACATGATCGGGCGCGAGATGACGGTGACGATCGAGCTCGATGGCATGGGCACGGGCCTGCTGGGCGGCATTGGTGCCGGGCATCGGGAGATCACCGGTGTCATCTCGGAGATCGAACAGGTTGGCGGCGCTGCGGAGAATCGTCTGTACCGGTTCACGCTGCGACCCTGGTTGTGGCTCGCCACACAGACTTCGGATTTCAAGCCCTTCCAGAAGAAGACAGTCATCGAGATCCTGGATGAGGTCCTGGCGGACTATCCGTTCTCGGTGGAGAAGCGTCTTGACGTCTCGATCTACCCCAAGCTGGTCTGGGAAGTGCAGCTCGGGGAAACCGATGCCCATTTCATCCAGCGCCTGACCGAAGAATATGGCATCACGTACTTCTTTGAGCATGACGGCGGGCACCATCGGCTGATCCTGGCTGCCGAAACGGGAGCGTATCGCAATTTCCCCAGTGAGGCCTATCACACGCTGCCCATCTATCCGCATGGATTCAAGGTGGATCAGGAACATCTGGTGCGCTTCGATCCGGTCAACCGCTTGCGCACGGGCAAGGTCACGCTGAATGACTATGACTTCCGCAAGCCGCGGGCGGACCTGACCACCGACAACAGCCAACCGCGCGAGACCGGCTTCGCTGACTTCGAGCGGTACGAGTACCCGGGCGACTATGTCGAGCCGGCGGTAGGCGACATGCGGGCGAGGATTCGCATGGAGGAGCGCCGTACCCGGGGCCGGCGCGTGCGCGGTGTCGGTGCCTTGCGTGGCGTGGCGCCGGGCTGCACCTACATGGTGAGCAATCACGGCAATCCCGCGTTGAACCGGGAGTTCCTCGTGACCAGCACGACGTTCGACCTGGAGGACGTCGGCGGCGAGTCCGGCAGCCGGCAGCGGTTTGCCTGCCGCGTGGCTTTTGAAGGCCATCCCACCGACGAAGTCTTCCGTCCGCCGCGTACGGTCGGCAAGCCGCGCGTCGCCGGCCTGCAGCGGGCGGTCGTGACCGGGCCGAAGAACCAGGAAATCTGGTGCAATGAGCACGGGAGCGTGAACATTCAGTTTGAATGGGACCGCTATGGGCAGCACGACGAGAACTCTTCACCGTGGATTCGTGTCGTCAACGGCTGGTCCGGCGATCAGTTTGGCGCGATGCATATTCCGCGTATCGGCCAGGAGGTCATTGTTGCCTTCCTCAACGGCGATCCGGATTGCCCGCTGATCGTCGGGCGGGTGCCGAACCAGTTCAATATGTCGCCGTGGGCACTGCCGGGGCAGCACGCGCTGTCGGGGATTCGAAGCAAGGAGTTGTTTGGAGAGCGTCACAATCACCTGTTGATGGACGATACGAAGGACCAGATACAGAGTCAGCTCTCATCGGATCATCGGCTCTCCCAACTCAACCTGGGTTATCTGACGAGCGTACCCGATCACGCCGGTCGCAAGGACCGCCGAGGAGAAGGCGCAGAGCTGCGGACCGACGGCCATATGGCGCTCCGATCAGGCGCGGGGACATTGGTCTCCAGTGAACTGCGTACGCACGGACAAGGTGCCGCGCTAGACCTGTCCGAGGCAATGGATCGCCTGCGCGGAGCGCTTTCGCTTGCGGAGCAGCTTCAGCAAGCTTCCGTCCAGGCTCAGGCGCAGCACGATGAGCAAGATGGTGTTGCCAAGGCGATTGCGCGCCAGAACGATGCGATCAAAGGAGACGAAAGCCCGTCCGGTATGCTGGCAGAGCCTCACATTGTTGTCGCCAGCGCGGCGGGTATCGTTGCTACAGCCACTACCGATACCCACTTGCACAGTACCAGGCACGCAACGATCACAACGGGAGAGCATCTGTCTCTGAACACCGGGAAGGGATTCTTCGCGAGTGTTCGCGGCATGTTCTCATTGTGCGCACATCTGCTAGGCGTCCGGCTGTTCGCTGCAAAGGGGCCGATCACCTTGCAAGCGCAGAACGATGTCATGCAGTTCTTTGCGAAGCTTGGCATCGACATCATCAGCACCGACGACAACATCCGCATTCTGGCCAAGAAGGAACTGCTGATCGGCGGCGGTAGCAGTCATACACGCTACAACGACGGCGGAATCACGCACCTCACGCGCGGAACAAATACCGCCCATGCCGCGGGGCATAGCTTCACCGGCCCTTCGACAGAGACCGTGGCGTGGCCAAAGCTGGCCAAGAGCTCAGTCTGTGAGTTCGGGATGCGCGACGCCGCAAGTAGTGGACAGGCCGTTGTGGCTGTGAGCTGAAGCAGATCATGATTCTCGAATACCTGGATAAGCATGACTGTCTGTTGCTCGACCCGCTGAACCTGGATAGCGACAGTGACTTGCATGGCCTGCCTCACAGCTCACTGGTGCTGGAACCGATGGGCGAGCAGAGGCACCTGTTTCCATGGCTGATAGATCTGCGAGGTCTGAGCGATGCGCAACGCAAGGCGCTGGCAGACCGCCATAGCTATGAGGCGTCGTCGGGTGTGGCACCCGCGATATCTGGCCTGATCTCAACCAGCGCGACATTCGATGAGACCCACAGCCATCTTGGTCGCAGACTCCTCCTTCTTGTTGAAGGAGAACCGAAGGCGCTGTTCCGCTACTACGATCCGAGAGTGTTTCAGCATCTGTTGCGCATTCTCGGGCCTCGCAAACAACGCTCACTCTACGGACCGATCACGAAATGGACTTACTGCTCCCTCGGCAAGGGATGGGTGACCGAAGCCGCTCCGCAAATCGATGACGAACGCAGTGAGACCTTCTCAAGGGAAGAAGCCTTGGCGTTGGGCCGCATCGTTCTTGTGAATGCCGTTCACGACGAGCTGGCGCGTGCCGGCGGCTTCACGGCATCTATGGACGCTATGCGCAGGATCGATGTCCTGCTGCAGCGTGGACAGGACCGGCACAAGCTTGATGGCATCGACTTGATTGCGTACGCGCAGCACAGCATGACAATCCATCCCGATCTGGAAGCCCATCCCGAGGTGGACGACCTGATCAAACGAAGTGCTGACGAACGTGGACTGTTTGCCGCGATGGCGAACCAATGGGACTTTGAAAAGCGCGCGCAGATCTCGAGCCATCTCGGCCTGCGCAATCCGGCATCGGACAGGGGATATCAATGAAGGGCTGTAAGTTCTGCGACAAGAGCGGACTGGCGATCTATCCGGTGCGCTACGGCATTGCGCCGGAGACGAGCAAGGTACCAGAGCCGACCGGGCCGTTTGCACAATGGATCACCGCGGTGCCGGTGGCACCCGCGAAGTACGTGCTGCGCCGCCTGCGAGCCAGCTATCTGTACTGTTGGAATGAAGCGGACAAGGCGCAGCCATTGAAGGGCTATATGGTGCTTCCTGAGGGGTATCTGTATGAATTTGACCCCAAGAAGCCCGCGCCATCCGCCGAGGAGGCGAAGTTCAATTGCGGGCAGGCGGGGCACGCCGCTATCGCCATGTGTGTCACGGTTCCACGCGCGGAGCAGGCGACCAAAGTCTGGCTAGGGGTCTCGGACACCGAGTGGACGGCGGCCACCATCGAGCGGCACCGCGATGCCGCATACCGCGACAAGCACATGCGTGTGCTTGACGTGCAGAAATGGTTGACCACGCAGAATCACCAGCACGCCGAGAGGATCGCGCAACTGGACAAGCAGGTCGCCGACTTCTATCTGACCAATCGTACCAAGCCAGCATCCTTTGACTTTGCGCCGTGGCCCTGGCACCCGGTCAATGATCAGTACGCAGCGTTGTGCGAAAGGACGGCCGCGCTTGAAGGCGTGAGGCCGGCGCAGAGCAAAGCCTTGTTCCTTGCCCTGCCAGACCCGGCTGGCATTGCCCAGGAGCTCTCCTTCCTGATGCAGTACGAACTGCAGCGCTTCAACAGCCGACCCGACTGGGCTCGTGAGGTGACGGTCAATGCCGCCATCCTGGGCATGAAGGATGCGGTCGAGCATAGCGCGGAGCTTGCAGAGCTGACCGCTGCGGAGAATCTGAAGGCACAGGCATACGGCAACGAAGGCGGTGCGATGGCGCTGGAAAACGCCATTGACTACGTCCGCGGGACCAAGCTTGCCCAACGCCATGTCGAGCGAATCGAAAAGGGATACGAGGTCACCGCCGAAGACCTGAAGAAGGTAAAGGACCAGGCGTGGGGACCCTACCTTGGCAAATACAACGAGCCGGCGCGCGCCAGTTTTGACAAGCGCTACAAGGAAGAGCTGGGGAAATTCGACCAGCGCATGATCCTGCCGCTGGCCAAGGCACATGCAGCCTGGTTGAAAAGTAGCCGAACGACGCATTACTTCACCTGCAACTTCGATACCGCGGATCTGGCCAGCGGCTTCGACTACGAAAGCGTCCTGACCCGGATGATCATGGGTACGGAGGACAAGCAACCGTGCAGCCTGCTCTATCAGGAATGGCTGGACGGCGACATCTCCGACCCGAAGAATCACCTGCTGCGCGCCCTGGGCATCAATAGCGACTCCCTCATCAACAAGCTGAAGGAGGGGGTTGCCGGCACTGGATCTGGCAGCGCTGCCCTGGGACAGCCTGATGGATAGCTATAAGCGTCTGGCGGAGGGGGCGGAGAAACTGTTTGGCCAGACGATGGAACAAAAGGCAAGCGCCGACAATCTGGCGCGCCTGGTCATGTACATCGCCGGCTCCGGCGCCGCGTTTCTGGGTCGCGGACTGGACAAGGCTGCAGGCAAGTCATGGATGACCCTGGTTGCAACGGTTGGCGTGCGCATCGGCAAGCCGATCGTGGTGGTCAATGTGGTGGGCACCAAGAAGAAGTTCCGCGAACAGCTTCTGCGGAGCATGCTGCGCCTGCAATCCGGTGCCGGAGGCAAGCCAGCCTATTCCGATAACCAGATCAAGAAGGCTGTGGCAGACGAGATGCGCCTGCTGCAGATCAAGGGCGAAGTACAGGAGGGAACCTTCAAGGGCCGGTTCCTGGTGGTGGTGGAGGGGGCGCATCTCGAGCGCATGCCGGCAGGTCTCAAACCGGAGGAGCAGGCAAGGTGGGCGGCAAAGTCCATACGCACGCTGGAGCAGTACGAGAGCAGCCTGGCCGCGCGCTTCCGGTCGACCATTACCAGCAGCATACGCCTGGGTGCGGTCATGGCACTGATCCAAGTCGCAGGCTTGTCGAAGGCCATCGGTGATGAAGAGAAGGCGTCTGGATGGGAAAAGTCGGAGAAGGGCTGGCGGATGCGCGCGGCGGGTGCAGCGCTTGCAGCGACGATCTGCGACGTTACGGAGAAGGTTCTGGAAAAGACGCCTTGGGGAAGGACGCCGCTTGGGCGGTTGCTGCGTATGCAGCCATTTGCGAACATCACTTGGATCGGCTTGGCTGGGCGTGTTTTTGGCGGGGGCGCGGCGGCGATTGTGGCTGTCTGGGACAGCGTCAACGCGATCGAGCAGTATCGCCAGGACAATTACGGTTTGGCCGTGCTCTATGGCCTCTCCGCGGGAATTGGGTTTTTCCTTGCCTTCGCTGCATTCTGGTCATTGTCTGGACCATTTGTCATCTTGGCGCTGATTGCGTTCTTCGCTCTGCAAGTGATTATCGGAATGGTGGTCGACAACAAGCTGCAAGAGTGGCTAAAGCGTTGCGTTTGGGGGAAATTCCAAGGCGAGAAACCCGATGAGGCTTTCAAGACAGGTCATCAGGAAATGCAGGAACTGCAGCAAGCATTAGGATAAAAAATATGACAATGGACTATACCGGGTACTCGCCAAAGTACAAGATAAACCGGACTCTGACCGAGCAGGAGCGCGAGGATCGGCTATTTCAGAAACGAAAGACGATGGTGAGCAAGAGCGAGGACGTGCGGGATTGGGATGCGCTGATCAGATTGAACTCGACATTCATCGAGGTGGTGGACAAATTCTATGCCTGGAAGGGATTCTCTTTTGCTTTCGTTTCTGTAATAGGTTGTGGATGGCTCGCAATGGTCACAGGTATGACGTTGCACGGATTGTTCGTGAAGGTGCACGAAGTCCCGGATAAGGTTGGAGAATTAATAGCATTCCTTGTTGCTATGTGGATTCTATCCATTGCACTTCTTACATTCCTAGGCTGGCTTGGTCACTTCGAGGCCTTTACCTTTACGCACTGGCCCGTGCGCTTGAATAGACACAATCGCATGGTTTACGTTTTCCGCCGCAAAAGCGCCGGGGGAATGCTGGCACTCAAATGGGATGACATCTATTTCTGTATGGGGCCTGGCCAGCCTTATGCAGGGCGGCCTTCGCTAGTCTGGGATATTCGCGGCCATGTGCTTGCGCCGGACAAGAAGACGGTACTCGATACCTTCTCGATGGGGATTCACTGCAGCAAGGACCTGCTGCCCACTCACTGGGAATACTTGCGCCGCTATATGGAAGAGGGCCCGCAGAGCATTCCGATGCCGCGCCGCTACCTGCCGATTGCGGAGAAGCGCGAGTCTTTCCTGTTTGCTGCCAAGGTGGCCTTCAGCAACTTCAGCTATGGCTATGCCTTCCTGCTGTTTGGCACGCCGTTCGCACTGATTACGTTGTTGGGGCGTTTGCTTTGCATGCCGACGAACAAGGTGCCGGTTTGGCCATGGGAGGTGGAGGAGGCGTGCCGGATCGAGCCTGGCGACCCGTATGAGCAGCGCGTTTCAGGAGAGTGAAAAATCAGAAGTGGGTCGATTTCGAGCCGAGGCAGCCAGGGCCGGCAGATAGTCGCGAGTTGAACGGTACTTGTGCGTGGGACCGATTCCAGCAATGCGCCACTGGTCTGGAGGTTCCCTATCGCATCGGTGGCTACCTGGGGTTCGCCGCGCYGTTTGCTTGGTCAGAATCATTTTTCATCCTGGCGCTGGTGGCCTTCTTCGCGCTGCAAGTGGTCATTGCACTGGTGGTCAATAGCCTGCTGCAGGAGTGGCTCGGGCGTTGTGTATGGGCGAAATTCCAAGGCGAGAAATCTGATGAGTCTTTCAAGGCCGGTCATCAGGAAATGCAGGAACTGCAGCAAGCATTAGGATAAAAAATATGACAATGGACTATACCGGTAACACGCCAAAGTACAAGATAGACCGGACTCTGACCGAGCAGGAGCGCGAGGACCGGCTATTTCAGAAACGAAAGACGATGGTGAACAAGAGCGAGGACGTACAGGATTGGGATGCGCTGATCAGATTGAACTCGACCTTCATCGAGGTGGTGGACAAATTCTACGCCTGGAAGGGGATCCTTTTTGCTTTCGTTTTTGTAATAGGTTGCGGATGGAGCGTAATGATCATATGGATGACGTGGTACGGATTGTTCGTGATGATCGACGAAATCCAGGATAGGGTTTGGGAATTAATATCATGCCTTGTTGCTATGTGGATTATATCCATTGCACTTCTTACATTCCTAGGCTGGCTTGGTCACTTCGAGGCCTTTACCTTTACGCACTGGCCCGTGCGATTGAATAGACGCAACCGCATGGTTTACGTTTTCCGCCGCAAAAGCGCCGGAGGAATGCTGGCACTCAAATGGGATGACATCTATTTCTGCATGGGGCCTGGCCAGCCTTATGCAGGGCGGCCTCCGCTAGTCTGGGATATTCGCGGCCATGTGCTGGCGCCGGACAAGAAGACGGTGCTCGATACCTTCTCGATGGGGCTTCACTGCACCAAGGACCTGCTGCCTGCTCACTGGGAATACTTGCGCCGCTATATGGAAGAAGGACCGCAGAGCATTCCGATGCCGCGCCGGTACCGGCCGATTGCGGAGAAGCGCGAGTCTTTCCTGTTTGCTGCCAAGGTGGCCTTCAGCAACTTCAGCCATGGCTATGCGTTCCTGCTGTTTGGCACGCCGTTCGCACTGATTACCTTGTTTGGGCGTTTGCTTTGCATGCCGACGAACAAGGTGCCGGTTTGGCCGGGGGAAGTGGAGGAGGCGTGCCGGATCGAGCCTGGCGATCCGTATGAGCAGCGCGTTTCAGGAGAGTGAAATTCAGGCACAGGTGGTCGATAGCAAGCTTCAGGAGTGGCTCAAGCGCTACGTTTGGGGAGAGTTCCAAAGCGAGAACCCAAACGAAGCCTTCAAGACCGGTCCTCAGGAAATGCAACAAGCATTGGAATAAAAACGTATGTCAATGGACTATACCGGGCAGACGCCAAAGTACAAGATAAACCGGCCACTAACGGAGCAGGAGCGCAAAGACCGGCTATCTCAGAAGCAGCCAGCAAGGGTGAGAAAGAGCGAAGACATACAAGATTGGGATGCGCTAATCAGGTTGAACTCGACATTCATAGAGGTGGTCGATAAGTTCTACGCTTGGAAGGGAATTATGTTTGCTTTTGCATTCATATTTTTTTCTGGTGCGATGCTGTTGACAATAGCAATAAGTCGACTCACATTGTTTGAACAACTTGCTGCATTTCCTGATGAGAGTGAGAAAATCATTCTCGGAGCAGTAGCAACATGGATAATAGCTATTCCATTTATTGTATTTACCGCTTGGGCGGCTCACTTCGAAGCCTTCACCTTTACACACTGGCCCGTGCGCTTGAATAGACACAACCGCATGGTTTACGTTTTCCGCCGCAAAAGTGCCGGAGGAATGCTGGCACTCAAATGGGATGACATCTATTTCTGTATGGGGCCTGGCCAGCCTTATGCAGGGCGGCCTCCGCTAGTCTGGGATATTCGCGGCCACGTGCTGGCGCCAGACAAGAAGACGGTGCTCGATACCTTCTCGGTGGGGATTCACTGCACCAAGGACCTGCTGCCTGCTCACTGGGAATACTTGCGCCGCTATATGGAAGAGGGCCCGCAGAGTATTCCGATGCCGCGCCGGTACCTGCCGATTGCGGAGAAGCGCGAGTCTTTCCTGTTTGCTGCCAAGGTGGCCTTCAGCAACTTCAGCTATGGCTATGCGTTCCTGCTGTTTGGCACGCCGTTCGCACTGATTACCTTGTTGGGGCGTTTGCTTTGCATGCCGACGAACAAGGTGCCGGTTTGGCCGGGGGAGGTGGAGGAGGCGTGCCGGATCGAGCCTGGCGACCCGTATGCGCAGCGCGTTTCAGGAGAGTGAAAAATCAGAAGTGGGTCGATTTCGAACTGAGGCAGGAAATGCCGGCAGATACCGCGACCGGCTTAGGTCATTTTGGAGTGAGAACATGAACTTGCCAATTATCACTGTGGGTGACACTACCACGCACGGCGGACGCGTCATTACGGGTTCCGCATCTCATCTCTTGCAAGGCCGGCCTATCGCCAGGCAGGGAGACCTGGTTGATTGCCCAGCGCACTACTCGGACGGGCGTCCACACGGTGTCAACGCCATCACCGAAGGAGACCCGGCCTTTCTCGTGGAAGGGCGGCCAGTTGCGCTGCACGGACATCGCTGCGAATGCGGTTGCGAGCTGATCGGCTCGCAGCTTGCCGACGTCGGAGGCTGAGCATGCGTCAGTTGTACCGCTTTTGGCCGATGGCGATTGCCTTGCTTGCTGGTTGCGCGGCCAGTCCTGTGCAGAATGAACAGATGAAGCTGGTTCTCCGTGCGGAAGCCAAGCCAACTGTCAATCCAGATGCAAGGGGGCGGGCGAGTCCTGTTCTGGTGCGCATGTATGAGCTGAAGTCCGATGGGACATTCGCAAACGCAGACTACTTCACGCTGCAAAGCTCAGACAAGACGCTGCTTCTTGAAGACCTCCTCTCTCGTGACGAGTTCATCCTTCGGCCGAACGAAACCCGCGATTTCGAAAGAAAGCTGAATCCGGCAACCACGGCACTGGGCTTTCTTGTTGGTTACAACGATCTTGGGAAGGCTACCTGGCGAACGGTCTACAAGCTGCCGCCAGCACCGGAAGCCGCGTGGTACAGGGCGGTAGTGCCGGCACGCAAGATCAAGCTGCAGGTGTTGCTTGATCAGTTGACCATCAACATTACAAAAATCGAGTGATTCAATGAGTTGGTATAACAAAGTCGTCTGGAGCGAAGGCCTCTTTTTGCGTCCACAGCTGTTCCAACAGCAAGAGCGCTATCTTGAGCATTACGCCCATAAGCGTAGCGCGGCGCTTGGCCCGTTCTTCTGGGGTTTCAACCAGGTTGACATCGATACCGAAGCGCTCGCGGTAGGGAAGCTCGTTGTCTCCGCTGCCGCCGGCATCTTTCCGGACGGTACGCCATTCGATGCGCCGGGGCAGGTTTCATCGCCAGCGCCGTTGGCGCTTCGGCATGAGCATGTCGGCCAGATGGTCTGTCTGGCCGTGCCGATCCGCACGCCGAACGCACAGGAGACCGACTTTGACGATGCCGCAGATTCGTTGGCGCGATTCCGGACATTTGAGGAAGATCTGCTCGACGCCAACTCGATCTCGCAGGGTCCGAAGCTGATCCAGCTGGCCGACCTGCGCCTGCGCTTGCTCACGGAGAAGGAGTTGACCAGCGCCTGGCTCGGCATGCCGCTGGCACGAGTCAGCGAGGTTCGTGCCGATGGTAGCGCCAGGCTTGACGGGACATTGATTCCACCGGTCAGCACCTTTGCTGCCAGCCCATTGCTGTACAGCTGGCTCACCGAAATTCACGGCCTGCTGCGCATGCGTGCTACTGCCATGGCCGAGCGCCTTTGCGCCGCGAGTATGCGGGGCGGGGATGCAGCGGAAGTCAGCGAGTATCTGATTCTGCAGCTGCTGAACCGTTATGAGCCAATTCTAACGCATCTGCTGGCTGCCAAGGCTGCCTCGCCGGAACTTCTCTATGTCCATTTGGCAGCGCTGTCTGGTGAGCTATCGACATTCGTGCGCACGCACAGCCGTCGACCTGTGGCGCATGCCGCTTACCGACACGATGCCCCACATAGTTGCCTGAAGCCGTTGTTCGACGACCTGCGCTTCCTGCTCAATGTGGTTCTTGAGCGTGCCGCCCAGAGGATTCAGCTTGAACTTCAGCCGCACGGCATCCGGCTGGCTGTGCTGGACCCTGCGGAGATCCAGCGCTTCACGACATTCGTGCTGGCTGTCGCGGCGCGAATGCCTGTGGATACGCTGCAGCAGCAATTTCCGGCTCAGGCAAAGGCGGGCCCGTCCGAGCGCCTGGTCGACTTGATACGGTCTCATTTGCCGGGGATTCCACTCCAGGCGCTTCCGGTACCGCCGCGGCAGATTCCGTTCAATGCGGGCTATGTCTATTTCGAGCTTGCCCGAGAGAATCCTCTCTGGAAGCAAGTTGAGAAATTTGGTGGGCTGGCGCTACATGTTGCCGGCGATTTTCCCGATCTGCAGGTTGACCTTTGGGGAGTTCGTAGCTGATGACTGCAAGGAACATGCACAATCCGGACGCATCGACGGAGTCAGGGGCCGGGCCTTACCAGGATGCTTCCGGCATCGGCATCGGCATCGGCATCGGCATCGAAAACGCCAAGTTCGCCCCTGAGAAGGGGGCTGCGCTAGCGGGCGGAAGGTCCCTCTTGCTAGACGCTGCCCGCCCGCTTCTGCGAGCACTTGCCGATGTCCCGGAGGGGTTGGACGAGGAGGATGTGCCACGGCTCCAGGCCCTGTTGACACGTGAAGTGCAACGCTTTCAAAGTTTGTGCGAAAGGGCCAATCTGCGCCGCGAGCATATCCTGGCAGCGAGCTATGCCTTGTGCACGGCGCTGGACGAGGCTGCACAGAAGCAGGCATGGGGCATACACAGTTGGCCGCAGCAAGGGTTGCTTGTCAGCTTGCACGGGGACACCGAGGGCGGCACCAAATGCTTTCATCTGCTCGGTCGGCTGGTGAACAGTCCCCACGAACATATGCCGGTCATTGAGGTGTTCTATCACGTTCTATCGCTGGGATTCGAAGGGCACTATGTCGGGCAGACCGATGGTCACCGGCAATTGGACGCGATCCGCCAGCGCCTCTTCCACCTGATCAGTGGCGCACGCGAGAGCGTGCCGCGCGAGCTTTCGCCCAACTGGCGTGGCGTGGACGCAGGACGACTCAGCGTGCTACGCACGGTGCCGGTATGGGTCACGGCGTTGGTGCTGGCCCTTGCGGTCTTTGGCTTGTTCGCCTGGTACAAATACCATCTGTTGCTCCGCACGCACGATCTCGAGCAGCAGATCCTCGCCATCGGCAAGACAATGCCGCCGGAGCCGCCCAAGGCGCTGCGCCTTGCCGAGTTGCTCAAGGACGAGATCGCCCGTGGGGTCGTCAGCGTGCAGGAGGACGCCACGCGCAGCGCTGTCACCTTCCGTGGCGACGACATGTTCGGCGGCGGGCGGGCCGAGGTAAGCGGCAAGATCTTGCCGCTGCTGGACAAGGTCGCGGGGGAGATCAACAAGGTCTCCGGCAAGGTGACCGTAATCGGCCACAGCGACAACGCACCCATCAAGACGGCCAGGTTCCCCTCGAATCAGGCGTTGTCCGAGGAGCGTGCCGCGACCGTGACGGAGTACCTGGCCAGCAAGGGCGTGGCCAAGGGGCGCCTCGAAGCCATTGGCAAGGGCGATATCGAGCCACTTACCGACAACAAGACGCCAGCCGCCCGAGCGAAGAATCGCCGGGTTGAGATCGTCGTCACGCAGTAATCGGGGTC
Organism: Cupriavidus sp. YAF13; assembly: GCF_052113425.1. Classification (NCBI taxonomy): domain Bacteria; kingdom Pseudomonadati; phylum Pseudomonadota; class Betaproteobacteria; order Burkholderiales; family Burkholderiaceae; genus Cupriavidus; species Cupriavidus sp. YAF13. The sequence continues at coordinate 56,383 of NZ_JBFRDD010000042.1, forward strand.
AAGGCATGGATTTTCTGAAACGTATCGGGGCGGTGCTGTGTTCCCGGCAGATGCTCGCACTCATCGGCGTGCTCGTGGTCGCGGCAGCCATCTGGTTTATCGGACCGCTGCTTGGATTCAATGGCACGCATCCGCTGGCGGGCCTAGGCGCGCGCGCCACGGTCATCGTGCTGTTGCTGGCGCTGGCGCTTTTCTGGCTGCTTGGCTGGCCGGTCTCCACCATCGGGGGCGTCGCGCTGTGCCTGCTGATCTGGCACGCGGGGCCGTTGCTTGCCGTTGGGACCAGCCATCCGCTGGCGCCGGGTTCGGTCCGCATCCTGCTGATCTCGGCGATCGTCCTCGTGTTCGTTGCGTATCTGCTGTACCTGCTTTGGCAGCGTGCACGTACGAATGAGACATTGGTCACGAGCCTGCTGAACTTTGGCGGGAAGCGCGAGGAGGTGGTCGCCGGGGATGAAGTGGCGGCGCTGAACACCGCCATCCAGACTGCGCTGCGCCAGCTGAAGGGCATGCGCGCCGGCAGCCGGATCGGTCGACTGTTCGAGGGACGGCGCTACCTCTACGAACTGCCGTGGTACATGATGGTCGGTGTGCCAAGGGCTGGCAAGACGACAGCCTTGTTGAACGCCGGGCTGCAATTCCCCATTGCCGAGCAAATGAGCGCGGCGGCTCGCGCACGGCAAGACACCGAGCAGACGAACTGGTGGTTCACCAACGAGGCGGTCCTGATCGACACGGCAGGCCGCTACACGGCGCAGGTGTCGGGTTCGGCGATCGAGCTGGCCGAATGGAAGGGCTTTCTTGGCCTGCTGCGAAGACACCGTGCCCGCGCCCCGATCAACGGTGCGCTGGTGACGATCAGCGTGGCGGACCTGCTTCGGCATTCCGCTGAGGAGCGGGTTGCCGAAGCGGCCAGGATTCGGGCGCGCCTGGCCGAACTGCGTGAGGAACTGGGCATCCAGTTCCCCATCTACGTGCTGGTGACCAAGCTCGATCAGCTTGCCGGCTTCACGGACTACTTCCAATGCCTGACCAGCGAGGGGCGGGCCCAGCCCTTGGGGTTCACCTTGCCGGTTGCGGGCAAGCGGTGGCTGCGACAGCCGGCTGTTGATGCCGCTGCGCAGTGCCGCAAGGAGATGCAGTCATTGGTGACGCGGTTGAAGGCGGGGCTGGAGGGCCGACTGTCCGAGGAGTTCGATCTGGGCCGGCGCAAGGCGCTCTACGCCTTGGAGGATGAACTCGGGAGCCTGACGGAACCGCTTGTCGCGATGCTGGAGCTGATGTTCCTGGACTCGCGGTACGACGACACCGAGCGCAATGCCATGCTGCGCGGCGTGTATTTCACCAGTGCCGCGCAAACAGAGGGGGAAGTGGTCGCAGATGCAAGCACCGTCTTCCGGGAACTGCGTGGCATTGGAAAGGCAGGCGCCCAAGCTGCTGGCGCCACCGCAGACAAGGCCACCGGCAACCGCAGCTACTTCCTGCAGGATGTTCTCCAGCGCATCATCGTGCCCGAGGCGAACCTGGTGAAGCCGAACCTGCGCTGGGAATTCCGCTTCCGCCTGCTGCGCGTGCTCGGCCACGCGCTGCTATTGGTGATCTTCCTGTGGCTGGTCGGGGCGCTCCATAACAGCTTCGGCCATAACGATAGCTATCACGACGTGGTCCAGGAGAAAGCCAAGGGGCTGGCAGCGACGGTGACGGCGTTCTACAAGAAGCCGCAGCCGGATACGATGCCCGAGGTGCTGGCTACGGCCCGCGACCTGCCCGCCTACACTGGCCTGAATCTGGCGGATCCGTCCGTCGACTGGCGGTATGGCCTCTACAGCGTGCCGCCGCTGCTGGGCGCTGCGACCCAGACCCATACGAGATTGCAGGACAACCTGCTGGTGCCATACCTGGTACGCCGGGTCGAATCCGTGCTGTCCACCGCCGTTGGCCAGCGTGACGCCAAGCAGACCTACGATACGCTGCGGGTCTACCTGATGCTCCACGACAAGGACAAGTTCAACGCGTCCGACGTGCGTAGCTGGCTGCAAAGCGACTGGGCAGTCGGCAACGGGGCGGACGCCTTCGGCGGCCGGGTGGCAGTGATCGGGCACCTGGACAGCCTGCTGGACGGCAGCCGTGCGGTGCAGTCGCCTTATGCCAGGAACGAGGCGCTGATCCGCTCGGCGCGGGAGTTTCTGGATGGAAATACTTCCGTCGAACGCCTCTACGACCGCGCCAAGGCGGCGATGATGGAGGAGGCGCCGCAGGATTTCACGCTGGTGCGCGCGGTCGGGCCGCAGGCTGGCACGGTCTTCACCCGAGCCAGTRGTGAGCCGCTGGAGCGGGGCATCCCTGGGCTCTTCACCTACGCCGGCTACCACGACCTGTTCAATGCGCGCCTGCCGGAATTCGTCGGCAAGGCACAGGCGGTTGACAGCTGGGTCATGGGAAGGGGCACGGGGCTCGGCGCTCAAAAAAAAACGCTTGAGAGCGCCGCGGGCAAGCTGACCGGCAACGATCCCCTGACGCGCGAGATTCGACGCCTGTACCTGAGCGAGTATGCACGGCACTGGGAGGAATTCCTGGGCGATATCCGGACGGTGACCGGCAACAACCTGGCCTTTGACCTGGAGATCCTGCGCAATTTCGCCGCGCCGGACTCCCCRCTGGCCCGGCTGGGCCGGGCAGCGGTGCAGGAAACCACGCTGAGCCGTCCGGTGGATCCCGAGGACAAGTCCCTGGCGGAGAAGGCGCTGTCCGCGCTGGACAAGAAATCCGACAAGGTCAACGCACTGACCGCCCGCGCCGAGGCTCGCCAGGAGCGCGAGGTGGTCGATAACCGCTTCGCCGCGCTGCGCGAAGTGGTGACTGGCCAGGCCGATGCCGCCAACCCGGGCGCGCAGGCTGCCGCCGGGAAGCCGCAACTGGATGCGATAGCCGGCATGGTTAACGCCTATTACACCAGTTTGGTAGTGGCCAACAATGCGCTGAACACCCGGAACCTGCCGCCCCCGTCAGATGCCGGGGCGCAATTGCGCATGGAGGCGGCCAAGCTGCCGGCGCCCTTCAAGGCGGTGCTGGCCGATCTGGTAGTGCAGGGCACCCGGGATGTCAACAAGGGCGTCGGCGACATCCTGATCGCCCAGATGGATGCTGTGATCGGCGAAAGTTGCCGCAGTGCCGTCGACGGCAAGTATCCGTTCACGCCGACGTCGATGCAGGACGTGGATCCCGATGATCTTGCACGCGTCTTTGCTACTGGCGGTGTGCTGGACGACTTCTTCCAGAAGGTACTGGCTCCACACGTGGATACCACTATCTCGCCGTGGCGCTACAAGTTGACCGCGCCCGACGTGCCACCGGTGGCCGGCCCGAGCCTGGTGCCGTTCCAGCGCGCCAAGGAGATCCGGGAGGTGTTCTTCCGTGATCCGGGCGCAAAGAAGATGGCCTGGAAGGTCGACCTGAAGGTCATAGAGCTCGATCCCGAAATCGTCGAGCTGAACATGGATTTCGATGGGCAGAGCCAGCGCTACGTGCACGGCCCGGTGATCCCGCTCAAGGTGACCTGGCCAGGCCCGCGCGGCGGGCAGGGTGCCGAAATCACCGCCAGCCCGCGCATCCGCCCCGACACCTCGACGTTGACCGCCAACGGCCCGTGGGCCCTGATGCGCGTGATTGCCAAGGGTAAGCTGGCCGGCTCGGCGACAGCCAGCCACTTCATGGCCGAGTATGACTTTGACGGCCGCAAGGCGAAGCTCGACATCAACACCGGCAGTCTCGCGAATCCATGGACCACCGCCCTGCTGCAGGGCTTCCAGTGTCCGGGGAGGTCGGGGTGATTACGGCACCGTCGATTTTCGGCAAGCTGCCAGCGCAAGGGGACTTTGTTCGCCACAATGCGCCCCTGGCCCAGGTGGCGATGTGGCGGAACTGGTTCGACCCCGGGCAGGCCGAAGCCCCGGTCCGGGCGCCAGCGCTTTCCATCGTCGGCCATGCGCCGCATTGGTTGCATCTGACGCCACCCAGCCTCCTGGGCCAAGCCCGATTGCGCGCGGCTGAGCCGTGTCATTTCATCCTGCGCACGCGCGGCCTGAAGTTCCCCAGCGAGGGCGGCTACCTGATTGGTGTCATGGCCGCGTCCCGAGACCGGGTGGGGCGCCGCTACCCGCTGGTGGTATGGCAGAGCGTCAGCGCCCAATGGGCCGGGCAGCTCCTCGGCGCACCGGCGCACTGGCTCACCGATCTGGTGCAGTTGGTGCATGACTACACCCGCCTGCCGGACCGAACGGGCTTGGCCGCGGCAGTCGATGCCTTGTGGGCCAACCATCGACCCGGCTGGCGGGATCGCATCCAGGTGTCGTTCAAGCGCCTGGCCGGCGCACGGAATCAGGCCGCCTCAGGGAATTTGCTCAGCGACAGCTTCACTGGGCCCGAAGCCATCCGTGACGACTGGCCACCGCACCTGTTGCGCAGTGGCAGCCTTGGCAGCGTCTGGCAGGCCGGTACTGGCCGCGCCATTGAAATCGACGGCGTCCCGGCCATTCGCCACATTGTGGCCGGGCTTTAATTTCATTCCCCGACCGGGGGCATCGGCAGCGGTATGAATCGGCCCGCAGCAGCGGCACCTTGTTGATCTTGCCTATCCCGCTGGCGGCCAGTTCGGGCCCGCTCACGCAAACAGATCCATGCCCTGCACCAGGCGCTTCGCCAGCCGCGGCTGCCGAAACTGGTCCAGCCACCATTCCAGCGCGCGGCCCTCATGGTCGCCTCGCCACGCCACATACAGCGTATTGGGCTCGCGCGGATCGGCCGTGCGCTTTTCCACCAGTTCCCCTCGCTTGAGCAGCGAAGCCACGCGGTGCCGCGGTAGCCAGCCGACGCCCAGCCCCTCGCGCTGCGCCAGGATCTTGGCGCGCATGCTCGGCACGGCCAGCGAGGCTTGTCCGCCCACCAGGCCGTAGGCCCGCCCTGCGGTACCGCGCGATGAATCGGCTACGGCCACGCCCCGGTGCGCCGAGATGCGCTGGCGCGTGAGCGGCTCGGCTACGCTGGCAAGCGGGTGGCGCGGCGCCACGGCAAAGACCCATTCGACCACGCCGAGTTCGAACCAGCGCAGGCCGGGAATGGCCGGCGGCTCGTTGGTTGCGCCGACGATCACATCGGCGCGGCCGTCACGCAGCGCTTCCCAGGTGCCGCTGAGGACTTCATGGGTCAGGCGCAGCGCCACGCCGGATTTGAGCGCGTCGAAGCTGCGGATCACCGGCATCAGCAATTCGAACTCGAGCACTTCATCCGTGACGATCCACAGACGATCCTCCCAGCCGCTCGCCACCTGCCGCACGCGCTGGGTCATGCGCGATACGTCTTGCATCAGCCGTGCGGCCTCTTCGGCCAGCAGGTGGCCGGCAGGGGTGAGTTGCAGGCGGTAGCGGCGGCGGTCGAACAGCAGCGCGTCAAAGCGGCCTTCGAGCTGCCGCGCGGCATGGGAGACAGTCGATGGCGCCTTGCCCAGGCGCGCCGCCGCGCGCGAGAGGCTGCCACTATCCCGGATGGCTTCCAGCAAGGCCAGTTCGTCTTCTGACAACATGTTCAACTCCGTCGAACGAGTTCATCGGGAAAATCGTACGGCAAAACCCATGTGCCGGCGCAATATTCGTCACAGTGCTTCACCCGATTCCCGAAACCCCTTTGTTTGCAAGCGCCGTCGGCCAGGAGAGTGCGTCCAGCCATGGCACAGTCACCGGAGAAAAGTCATGACCCTCATGCATCGCATCGCAAGGCTCGCCGGCGCCGCATTGCTGGTGTTCGGCGCGCTCGCTGCGCCGCGCGCCGAAGCCGCTGCCGCCGCCGCCGTCGTCTCTCATACGATCAAGGCGAACGGCGTCGCCTTGCACTACCTGCAAACCGGGCGCGGCAGCGCCACGCCGGTCGTGCTACTGCACGGCTACGCGGAATCCAGCCATATGTGGTTGCCGCTGATGGCCAGGCTTGGCGACAAGCGTACCGTGATCGCGCCGGACCTGCGCGGCGCGGGCGACTCGGCCATGACTGAGTCGGGCTACGAGAAAAAGAACATGGCGCAGGACATTCACGCCATGGTCCAGGCTCTTGGCTATCGCAAGATCAACATCGTCGGCCACGATATCGGCCTGATGGTCGCCTACGCCTACGCGGCGCAGTACCCGGACGAAGTGGAGAGCATTACGCTGATGGATGCGTTCCTGCCCGGCGTGGGCGACTGGCAAAAGGTCTGGCTGCTGCGCGACAAGTGGCACTTCAACTTCTACGGAGACACGCCGGAAAAGCTGGTGAAGGGCCGCGAGCGTACCTACTTTGAACACTTCTGGAACGATTTCGCCGCCGACCCGAAGCACTCGGTGTCAGAGGCAAATCGCCGGATCTATGCTGCCAACTACGCCAGGCCGGGCCGGATGCGCGCGGGATTCGAGTTCTTCCGTGCGTTCCCGCAGGATGCCGAAGACTTCGCGGCGCTGGCAAAGCACCCGCTGCCGATGCCCATGCTGGTGCTCGCGGGCGAGAAGGCATCGGGCAGTTTCCTGATCGACCAGGCGCGCCTCGTCGCCACCCATGTGCAAGGCGTGATCGTCAAGGGCTCGGGGCACTGGCTGATGGAAGAAGCGCCAGGGCAGACCATTTCGGCTATCGTGCAGTTCATCGACGCGCCGTCGCAACCCGTTAGCGCCGACTGAAAACGCCTACCTCACCGCATCAAAAGGAGTATCGACATGGGACTGCTCGTCAACGGCAAATGGCAAGACCGCTGGTACGACACGGCATCCACCGGTGGCCGCTTCGTTCGCAAGGACGCTGCCTTTCGCAACTGGGTGACGCCCGATGGCGCCGCCGGCCGGAGCGGCGCCGGTGGCTTCAAGGCCGAGGCCGGGCGCTATCACCTGTACGTGAGCCTGGCCTGCCCGTGGGCGCACCGCACGCTGATCATGCGCACGCTCAAGGGGCTGGAAGAGATGATCAGCGTCTCCACGGTGCACTGGCTGATGCTCGGCGAGGGATGGACGTTCGCCGAGGGCGCAGGCGTGGTGCCGGACACGGTCAACGGTGCGCGGCTCCTGCACCAGGTCTACACTGGCGCCGATCCCGACTACACCGGGCGCGTCACCGTGCCCGTGCTGTGGGACAAGCAACGGGGAACCATCGTCAACAACGAGTCGTCGGAGATCATCCGCATGTTCAACACCGCCTTCGATGGCATTGGCGCCAAGGCGGGCGACTACTATCCGGCTGCGCTGCGCACGGAAATCGACGAGGTCAACGCACGGGTGTACGACACGCTCAACAACGGCGTCTACAAATCCGGCTTTGCCACCACGCAAGGCGCGTATGAAGAGGCGGTGACGCCGTTGTTCGATACGCTCGACTGGCTCGAGGCGCGGCTCGCCACGCGCCGCTTCCTGCTAGGCGACCAGCTCACCGAGGCCGACATCCGTCTGTTCACGACGCTGGTACGCTTTGACGCGGTTTATGTGGGGCACTTCAAGTGCAACCTGCGGCGCATCGCGGATTATCCGAACCTGTCTGGCTTCACGCGCGACATCTACCAGCTGCCGGGGATCGCGGCGACGGTCAATTTCGACCATATCAAGCGGCACTATTATGAAAGCCACCGCTCCATCAATCCGAGCGGCGTGGTGCCGGCGGGGCCGGTGCTGGACTTTGCCGCGCCGCCGGGGCGCGCGCGGCTGGCGGCGTAAGGCCATCGTCCGTTTTGTCCGTTTTGTCCGCTTTTTTGTTCGTTAGCCGAGACCACGCTCATGATGTTTCATCGCCAGTTCCTGCTTGCCTTGCTCACATCGGCGGCCGTTGCCACCACGCCCGTCGCGCTGGCTGCCGCCGACGACGGGCCCGCATATGGCCCCGAGCTGGAAGGCTTCGACTATCCGGCGCCGGTGCAGCAGTTCGCGTTCACCTCGCAAGGCGCGGCGATGCAGATGGCTTACATGGACATCAAGCCGGAGCGCGCCAACGGCCGCATCGCGGTCTTGCTGCATGGAAAGAACTTCTGCGCGGCGACCTGGGGGGACACCATCAAGGTGCTCAGCACGGCCGGGTATCGCGTCATTGCGCCGGACCAGATCGGTTTCTGCAAATCCAGCAAGCCGGCGCACTATCAGTACAGTTTCCAGCAACTGGCGCGCAACACCCACGCCTTGCTGGAATCCATCGGGATCCGGCAGGCGACGGTGATCGGGCATTCCACGGGCGGCATGCTGGCGATGCGCTATGCGCTGATGTACCCGCAACAGACGGAGCAACTGGCGCTTGTCAACCCGATCGGCCTGGAAGACTGGAAGGCGTTGGGCGTGCCTTCCCTGTCGGTGGATCAATGGTATGCCCGCGAGCTCACCACCAACGCCAACAAGATCCGCAGCTACGAACAGGCTACCTACTATGTCGGCACGTGGCGCCCCGAGTACGAACCTTGGGTGCAGATGCTGGCCGGCATGAACCGCGGCCCGGGCAAGCAGCAGGTGGCCTGGAACTCCGCGCTGATCTACGACATGATCTTCACGCAGCCGGTCGTATACGAGCTGGGCGCGCTGAAGACGCCAACCTTGCTGCTGATCGGCGACAAGGACACGACGGCCATCGCCAAGGACGCGGCACCGCCGGAGGTGCGCGCGAAGGTCGGCAACTATCCGGTGCTCGCGCAGCGCACCTTGAAGGCGCTGCCGAACGCCAGGCTGGTGGAGTTTCCCGAGTTGGGCCACGCGCCGCAGATGCAGGATCCCATCGCGTTCCACAAGGCGCTGCTGGATGGTCTGGCGGCGCTGCCGGCAAGCCGCTGATATCCGCGAGCGCAGCGCCAACCAAGGCGACGATTGCGGCACGCTCGCTGGAAGTGAATCACCGCCTGCGCGCCTTGCCGCCAAAGCGCTGCCAGGGTGCGCCGTGGTGCTACCATGCGCGCAGCTTGCTAGCCTGGGCATCAGGCCCGGGCGGCAGAGTTCGACTTTTGCAGGGGAATCTGGATGGATCCGACAGTAGTGATCAGCACCTTCGAGCGCATCGCCAACGACGACACGGTGGAGCTATCGGTGGACGATGCCGTGGCCGGCCTGGCCGCGCTGCTTGCCAGCGAGACGTTTTCCGACGCAGCGCGTGCGCTGCTGGAGACGGTGGGCGCCACGCTCTATCGCGTAGGCCTGGACGGCTACGAAGGCTGAAGGGGAAGTGGGCGGCGCGCGTGCGCCGCTCCAGGCATCTCAGTAGACAGGCGCCTCGCCCTCGGGGCGGTGCTTGAAGCGGCGATGCACCCAGTAGTATTGCTCCGGCATGGCGCGGACCTGCTGCTCCAGGAACGCGTTCATGCGCAGCGCATCGACCTTCTCGTCGCCGGAGGGGTAGCCCGCCAGCGCATCGAATATCTTCAGCTTGTAGCCGCGGTAGCCAGGCAGGACAGAGGTCGTGAAGGGCACGACACGCGCGCCGCTGAGCGCGGCGAGGCGCGACACCGAGGTGAGCGTGCAAGCGGGGACGTTGAAAAACGGCACGAATACCGAATCGCGCAAGCCAAAATCCATGTCCGCCGCGAGCATCAGCGGCGTGCCCGACTTGAGCGCGCGCAAGGCCTGGCGCACGCTGCCATTGCGCGGGATCATCTCCGTGCCGAACCTGCCGCGCTGCTGCTTGGCGAGTTGTTCCAGCAATGGGTTCGACATCTTCGAGTAGAGCGAGGCCACCGGATGCTTGATCGAGTAGAACATGCAGCCGGCCTCGATCGCCACGAAATGGAATCCCAGGAAGATGGTCGGGCCGGCCTCGGTGTTGCCTAGCTCAATGGCGGACTCCAGCTCGACCAGGTCATTCAGCTTGCCGGCACAGCCATACCATTGCACGCCGCGTTCCAGGTAGCTTCGAATCACGTGGCTGAAATGCGCCTGCCCCAGGGTGTGTCGATGCGCTTCGCTCTGGTCGGGAAAGCAAAGCCGCAGGTTGGTCTGCACGACACTGCGGCGCCGGCTTGGAATGCGATAGAGCAGGGCGCCCAGGCTCATGCCGATACGGGCGCACACGCTATAGGGCAAGGCGGCGAGCAAACGCAGCAGGCTGACGGTGAAAAATAGTCCGATACGCTGGATCATCCTGTTCCTGAAGGGTTGCCGCGTGGCGTGACGCGCGCCGCCGCGGCCGGGTGGCGCGGGCGTGCGGCGCTGTCTCGCGTGAAAGGCGCGGCAGTGGTGGTGGTGATTGCCAGCTACTGGGCTTGCGGGGCTTGTTGCGCCCGTCTTGGTGGTGTGGTGCTATGGCGCCGCGTCGATGCGGGCGCGTGCCTGGATCATTGAAGGTTCGGGACCGGCGCCTGCGCTTGCTGCGGCGCTAGCTGCCAGCCCTGCGCATCGACGTTCTTGCCGTCGCGGTAGATCCAGCCGGTGCCACAGGCCTGGCACACAAAGGTACTGACTGTCATCGCAGGGCGGCGTGGCACCTTGATGCGCTGCGTGTCGGTGATCCTGAGCAACGCATGGCCTGGCGAGCCACCACGGTTGGTGTCGATGGCGAGGCAGGCTGGGCAAGGCGACATGCGGAATCCGACGGCGGAAGGTGGGTGACTGTAGCACGTTCATGCTGCAATAAACCGCCGCCGCGAGCTTGTGCCTGTTCACGCACGCGGGCGCGCGGCAGGCGCGGAAAAGACCTTACCCGCAACCAATGAGGCACTTAATGAGGCGCTTTTCTCTTCTGTAAGTTGACATGCCTATCCCATCCCTGTATAAACGTTGGTGCAGGATCTTTCAAGCGGTTACTCAGATGTTATGGATCGTCCCCTCCAAGCGGCGATTCGTTTGCTCCATGTTCCTTCCTTGATCGTCATGCCTGGTGAGCATCAGGCTCATCCAGAACTTTTAAGGTTTAAAGGATATCCAGCATGGAAACCGGTACCGTMAAGTGGTTYAACGACTCCAAGGGCTTCGGCTTCATCACCCCTGACGCAGGCGGCAACGACCTGTTCGCGCATTTCTCGGAAATTCAAGGCGGCGGTTTCAAGTCGCTGCAAGAAGGCCAGAAAGTGCGTTACGTCGCAGGCGTTGGCCAAAAGGGCCCCGCAGCGACCAAGATCGAGCCGATCTAATCGAGCCGATTCGAATCGCCTAGAAAGAAGCCCCGCTCAGCGGGGCTTTTTTTTTACCGACCGGGAATCATCGAGGTGCGCAAGCGCATAAAACATCATGCCTATGGTCGAATCCATCCTTCTGGCCGCCGTCCGGGTCTCGTCCTTCGAGGGTCAGCAGCCGCTGACCAACGCGAGCGGATTCTTCTTCGAGCGCGATGGCCGGCTCTTCGTGGTGACCAGCCGCCATGTGGTGTTTGACGAGCCAAGCAAGCACCACCCGGACCGTATCGAGATCGAACTGCACAGCCAGCCGGAAAACATGGCCGACTCGATCGGCTTTTCGATTCCGCTGTACCGTGACGGGCTTGCCGTCTGGCGCGAGGGCGAGGATGGTGGCGGCCCGGTCGATGTCGCGGTGGTGGAGATCGAGCGCAAGGCGTTGCCGTCCAAGCTGCTCTACCGGGCCTTCACGCCGGAGCATCTGGCGCAGCCTTCCGATCGCGTCGAGGTGGGCGACTCCCTGTTGATCGTCGGATTTCCCCTGGGTTTTCATGACGCGCTCCATCATCTGCCGGTTGCGCGCCAGGCCGTGGTCGCGTCCGCGTACGGATTGCGTTTCCAGGGCCAGGGTTTTTTCCTGACCGATGCCAGGACTCACCGCGGCACCAGCGGCGCGCTCGTGGTCTCGCGCATGCGCGACGGCCGGGGCGACAAGCTGGACCTGCCGTGGATGCTGCTCGGCATCCACTCGGCTCGCTTCGACGTCGGCTCGCGCGACCTGGCGGAGGACGAAGTGCTTGGGCTGAACTCTGCCTGGTATGCGGACATGCTGCTGACCCTGACCGAGCCGGTGGCGGCAAAGCCCGCGCGGACCGCGCCTGGCGCTGCCGCTACCCCCGCCGCCGCTGCGCCCCCCGTTGCCGCCGCCGCCGCTGCTGGCAATGCGCAAGCCACGCCGTCGGCTGCCCCGGCGGCTGCTTGCGCGCCAGCCGCGCCTGCTCGGCCAAAATAAAGGTCATGGAGCGGCTCCCAATAGGAGTAGAGTGGGGTTCAGTGGAACTGTGGAGTGCATCATGGACGTCAATCCGATTGCCAGCTACAAAGGGTTCGACTTATACCCTCTCGTGTACAAGCACGCCGTGGTGCGCACCTGGCCGGAACGCAGGCCGGACCGGACCTTCGATGCCGCTGTCGTGATCTGCCGCGAAGGTGGCGAGCCCGAGGGAACGCAGGCCCGTACGTTCCGCCTCGACACCGTGCCGTGGGACAACGTCGGCGCTGCGCGCCGTGGTGTCGTTCGTTACGCCGAGGACATCATCAACGGCGCGATTCCCGGGCAATCCGTCGTCTCGCTCTGACGCCCGGAGCGATATGCGGCAATGTCCGTCGTTGCACGAGGATGACGCAGGCGCGCCTGCCATGTCCTCGCCTGTCCGTGGCTTGGCCGAGCTGCCAGCCACCGCTGCATCGTCGCCAGTTGACGAGATCCCCGGAGTGTCCTGCTTGTCCGTCGGAACGACGGCGCGCCGATCGTTCGTCGGTGCATCGTCATGCTAGATCTCGTTGCCTTCGTGAAGCCCGTCCTTGACGAGATCACCGGGCAAGACGTCAGGATCTGGTCGGCAGGGCAACGCGCGGTGACGGCAAACTGGCAGATCCCTGATGCCAGGAGCTTTACCTGGTCAGCCAGGGCGCTTGAAATCGAGATGGCGCAGGACGTCGCGGAGCAACTGAGCAACGCGGACCAGGACGCCTTATATCAACTACAACGCAGCCTTGACCGGTATCTGCGCGCACGCCTTGGCGTCCATTGCAAGCAGGACAAGCCAGGGAACGCGATCGTGATTGTCGTCGATCGCCTGTTGGCTCCCTAGCTTGCCCGCGTGCTGGCGCATTGGGCCTCGGCATTGGCCATTGCGAGCGAACCGGCACAAGGCCAGTTGCGGCATCCAGCCGCCTGGAGCACTACATGAACAATACGCCTTCCGCCTGCTACAAAGGTTTCGACCTCTATCCGCTGGTGTACAAGATCCAGCCCGCTCAATCCTGGCCGAGGACCAAACCGGATCGCAGCTTCAACGCGTCCGTGGTGATCTGCCGCGAAGGCCATCGGCCCGGCAGTGAGCGCACGCGCGTGTTCCGTCTGGAAAGCACCCCTTGGGAGAATATCGGCACGGCGCGCAGGGGTGCCGTGAAGTTCGGTGAAGATATTATCAACGGGCTGATCCCCGGGGAGTCTGTCGCTACGCTGTAACGCGGCGCCGGCAGAATCTGGCCGAGCCGCGCGGCGTCGCCCGTGCCTGCCCTTATGCCGGCGTTGCCAGCTGGTATCGTAGGGCTGGCCCGGCTGCCGCCAGGCAATGGGAAAATGGGAAGCAAGAGGAAACGGGACCGCGCCGTGCAATGCCCGCTCTGCCGGTCCACCTGTCAAAACCTGCCGTGCGCAGTTGCGCCGGCCCGCGAGCGCATACGTCATGAACAAGGTTGCCACACCATCCAACTTCCTTTGCACGCTGCCGGGGCAAGGCAAGGGCATCGCCTACCATGTAGCCGTCAGCTTTCTCGACTCCAGTCATCCGACGGGTGTGCGCTTCACCAGTTTCGTCGGTGAGGGCAGGCGTTCATTTGGGGTTCAGGCCAACGAGGCGGCCTTGCGGGGCGAAATGGTCGACAGCTTCGAGGCATTGTGCCGGCTGGCGATCGGGCAAGCGATTCGTGACAATCTCTATGACAAGGCCGGCGAAGGAGACTACGTGCTGGACCTGGGGGCGCAGCCTTTCGAGGGCGAGTTGCGCCCGGTTGGTTCGCGCGTTGGTGTCAGCATGCCGCGCATGCGGTTTCCCGGCTGAGCCAGCGCGTCTCCTGGCGCTGGCACGGGCGCGCAGAGCGCCCGGAAGATCGTGCTGGTCCGGACTGCCCAGCTAGACGCCGAATGCCGGGCTGCCGAAACGGTCCAGCAGCGATTCAATCAATGCCATGTCTTCGGTCTGCGGCGTCCTGTCTTCCGTGGCGCGCGACGGGCCGCAATAGGTTGCGGACACATGCCTGCGCACGGTTAGCACTTCATCCGCGGGGCGCTCCACCGTGACTTCCGGTCCCGGCACGTGGCGATAGCTTCCGCCTACCCAGCCACCTGGCGTCAGGTGCATCTCTTCCCATTCTTCGCTGATCGACATGTTTCTTCCTTTCGTTAGAGGGTGGGAGGGGCCGCGGGCCAACAGCTTGACGGCGCGGCAGCGTTTCCGGCCAACCAGTATCAGTACTTGTGGCGGTAGTTGATCCGGCCCTTGGTCAGGTCGTAGGGCGACATTTCCAGCGTGACGCGATCGCCGGCCAGGATACGAATGCGGTTCTTCTTCAGGCGGCCGGACGAATAGGCCCACACCTGGAAACCATTTTCCAGGATGACGCGAAAACGGTTGTCCGGCAGTACTTCCGATACTTGTCCACCAAATTCCACTAGTTCTTCTTTAGCCAAGGATGATCCTTTTGCAGCAAGACCTGCTGCACTGTAGGTTGAGACGCATGCGGGTTGCTTTTCGTGCGGCCGGCTTTATTGCAGGCGCATATCGGCAGCGACGCTCTCGGCCGCGCGTCGGGCGGCCTGTTTAGCCTGGGCTTCGGTGCCATGCGTGGCATGGCGCATCGAGACGTTGGCGACGATGCATTCGGAGCCGTTCTTGTATTCGGCGATCAGATAGGTCGCAAACCACACGCCTGGCTCTTGTTGTATCGGGTAGACCGACACGGTGAACGGATTGGCGCGGGTGGTGCGGGTGGTGCTATTGGTGCGATTGATGCTTTGATTCAAGGTGTTGCCCTTAAGCGGGCGGACGATCTGAGGCAACGTTGAGCGCACCTCGTGGTGCGCCGCGTGCTCTCTTCTGGCGATCGGTCGCCGTGTTTGCGTTGTCCAGCAACGTCAGGTCTCGCGCATTAGCGCGAGAAAGGCAGCTGGTGATGAGTGGACCGTGCTTGCGCAGGCTGATGCGCCAGGTACATGCGCACAGGTTACGGAGCGGACATGCCGCCGGGTCGGGATGGTGATGGGCGGTTGTCGCCCTGAACGAATCGGGTGTACGCCCGACAGGCTGCCATTAATATTTTGATGGTGTCTGGCAGCCGGCACGTTTGGGCCGACGAGAAGAGGGTCGGCGAACGGCCAAGACTGGCGATGATACCATTTTCCGTCAATCGGCGCTCGCCCGCGGATTTGCGCGTACGATAGGCATGGGCCTTGCGCATGGTGCCGCTCGTGGCGCTGGTGTGGTCCGGCGCTACCTGTCGTATCCCGGGGAAGCCGGTGCCAGAAGCCGGGCAGGCAGTAACTGAACGAGGTGATCGATGCCTGAGAGTTTTTTCTATCTGGGCCACTACGTCAATCTGGAGTTGACGCAGCGCACCTTCGGCCAATGGAACTGGGTCTACACGCTGGATACGCACGGCCGTTTTGAAAACCAGGGCGATGCGTTCAGCTCGCGCGAGCTTGCCATGGCGGATGCCCTGGAGAACGCCAAGGCCCGGATCGAGCGCCTGGGGCACTAGTTAAGTGGCACCAGGGCACCAGGCGCCTGGCCGCCTTACTTCCCCTCGTCGGGAATGTTGTATTGCGCCTGCAGCGTGGCCGTGAACGGCCGGATCTTCTCGATGCAGGCCGCGCTGTCGCCGCCTTCCATGGTGGACAGGTTCCAGTTGCAGCCGCCCGCGTCCGGCGCATGCCAGCAAACGTCGCCGAAGCAGGCGCCGCTGCATTCCGCGAATTTCTGCTGCTCGGCGCGAATCATGGCGCGCAGTTCCGCCTTGTTCTTGATCTGTCGGTCCATTGTCGTCTCCTGTCGTTTCGTGGGGAAGTCTTGCTGGGCGTAGCTGCGGCCAGGCCGGTCAGGGCGGCCGCGCGATGGACTGCAATTCCGGGCGAATCGAGGGGGCGGGACTACTTGCGCTTGACGAAGGTCGACATGTCGTCGATGACGGTCCTGGCATAGGACACGGCCAGGTCGATGGCATCGTGCGGCGTGTGCGCGACATGCTCGAGCAGAGGTGGTACCAGCCTGAGCGAGCCGCTGTCGCCGCTGACCTGCGTGATGGTCACGGTGGCGAGAAAGCTCGCCCGTGCGAGTTCGGCATTGGCGCTTTCGTCGAACGAGCGACGTACATTGGCCGAAACCTTGAACCCCTTGTAGATCGCATGATTTTGAGACATGTTGATCTCCTTTCTTCAACGAGCATACGCTGTTTGCCTGGTGGCGTCCGATTTACTTGGCCGGGCGAGGGCACGCGGGTATCGGCCGGCGGCCGAAGGCGATCCTCCTGCTTGCGTCATGCGCAGGCGCCTCGCGCGCGATATTTCCCTGAACGCTGTAGTAAGCGGGTATGCTGGATCTGCCGCCYGGCACGCAATGCAGCAACCCACTCGTGGAGACACACCATGGCCAAAGGTCAACTACGCGGCAATCGCGAAACCAAGAAGCCCAAGCAACCCAAGAAGCCGGTCGCACCTGCAGCACCGTTCGGTGCCGTCCAGTCGCGCGTTGGCAATGATGGCGCAGCAGGCAAGAAGAAGTAATCAAGGCAAGGCGCGAATAAAGCGCGAACAAAGCGCTAATGCGCAACTGAGACGGAACGTCAGGCTGGACCGTGCCATCTTGCGTTGCAGCAAGACGCCCGGGGTGCCGCCGCTGCCGGCGTGCTTCCGTTCAGCACCTGACGCTCACCCGAGGCGGTGGCGGTGACAAGCTGCCGCCGGGGCGTTCGAGACACCGGGAGTGCAAGATGAGGCGTGACATGTCCTTCGCGGACCGCGTGCTGACGGCACTGCGCGCTGACAGCCAGGCGATGATGACGGATCTCCAGCTCGCCAAGGCGCTGGGCAATGCCGATGCATCCAAGCTCAGCCACCATTTATTGCTGCTTCAGGATTCGGGCCTGGTCGCCAAGACCGCTACCTCCGGGTGGCGCCTGACCTGGGCCGGCCACGACCGCGCGGAAGCGCGCAGCGTGGCCTAGCCTAGCAAACAAACCACACGCCTTAAAGAACAAAGCCCGTGGCCATGCCGGCACGGGCTTTGTCACGCTATTTCTTGTCGGCGGGCTGCACGGCTTGCGGGTCGAACTGGCCGGGCTGGGAGGGTTGGCGTTTCTCGCCGGGTTGCTGGAAGTGCGTCTTCCAGGGTGTGGTCGGCACTCTTTGCTGACCAGGCTGCCTGGGACTGTAATGCATTCAATACCCCCATCGATGTCCTTCCGTGCCGGACCGGCACTCTCCCAGTGTAGGCGGATGCCGGTCCTTTCCCTAAGAGGCCATTTCCAAAAGATGCTGGCGTCGTCGCGCGGCCTTGGCCGATCCACTTGTACTGTCTGCGGCGGCGTCGCCATGCCGGCGTCATTCCTCCTGGAATGCTTCCTCGCGCTTGGCCTTGATCGACGGCAGGGCAACGATGCAGACCAGCAGCCCGGCCGCGATCAGCAGGCCGAGCGACAACGGACGGGTCAGGAACACGGTGAACGTCCCCCGCGACAGCAAGAGCGCGCGACGGAAGTTCTCTTCCATCATCGGCCCCAGCACGAAGCCCAGCAGCAGCGGCGCCGGCTCGCACTTGAGCTTGATGAACAGGTAGCCGATCACACCGAAGCCAGCCGCGGTGAAGACGTCGAAGGTCTGGTTGTTGACCGAGAACACGCCGATGCAGCAGAACACCAGGATGGCCGGGTACAGGTAGCGGTAGGGCACCTGCAGCAGCTTGACCCAGATCCCGATCAGCGGCAGGTTGAGGATGATCAGCATCAGGTTGCCGATCCACATCGAGGCGATCAGGCCCCAGAACAGCGCGGGGTTGCTGGTCATGACCTGCGGGCCCGGCTGGATGTTGTGGATGGTCATCGCGCCCACCATCAGCGCCATCACGGCGTTGGGCGGAATGCCCAGCGTCAGCAGCGGGATGAAGGAGGTCTGCGCCGCGGCGTTGTTGGCCGATTCCGGACCTGCCACGCCTTCGATGGCGCC
>NZ_JBFRDD010000043.1:0-74346 GCF_052113425.1 Cupriavidus sp. YAF13
CCCGGTTCGATCCGGAAGCCGCGAATCTTCAGYTGCTGGTCGATCCGGCCCAGGTACTCCAGTTGCCCGTCAGGCAGCCAGCGCGCCAGATCACCCGTGCGGTAGAGCCGCGCACCGTCATCGGCAAACGGATCGGGAATAAAGCGCTCGGCGGTGAGTGCCGCGCGGTTCAGGTAGCCACGGGCCAGGCCATCTCCCGCGATAAACAGTTCCCCGGCCACACCCGGCGCCACCGGATGCAAACCCGGATCGAGCACGCGGATGCCGAGGTCGGGGATGCGCTCCCCGATGGGGCTGCGTGCGCGCGTGGCGGGGTCCAGGTCGGCACACCTAATCGGCCGGTACGTCACGTGGACCGTGGTCTCGGTAATGCCGTACATATTGATCAGCTGCGGCGCGGCATCACCGGCATGGTCGATCCACGGCCGCAGCGCCTGCGGATCGAGCGCTTCGCCCCCGAAAATGACGTAGCGCAGCGCCAGCGGCGCCCCGTAAAGCTCGGGTTGCGCCAGCAAGGCGCGGAAGGCCGATGGCGTCTGGTTCAGCACCGTGACGCGCTCGCGCCGCAGCAGCGCGATGAATTCCTGCGGGGCGCGGCTCACGTGGAAGGGAACGATCACAAGCTGGCCGCCGTGGCACAGCGCGCCGAAGATCTCCCACACCGAGAAATCGAATGCATACGAGTGGAACAGCGTCCAGACGTCGTCCGCGTTGAAGCCGAACCAATGCTGCGTGGACGCCAGCAGCCGCGACAGGTTGCCGTGCTGCAGTTGCGCCCCTTTCGGCCGCCCCGTGGAGCCCGACGTATAGATCACGTAGGCCAGATGTTCCGGCCGCACGTCGACATCGGGCGCCGTGTCGGGCCACACGAGATCGTCGGCGTCGGCATCCGGCATCAGCACCGGCAGGCCATCGCGCGGCGGCAGCAGGTCGCGCAGCGCCGGTTGCGTCAGCAGCGCCGCAATGCCGCTGTCCTCGAACAGATAGGCCAGCCGCTCGGCCGGATAGGCCGGATCGAACGGCACATAGGCGCCGCCGGCCTTCAGGATCGCCAGCAGCCCGACGATCATCTCGGGCGAGCGTTCCATGGCGATGCCGACGCGCACCTCGGGCCCCACGCCGAGTGCGATCAGCCGGTGCGCGAGCCGGTTGGCGCGCCGTTCGAGGTCTCCGTAGCTGACCGTGGTGTCGCCATGGCGCAGGGCGACGGCATCGGCGGAACGCACCGCGTGGCGCTGGATCTGGCGATGCGCGGGCTCGATGGCAGCGGCGCGCCGCAGCGGGCGGCCGGCGGCAAGCTGGTGCGCAAGCACCGCGCCATCGTACGCGTCGAGCAGCGGCGTCGCCGTCAGCGGCAGGTCCGGTTGATGCATCAGGCCCGACAACTGCGTCACGTAGTAGCGCAGCAGGCGCTCGGCGCTGGCGGCGTCGAACAGCGCGCAGTCGTACTCCAGATGGAGCGTGACATCCTCGGCGCCGGTTTCCGCATCGAGAATCAGGTCGAACTTGGCGCCCGTCTCGCTGGCCTCCACAGCCTCCACGGTCAGGCCCGGCAGCGACAGCCCGGCACCTGCCGTGGCGGTGCGCAGGTTGAACATCACCTGGAACAGCGGCGGCCGGCCCGCATCGCGCGGCACGTGCATGCGGTCGAGCAGCACTTCGAACGGCAGTGCCGCATGGCCCAGCGCGCCCAGCGCATCGGCGCGCAGGCTTTCGCAGAGCGCGCGGCCGGTCACGCCGGGCAAGACGCGCGAGCGGTAGACGTGGGTATTGGCGAAGAAGCCGACCACATCGTCGAGCCCATCGCCGTCGCGGCCGGTGTGCGGCACGCCCACGGCAAAGTCATCCTGCCCCGCATGGCGGCTCAGCAGCGCCTGCCACGCCGCCAGCAGCGCCACGAACGGGGTGCAGCGCTGCGCGACGCAGAACGCGCGCAATGTGCGGGCGAGCCGAGCGGGCAAGGCAGCGTTGACGCGGCGGGCGATACGCGTCGCGTCGGCGCCATGCGGGCGGTCCGTGGGGAGCTGCAGCGCGGGCACATGGCTACCCAGCAGGCGTTGCCACCAGTCGCGCTGCGTATCGAGCGCGCCGCTTGCCAGGGCATCGCGCTGGCGGCTGGCATGGGCGGCAAAGGTCGCACCCGGTGTCGCAAGGCGCACGGCGTCGCCCCCCAAGGCTTGACCGTAGGCTTGCGCGAGATCGCGCGCAATCACGGCATTCGAGACGAAGTCCGAGACGATGTGGTGCAGCGACAGCAGCAGCACGTGGTCGTCGGGGGCGCGCATCAGCAGCGTCGCCCTCAGCAGCGGCGCCTGGCCCAGGTCGAACGGCCGCGCGGCTTCGGCGTCGATGCGGGCGTGCAACGCGTCAGCGCCCATCGCCAGCGGGGCCTCTGCCAGCGCAAACGCCGGCGAGGGCTCCACCACCTGTCGCGGCAGCGCGCCCGGCGTGGCCGCATCGGCGACGAAGCGCGTGCGCAGCGCCGGATGCCGCGCCATCACGGCGCGCAGCGCGGCATCCAGCGCGGCGCGGTCCAGCGCCCCGCGCAGCACATAGGCGCGCGTCTGGTTGTAGGCAGTGCTGCCCGGCTCGTATTGCAGCAGGAACCACAGCCGCTGCTGCGAGAACGACAGCGGGGCGTCGCCGCCATCGGCTGGCCCGGTGGACGCCATGGCGTCGGCATCCACGCCAGCAGGCAACTGGGCGGCCGCGTGCGTTGCGGATTCGGCGTCCTGCTCCAGCAGAAGCGCCAGCAGCGCTGCCTGCTGAGCAGCGTTGGAAGATTGCATCATGAATGCGGTCCTGAAGAAGTAGCCTGTTTTCCCGGTATCCCGATCGGTCGACGCCCCGGCGCGTCCATCGCGCCGGGGCTGTCGTCATGCCGTGGCGCCGGCCGATGCGCGCAGGGCGGCAAGGGCCTCCGGAGTCATCGCCGCCAACTGGCGTTGCAGGCCGGCGAGCGTCTCCAGGCCATCGGGGTCCGTAGCCGTGGCGCGCAGGGCGCCGGCCAACGCGGCGGCACTCGGGGCGTCGAACACCACCGCAGGCGCGATTTCCAGCTTGAGCAGCTTGCGAATCCGCGCCACCAGCTTGATGACCAGCAGCGAATGGCCGCCGGCCTCGAACAGATCGTCATGGACCGCCAGCGTGGGCGCGCCAAGCAGATCGCGCAGTTGGTCGAGCAGCAGCGCTTCCAGCGCGCTGTCCGGCTCGCGGGACCGGACGGACGCCCCGGCCGGCTCGGCAAGGACCGAAGCAGCGAGTGCCCGGCGATCGATCTTGCCGTTGCGCAGGCGCGGCAGCGCCGCGAGGGCAAACCACTGCGCGGGAATCATCGGATCGGGCAGGCGCTCCGCCAGCACCTGGCGCAGTGCATTGCGTCGCGCGGCTGTCAGCGCGCCATCCGCTTCCGCCTCGGGCACGAGCCACGTGGCCAGACGTGTCGTACCGTCGTCGGCTGTCACCGGCAGCACGACCGCCTGACGGACGCCGGGCAGTGCTTCCAACGCCTGTTCGATCTCGCCGCACTCGATGCGGAATCCGCGAATCTTGATCTGGCTGTCGGCGCGGCCAATCAGCTCGATACCGCCTTCGGGCAGATAGCGTGCAAGGTCGCCGCTGCGGTAAAGCCGCCGGCCAGCGTGCTCGGGATGCGGGACGAAGGCGTCACTGGCCACGCCACCGAGATAGCCGGCGCCAAGCTGGGCGCCGCCCAGATAGAGTTCGCCCGTTTCACCGACCGTCGCCGGCTGCCCCGCCACAGTGCGGACATGAGCCTCGCAGTTCGCCAGGACACGCGTCAGCGGCAGGGGCGCTTCCGGCAGGTCGGCGGCACGGCCCGCTTCGTGGACCAGGATGCCCACGGTGGTCTCCGTGGGGCCGTAGTGATTGCAGAGGCGGACATCGGGTGCACGCTTGCGCAGGCGCGCCAGCAATGCCGGCGAGGCCGCTTCGCCGCCCACCACCACCGTGGCGTGCGGCGGCAGCGCCAGCGGCGCCGCATCGCCGTCGAGCAGCGCATCGAGATGGGACGGGACGATCTTCAGGCAGTCCACCTGTTCGCGGGCAAGGAAGCGGGCAAAGCTGGCGGCATCCTGCATATCGGCATCGTCCGCCACACAGAGGCAGCCGCCATGCCACAATGCGCCGAACAGCGTGGTGTTGCCGAGATCGGCCGCCACGGTGGACGTCAGCGCAAAGCGCTCGCAGCGATCGAGCCGCAGCGCCTGGCCGGAGGCCGCCGCATAGTTAAGCAACTGGGCGTGCGAGATCGGCACCCCCTTTGGCGTGCCCGTGGAGCCCGACGTGTAGAGCACGTAGGCCGTCTGGTCCGCTTCGATATCGGGCAGCGACGCCCCGGACGTGACGCCGGACGAAGACGCCCGCCACGCGACGACATCCGCGTGCGGTGTCGGACCGGCTGCGTCCGCGAGGTGCGCGGCGTCGGTCAGCACCAGCGTGGCGCCGGCGTCCGCCAGGATCCGCGCGCGCCGCTGCGGCGGCCATGCGGGGTCCAGCGGCAGATAGGCGCCACCGGCACGCATCACCGCCAGCAGCGCGATCACGAGTTCGCCGGAACGTGGCAGCAGCAGGCCCACCGGCTGGCCCGGGCGCCAACCCAGTGACGGCAGATGGCTCGCCAGCGCATCGACGGCGGCGGACAGTTCCGCATACCCCCACTGGCGACCACCGGCGGATAGCGCGGCGGCCAGTGGCCGTTCGGCGGCCCAGTGTGCCAGCCGCTGCGGCAGCATCTGGGTGCCGACGTGCAGCGCCGGACCGTGCATCGCCGCGATACGAGCCTGATCCGCGGCCGTGGCCAGCGGCAGCGCCGAGACGGTGGTCCCCGACTGCGTCGGCAGGGTCCGCAGCAGGGTCAGGTACTGGTCGAGCAGGCAGGCCATCGCGTCGGCGCGATAGTGCTCAGCCCAATAGTGCAGCGCCAATTCGCCCGGCAAACCAGCATCGCCGGCATGGACGTGCAGCGCCAGCTCGACGCCCGGCGTCGGTGCCTGCGGCGCAGCGATGCGCCATGCGATATCGCCGTGATGCGCGCGGAGCAGGGCAGGGCCGGTGGTGGCGAAGCCGATACGCGTCGGCGTGCCGGACGCGGCATCGGCCGTGGCGTGCTCGCGCCAGCCCGCGTGCTGCTGAAGCTGGGCGCTGAACTGGCCGAGCCAATCGGCGACGCTGCGTTCCGCGTCGGGCTCTACCGTGACGGGGAGCACGGACTCGTAGCGGCCGACGGCGCCGGCCAGCGCCTCGAAATCGTCGCGGCTATCTTGCCACCAGCCCGCGCAGAATCGGCCCGTGGGATCGAGTCGGGCGAGTAGCAGCCACCATGCCGCCTGCAGCACATGCACGAGCGGCAGGTCGAGCTGGCTGGCCAGGCCGGCGAGCGCAGCGGCATCTGCCTCCGGCAGTGGTGCCGATAGCGTGCGCAGCGCGCCAATGGGCGCCGTGCCCGCCTGCCGCCACGGCAGGCGCGGGGCGTCGAGCCCGGCAAGACGGTCGCGCACGGCCTGCCAGTAGGCTTGCCCGGCCTCGACGTTGTCCTGCGCGAGACCGGCGGTCCACTCGAGGTAATCGGCATAGGACAGCGGGGCTTCCCCGGCCGGCACGGCGTCGTCGGCGTACGCCTGCGCGAGTTCGCGCATCAGCGTGACCAGGCTCGGGCCATCGATGGCGAGCGGATTGGCGGCCAGCGATACGTACGTACGTTCGGCGCCGCCCGGTTCGCGAAGGCGCTGGACGCTTGCCTGCAAGGCCGGCACATCACCACGGGCTGCAGGCGCCGACAGCGTCATGACGGGCGCCGGGCCTTCGAAATGCTGGCGCAGTCCGCGCAGGCCGTCGACGCGTCCGAATGCCAGGCGCGCAGCCGGATGGCGCGCGGCGACGTGCGCCAGTGCCCGCTGCAGGCGCTCGGAATCGAGCGTGCCGTCGAGGGTGGCCGTCAGCGTGAGCGGAACGTCCGCGTGTGCTTCGAATGCCCGCTGTTCGCGGCCAAGGGCCTGGGCGTGGCCCGGGAAATCGCTTCCGGTGCCGAACGGATGGACGATGGCATTCATCGTTCAGCCCTCCAGCGTGGCGAGGGCCACTTCAGCGCTGTCCGCCGTAGCGGGACGGCCCGCCAATGCCAGCAGGTCGCGGCGCTCGAACATGTCGCCCATCGCCACGACGATCTTGCGCGGCCCCTCGAACGGATCGCGCGCGTGGGCGGCCAGCATGTTGTCGAGCATGACCACGTCGCCCTGGCGCCACTGGAAGCGCACGGCGCAGGCTTCATACAGTTCGCCGATCAGCGCCATCACGTCGTCGCCGATCGGGCTGCCGTCGCCAAACAGCACCTGCCGTGGCATCCGCTGCGGGCCGACGATCTCCAGCAGGTCGCGTCGCCCCTCGGGGTCCAGGCAGGCCGTGTGGTGCAGCTGCACCTGATTGAAGAAGCTGCGCTCGCCGGTGACCGGGTGGGCAATCACGGCGGGACATTGCTCGCGGGTCTGCAGCGTATCGGCGTCCAGCCATGCGAAATCGGTGCCCGAGGCGCGCAGCCGGGCCTCCACCTCGTCGCGCGAGTCCGTCTTGAAGAAGTCGCGCCAGCTCACATCGAGCTTGTCGTTGAACGTGCGCACGTAGCGCAGCCCCTTGCTTTCGAAGCGGGCGGCCAATTCGTGCGGCAGCCGGCGATACATCTCGCGGCAGTCGACAATCGGCGTGGCACCGCCGACGGGCGAGGGCAGCTCACAGAAGAACCACTGCTTGCGCGGCCAGCGCGACAGATGCGCGCTTTCATTGTGGTACAGGATCATCTCGCGCTCCGGATACGGCGTGGAGCGATACGTGTTGCGGCCGCCTTCCTTCTTCGGCAGATCGCCATACGACCCATAGAGCCCCGGCTCGATCGATTCCGCGAACCGTTCGAACTCCTGCGGCGTGCGCAGGCCGAAGCCGCGCAGCAGGATGCCGCCGTGGCGGCACAGCGTGGCCTCGATGTCCTGCCGATGGGCCAGCGCCCATGCCACGGGGTCCAGGTCCGGCGTGGTCGGTTCGATCACGATGGGGAAGGTCTGGCCCGGCGACAGGAACGACGTCCGCACGAGCAGCGCGGCCGGAGCCGCTTCTGCCGCCGTTTTCGGGAGCCCGGCGACCTTGCCGAGTTTGTTGAGCTTGGCGAGCTTGTCGAGCTTGTCGAGCTTGCCGGGACTGGAAATCTGGCTGGAAGTCATGGCGGGCATATCGGTAGCGGGTTCGCAAAGGCTGGCCGGCACAACGAGGCCGGACAACGGAAGGGCGGGGTTCGACACGGCCTGGGCCAGCACGGCGCCGTAGGCATCGGCAATGCGGTGCGCGGTGGCGCGCGCGAACAGGGCCGTCGCGTAGACCCATTCGGCGCGCAGGCCATCGGCGTGGGGGTCGAGGAACACGGCGAGGTCGAACTTGGCGGCGTGGACAGGCGTCGGCAGGCGTTCGGCACGCAGGCCCGCGAACTGGCGCGCGTCGGCAGGCGTGTTCTGCAGCACGAACAGCATCTGGACCAGCGGGTGCCACGCGCGCTCGCGCGGCACGCCGGCCACTTCGACAATGCGCTCGAAGGGAAGAGCCTGATGATCGAAAGCGGCCAGCATGGCATCGCGCAACTGGGCCAGCAGGGCAGCGAACGTCAGCGTGGCATGGGGCCGCGCGCGCAGCGGCAGCACGTTGACGAAGAAGCCGATCAGTTCCTCCAACTCGCGCCGCGTGCGGCCGGCCACGTCGATGCCGACCAACTGGTCTTCGGCACCGCCCAGCCTGTGCAGCAGCGCGTGGAAGGCTGCCAGCAGCACCATGTAGCGCGTGGCGCCGTGGGCACGGGCCAGCGCATCGACGCGCGCCAGCAGCGCATCGGGAAGCTCGCTGTGGCAAGCGGCGCCGGTGGTCGAAGCCACGGGCGGGCGACGGTTTGGCGACGGGATCATCGTAAGGCGCGGCGCGCCTTGCAGCGCATCGCGCCAGAACGAGGCCTCGGATGGCTGGGACCGCGCGCCGTCCGCGCCATGCTGATGGACGGCGTAATCCGCGTACTGGATCGGCAGCGGCGGCAGATCGAGCGCGGTGCCCGCGATGGCGGCGTTGTAGCCGGCCGCGAGCGTATCGAGCAGGATGTCGATGGACCAGCCATCGCCGACGATATGGTGCAGCGTGAGCAGCAGCGCGTGATCGTCGTCGGCCAGCCGCACGAGCCGCGCGCGCAGCAGCGGGGCACTGGACAGATCGAACGGTTCGCGCGCCTGGGCCTCGGCCAGTTCGTGCAGGGCCGCCGCGCGCTGGGATGCGTCCAGCGACGACAGGTCGTGGTATGGCAGATCGATCGTCAGCGCGGACGCGATGCGCGCGGTGGGCGCACCGTTCGCGTCGGCCGGATAGGACGTACGCAGGATCTCGTGGCGTTCGACGAGCGCGTTCAGGCTGGCGCGCATGGCCTGCGCGTCGAGCGGGCCGGCAAGGCGCAGGCCGCCGGCCATGTTGTAGATCCAGCGGTCAGCGGGCGCGGCAATGCGGTCCGTCAGCCACATGCGCTGCTGCGCGGGCGCCAGCGGCATCTCGCCGGTACGCGGTGCGCGCGCAATCGGCGCGTCGGCGCCATCGTTGCCGCCGACTTGGAGCGACTCCAGCGCGGCCGCGCAGGCGGCGAGCGTAGGGTGCTCGAACGGCAGACGCATGGGCACCGCCGCGCCGAATCGCTCACGCAGGCGTGCCACAAGGCGCGCGGCCGTCAGCGAACTGCCGCCGGCCGCAAAGAAATGAGCCTGCCGGTCGGCGGGCGCCGCGCCCAGCAGCTCTTGCCACAACGCGGCAAGGGCAATCTCGGCTTCGCCGCGAGGGGGCTCACCGGCGGCCGGGGCCTGGCCGTTGGCGGAGATTCCGCCGCGCGAGAAGGCGCCATGCGACCACACGGCGCAGGCGTCCAGGCCGTCGTCGAGCCAACCCTGCCGACACGCGCTGCGTTGGAGCTTGCCGCTGGTGGTCTTGGGCAGGCCACCGGGGTTCAGCAGCAGCGCCACGGCCAGCGTTTCGCCACAGGCATTGCCGACCGCTTCCGCGAGCGCCTGGACCAGCGCCACATGTCCGATGCGCTTCTGGTCCGGCCGCGAGATCTCGACGGCAATGCCAATCGCCTCGCCATTGGGGCCCTGCACGGGAAACGCCGCCACGCGGCCACGGCGCGCGGCGGTGACCTTCGCTTCCACAGCCTGCTCGATATCCTGCGGATAGAGGTTCTGGCCGCGTACGATGATCAGGTCCTTGCGCCGGCCCGCGATGTAGAGCTGGCCGTCGCGCATCAGGCCGACATCGCCGGTGCGCAGCCGGCGTTCGGCACCGGCGTCGCCAGTGAACGTGGCCGCCGTGGCGCTGGCATTGCGCCAGTAGCCGTGGGCCACGCTCGGGCCCGCGATTTCGATCTCGCCAACGTGCCCATCCGCGACTGCCCGGCCATCCCGATCGGCAATGCGCACGGTATGGTCGGCGCGGGGGAATCCGCAAGCGACCAGTTCCATGCCGCTGTCGGTGGCATTCGCCGTCTTCCCCAGGCCCTGTGCCAGGGCGGCAGGGTCGAAACGCTCGCTCAGCATGCCCGTGCCACGCTTGCCGCCAGTGGCGAACAGCGTAGCCTCGGCGAGGCCGTAGCACGGATACAGCGCCTGCTTGCGGAAGCCGGCCGGTGCGAAGCGGTCGACGAAGGCACGCAGCGTGTCGGCGCGCACGGGCTCCGCGCCCGAGAATGCGACGTCCCAGCTCGACAGGTCGAGCCCTTCGAAATGGCTGTCGCGCACGCGTTCGACACAAAGCCGATAGGCGAAATCGGGGCCGCCCGACAGCGTGCCGCGATGCCGGCTGATGGCCTGCAGCCAGCGTGCCGGCCGCTCCAGGAAGAACTGCGGCGACATCATCGCCACGGGCACGCCGCTGTGGATGGGCTGCAGCAGGCCGCCGATCAGGCCCATGTCGTGATACAGCGGCAGCCAGCTGACCATCGTGTCGCCGGGCCGCACGCCCATGCCGGTCGCGATCGCCACCTCGTTCGCAATGACATTGCCATGGCTGAC
The DNA here is from genome assembly GCF_052113425.1 of Cupriavidus sp. YAF13. NCBI lineage: Bacteria > Pseudomonadati > Pseudomonadota > Betaproteobacteria > Burkholderiales > Burkholderiaceae > Cupriavidus > Cupriavidus sp. YAF13. Next base: position 10,089 of record NZ_JBFRDD010000043.1, read on the forward strand.
CATGACGCCCTTCGGCGAAGCCGTGGACCCCGACGTGTATTGCAGGAAGGCCAGCGTGTCCGGGCCGGCAGGGTAGGGATGCCAGTCGTCCCGCGTGGGCGGCTGCGGATCATCGGCCAGGATCACGGCGGCACGCGGTGCGATGGCGGCCAGCGCATCGTGGTGCGCGGTGGCCTGCGCCGTGCTGGTCAGCAGCAGCGCGGGGTCCGCATCGCAGGCCATGGCGCGCAATCGCGCGACCTGCGCCGAGCGGACCGCGCCGGGCTCGAAGGCGGGCACGGCGATCAATCCCCCGTAGAGGCAGGCGAAAAACGCGGTCATATAGTCGATCCCGCTGTCGAGCAGCAGCATCGCGCGGTCGCCGGGCGCGGCGCGCGACGCCAGATGGGAGGCGAGGGCGCGCACGCGGGCATCGAGCGAGGCGTAGTCGTAGCGGGTATCGCCGGCGGCGTCGATGGTGATCAGTGCCGTATCGCCGGCGCGGTGCACGGCCAGTTGGCCGAGGTGGGCCACCAGCGTGGCCGGGACGTTTGGAGCGGACTGCATACTTGGGATCGACTTTTCAGGTAGACGGTTGGCTTGGATGCTTGGGCGACGCGGCGGGCGTCACGCAAACGCGGGCATGGTGGATGCCTGAGGCGCCTCCAGATGGGTCACGAGGCGGCGAACCACTGCGGCCGGATCGTCGTGCAGGAAGAAATGCCCGCCGGCAAACCAGTCCAGCGTGTGGCCGACCTGGGATTCGATGGCCCAGGCATGGAGGTCGGCGGGCAAGATCGGATCGTCGTGGCCCGCGAAGACATGCAGCGGCATCGGCAGCGGTGGGACGTCGGCACGCTGGAAGCTCTCGCAGACGCGATAGTCGGCATCGAGCACGTCCAGCGTCATGCGCAGCAGCTCGGGATCGGCAAAGACGGCCTCGGGCGTGCCGCCGTGCTTGCGAAGGTCTTCGGCCAGCGCCGCGTCGCCGCGCAGGGCGGCCAGGCGCCGGGAATCCCGTCGGGTGGGTGCGGCGCAGCCGGAAACGACCAGGCCACGCGGCAAGCCATAGCCACGCTCGCGCAGCAGATGGCAGACGCGCCAGGCAAGCAAGCCGCCCATGCTGTGGCCGAAGAGCGCATACGGCATGCCGGCATGCGCGCGATGCCGGCACAGGGCATCGGTCATCGCGCTGGCAAGGGCCTCGAAATCCCGCAGCAGCGGCTCGTCGAGACGCGCGCCACGGCCGGGCGGCTCCAGCGGAACCAGCGCGATATCGGCCGGCAACAGGCGGCGCCAGCGCAGATACGTCGTGGCACTGGCCCCCGCGTGCGGCAGGCAGAACAGCTGCAACGCGGCCATGGTCAGGCGTTCGTCCGCGTTGGATCCTCCATGAAGCGGCGCAGGCTCAGCGGACGCATGTCGGTCCACGTGCGCTCGATATAGTCCAGGCAGGCCTGCTTGCCACCGCTAAAGCCCGCCGCGCGCCATCCGCCCGGAATGGCCTTGTAGTCAGGCCAGATCGAATACTGCTCTTCGTGATTGACGAGAACCAGGAATGTGGCGTCGTCGCGATCGAAACTCATGGAAAGCTCCCGTTCGGTACTGGATCATCCGGCGCCACCGATATGGCGCCCGTCACCTTGTTGGACGAAACGGGGAAGCAAGTATTTAGGGGGGGTGGTTTTGGGGCTGGGGTGTGGGGGTGGATGGGGGTTTAGGTGGTTATCGTATTTCACATAATAAACGGCTGCGGCGAAACCTATTATGTCAATCCTGCAACGGCATGGCACCGTCCCGAGAGATCCTCGTGTAGTCTCCCTACCCGTCACCTCCTGCTACACGGTTCAATTTAGCCATGGGGCAATACCTCCAAATTGCAGTCCGAGCCTTCGGCGTCGGCGCCATCCTTGTGATCGTCGCCGTTGCCTCTCGGCAAGTATATCTGCGGGTCGCTGCTGAGGCTGGTAGTGCCGGCGGTGAAGAGGATCCTGCAGCAATGATGTTGATCCGATGCGAGGCCATGCACAGCCGCCTGCAGAATCGGCCTGTTTCCGAAGACACTGCAGATGCTGACGAGGCGCCGCGTGCCCGGTGTATGGAGTCCTGAATTCGCAGCAAATCTAAGCAGTCTTCAGTTCACGCTCCTTGTGTGACGCTAATGGGCCGTCCCGCGCGCCGGCCCTGGTTCGATCTGACTCCGGAATCACGGCGGCGCGTATGTGGCCGGCATGCGGCTGGGCCGGGACCTCCCCGCAAGCGCCCCTCGCACGCGCCCAGCCTTTGCGAATATCCCCCCCCAAGGGGGCTTACCGCTGCGGGGCGACAAGGTGAACATCAGAGGCGCGTCATGCCGAGCGGCAAGCGCATGCTGCAACCCTGGCGCGGCTGGAGGCCTGGCGGGCGGAGTTGGAGGCAGCTGGCCGTCCGCTGGTGGAGCTACGTACCCAATTCTCGACCGAACAGGAACGGGCCCGTGGCGGAAGGCCGGTGGCCAAGGGCCGATCACGAATGAAGAACCGGGTGCGCCGGCGCTCCCCCTCAACCCGCATGACGGTAACGATGGCAATGGAAATTGATCGGGCGGACGCGATCCGCTGGATCCGGGCGCAGATGCTCGAGTATGGGCTGACGATGGAAGAGTTGGAGGCGGCCGGGTGCTTTGCGYCGCCGCCGAGCCCGAGCCCTGTCTGCTACCGCAATGCAGAGGGGCTGAGTTGGGACGGGGCGGGCGAGATGCCGGACTGGCTGCGGCGGGCGGTCAATGCCGGGCAGACGGTAGAGTTTTTCCGCCTCGAGTAGCACAAGAAAGCGACCCTGCTAGTTTCGAGGCCTGCGACGGCGCCGAGAATTGGGCACGCCGAGGTGGGGTTCATGCTCGGTGGCGTGAGGTTGAGGGCATCCCAAGATTCGCCCAAACCGCTATCACATGCGCGCGTCCCTCGCGGTGTGGCGACAACTCCCGGGCGCCTGCCATGGCCCTTGTGATAGCGGGCACATCCCCTTCTCGCAAAAAATGAGCCGTGAACTGCCGGCCTAAACTTCCTTCGTGTCGAATATGAGCATGTCAACGCCGGCCTGGGCAAAATTGGCCACGTCAGCTGCTGCGGCGGCGCCCTCAGGCGAAGCCATTGCCTGCTGGAGCGCCGCCAGCGAATCAAAGCTCAGCACCGCAGCCAGGTGAAATGGCGAATCGCCGGCCGGGCTTGCAACCGAGCCGCTGCTGACCTCGTAGCGTCGCAGGCCGGCGATCTTCTTGGCGATCGGAACATGGGTCGAGAAGTAATAGGAATCGAACGCCGCCGTGTCCGCAGGCTTCTTGTATAGCACCACTAGCTTTGCCATCGTGGTTTCTCCAAACGTGAGTTAGATAGAGCCTGAGTTTGCTTATGTAGCTTTCCTATAGCGCGTGAACCCCATTTCCGTCAGGGCACGTATTGTCCGGTGCGCTTGATGCATAACGGTACAAAACTGTGGTTCGCAGCGGGTTCCGGCGTGGGTCGACAGGGGCATGGCTTGGGGCACGCGCTGTGGAACGTTACGGAGTCACGCCCCCCCGCCATTCCATCCTTCGGGGTCGGGAGCTTGATGGACAACTAGCTTCAGCTATTACGGCCGCTGTGCCGAGAGCGCTCCGTTTGGTCTTCGGTACAAGCTGACTGACTCTTAACGAATGCGGCGCACGGCTTCGAGCATGGAATGCCCCTGACTTGTCAGGCGGGGGTAGGCATCGCCGGTATCATGACCATGCTCCAACGTGACCAGCTTGTGAACCAACAAGGTGTCCAATTGCTCGGGCTCGAGGTCGTCGATCTCCTGCGTGTCGCCAAGCAGCAGTAGCGCGGCGATTTCATGCGGACTTAGCATCTCGGCCTCCTTTGTCGCGGTTGGAAAAACGAACTACGACTGCTTCCCCGAGCTCGATTCCACAGTGGACGGTGGCGACGGCAGTGGGTCATCGGTGCGAGGAACTGGGAGCGTGCACCGAACGGCCACAATAGACTTCTTTATCGCCGGCATCAAGTCAGATATATGCGGCAACGCCGCAAAGTGAAGCAGCGCCAGAGCCTGTCACCGCCGACGGTGGATTGGTACGCCCCGCGTTCGCGCGAGCGGTGGATCCAGGTCTGGAGGCCCTTTGAGGGCCCGCTGTCGTCGCGCGCGCAGGGCTACGCGCTCGGGGTGCTCAACAACCTCTACCGCTTCCTTGCCGACCGGAACTACCTGATGGGCGATTCCTGGCACGGCATCCACGTGCCGCGCAAGGCCCGGCCGGCACTGGACGTGGGGCGCAGCCTGACCGAGGACCAATGGACGTTCGAGCTGGCCCAGCTCGATGCACTGCCGCCCATCTCGGCCCACCAGCGCCTGCAGGTCGCCTTGCCGCTGCGGCACGCCACCCGCCTGCGCTTGTCGGAAGTGGTCGCTGCCGCCACCGGCCATCTGGAGTGGGTCAACCTGCCCGGTGCTGGCCACCGCGCCGGCACCAAGAAGCGGATCGAGGGCCGGTGTCTGGAAGTGGTGGGCAAGGGCAACAAGCTGCGCCGCGTGCCGGTGCCGCCGGGGGCGATCGCGCGGCTGGGGGCGTATCTGGTGGCGCGCGGCCATCCGGCCGACCGGGGAGCCAACCGGGTCCCGGGTGGCGTCACGCTGCTCGGCCACACCACCGACCTGGGCGAGCGGGCGCCGTGGGCCGGTGCGCACACCGCCGCCAACCCCGTCGGTTCCGCAGCCGAGATCAGCGCCGTCACGCTCGCCAAGCAGATCAAGAGGTTCCTGATGACTGTGCCGGCACGCTGCGTCTCGCCGATCCGCGCCGCGCGGATCGGCTGGAGGCCGCCAGCACGCACTGGCTGCGGCATACACACATTTCGCATGCGCTGGCGGCCGGCGTGCCGATCGAGGTGATGCAGCAGAATGCCGGCCATGGCTCGCTGGCGACGACCAGCCGCTACGTGACGACCGAGGACGCGCGGCGCATGGAAGCGATGCAGGCCGTGTGGGATGCCGGCAATGATGATTGATTGTGCGGCCCAAATCGTTGCACCTTTCCGACTACCAAAACGCTATACCTATGTCTCTTGAGATTGAGCGCGCCGCAGCCACGGTGTGGATCCGTGTGCAGATGGCCAGGCACGGCCTGACCTTGACCGACCTGCAGGCGGCCGGCTGCTTCGCCGAGAAGGCACCGCCGCCGGTTCCCGAGCCGGCGCGCACCTACCGCAACGCCGAAGGGCAAAAATGGGACGGGCAGGGCGAGATGCCAGCCTGGTTGCAGCGGGCGGTCAACGCGGGGCAGTCGCCCGAATTCTTCCGGGTCTAGTTGTGCCGTGCTCCAATCTCCGGCTAAAGGGCGATGGATGACCTATCACGCGAAGAACTCGCGCTTCGCGCCGCCAATCGCCGCATTGACGGGGCGCAAAGAAGAATCACCAAAATGAACGGCAACGTACAGCGCCTTCGTGCAAACGGAACCGTAAACTCCGACGCAGACGAGCTGCCATCTGAGTCCGGTGCTCGGCCACATCCCGGCGACGATCGCGGTCGTACGGCTGGGCGACTGAGCCCTTCCGCCTTTCGCCACCATGCATCCGCGAGACGTCTGTCGTCAAGCTTGCAGGTGCCTCCCAGCCTCGCGAAGCGTCAACGCGGAAAGGCTGTAGCGATGGGCGGCGAGGAATGCTGACACTGCATCCGGATTCCAGTTCGCGTAGTCGCGCAGGGCCCAGCCGATCGCCTTACGGATGAAGAAGTCGGTCTCCGGCGCCAACGTTCGCGCGTAGCGGAAGAGCCGCGCCTCGTCCGTCTCTAGCCGCCAGCCCAGTTGGTGGAGCATCGCGACGCGCCGCACCCACGGCGAGTCATGCCCGAGCCAAGCATCAGCGCAGGCCTGCGCGTCGGCATCGGTTTTTCGCTCGCGCGCGATCACGGTGCCGATCGTAACGGCGAGGCTGTCGACTGTGTCCCACCATGGCTCGGACTGGGCGAGCGCGAGGATCGGCGCGATCCGCATGGCATCGAACCGGGCAGCGCATTTGCGCAGCAGATCCGCGGCTGCATAGCGGTACTCGCGCTCGGGTTCGCGCCACAGCAGTTGCGCGACGGCCACCCATTCACGGTCGCGCCACGGCACCTTCGGCAGGGCGCGCAGCGCTCGCCGGCGGGCCGGCGTGGGAATGCCGAGAAACGGAAACTGATCGCGCATGTAGGCGCGCATTTGGGCAGCGGCGGCCGGATCGGCCAGCGGCTGCAGCGCGCGGCGGATGTGCCCGACGTAGGTCTCGGGAGTGATGTCAGTGGGGGGAGTTGGCCGTTCTGCCGTCATGCCTGTTGGCTCCGATGCTTGTGCATAGCACGAATGGTATGAACATCCGTCGCGGTATGGGGGTGAACAGCTACGACGACGTTGTGAACACTGCCTCCGTCAGGCAGATGTCGGCCATCAGCGTTCGCTCTACTTTGTCAGCGCGAAGCGGTCACTCGCCGTATATCATCAAGGCTTCGCACGAAAGTACCCGCCAAGGGGCTCTGTCGCGATAAGGACGCGGCGACGAGCGAAGTGGGGGCGTTGGGATTCGCTCAGGCGGCTAAGGCATAGAATTGGTCAGCGGCCGACGGATTGCTCCCTTCGTGGCACTGCATCTGGCCCTTGGCGATCATATGCATGAGCTCGATGCCGCCCAGCAAGGTGCGCGCGCAGCGAAAGTCCTTGAAGCCAAGCATTGGTCGAGTCTGGCGCTTGATGGCCCGATGGTCCCGCTCGACGATGTTGTTCAGATATTTGACCTGTCGAATGGCGATGGGAGCTTCCTGCTCGGCGTTGATGTCGCGCAAGGCCGCCAGGTTGACCGGGCTGCCGTCGATGGTCACTGAATCGTGCTGGCCGTTGTGCGCGATGGCCTTCTCGAAAAAGCGCCGCGCCGCGGCCTTGTCTCGCTGGGTGCGCAGCAGGAAGTCGATGGTATGGCCGGCCTTATCCACCGCTCGGTACAGGTATTTCCACTGGCCGCGCACCAGGATGTAGGGTTCATCCATGCGCCAGCTTTTGCCCGCCGGGCGCTTTCGAGAGCGAAAGATCTTGCTCAACGCCGGCAGCAACTTCAGTGCCCAGCGGTGCACGGTCGAATGGTACACACTGAGACGCCACGCTCGGCCATCATCTCTTCGAGATGTCGCAGGCTCAGCGGATAGGCCACGTACCAGCGCACGCAGGTCAGCATCACCTCCAGCGGGTTATGCAAACGCTTCAAGACCTTCGCCACTTCCGGGTTCATGACTGCCACCAACGCTTGCTGAGTCCGACACCAGCATATTCTATCGAAGGCTTACTGCGACAGAACCTCCGTGACGACCGGCGAGCTGTGCGGTGGTACGCAACCTCAGACCTCCATAGTCAGTGTCCTCGCGAATCGCCTCTGCTCTCAGGCCCGCAGCGTCGAACGAGATGCCGTCGTCCGCAGCTAGCGCGCACACTTCGGCGAAGGTCGCTAACAGGTGGTCGGCTTCGGACTCGCCGAAGCCAAGGAAGTCGACGTCACGAGTTGGTCGATGCGGATCCTCGAACCAGCTTGTCATGAGCATCGCGCCTTTTAGCACAAAGCGGTCGCGGTGTACGGAGATGCCCAGTCGGAACAAGAGGCGCTCTATCGCATAGCGAGTGAGAAGCAAATCGAACTGCTGGCCTCGCTGGCGCGCGAGAGTCAGAAGTCGGGCGCGAACTGACGCACCAATGTCGCGAAGCGGCTTTTGCTCAGGCATGGGAAACCATTGCTGTTAAGTACGGTTCTAGAATCTTCCAGACACCGGCATCTGCTGCATGCTGGGCAATTTCTGCCGGAGTCGCTTTTTTCTGCATCAGGGCTTCGCGGAGCCCTTCTAGCGCGGTATTTAAGCCGACTTTCTTCCGGTACCGGAACAGGTCAGCAATCGTCCTGGCAACGCTAAAGACCGGAACCGATACGTTGTCGATCGCATGCCGCTCCGTGTCCGGGTCATCACGGGGGGCAGGAGATCGGATGAATCGGACCGGAGGATAGTCGAAGCTTGGCTTCCAGTCCTTCTGGCCAATAGCCATCCAAACCTTGGCTGGGATCTGGTCAGTTAGCTCATGGAAAGCCAACGCCGAAGTGAGGCAGATGACTCCGCTGGGCACAAGTTTTGACGCCAGCGCCAGGGTATGCTGTAGGCCCAGAGGAGCATCCGCGAGTTGGTAAACGCCCCGGGCCAGGCGAACTGCAACACCGTCGCGCTCAAGGCGGGCGATCGTCGTCGCTGTAACGCCGATCTCGCGCATCTCGCTTGCTCGCACCAGCCCTCTGGCTCGAAGTTGAGCTACTGCGCGCTCTCGCTGAGAGGATGAGGACGTTGACATTTTGATACAAAACCTCGGATGGTTTCCAATATTATCCGAGGTTTTGTATCATGGCAAGCTAGCCGTCATCCTCCGGTCTCCGACAGCGCACGTGCTTTGCAAGGCGCTTCTAACCTTCGGATACACCGCTATTCGCCAGACGGCTGGTTCTGGAACGGCTGCCCATTGGCCGCCCCCGTCTCCAGTAGCGCTCGCGCCTCACACGCCCTACGCAAGTCGGGATACCTCACCGAGATCGTTTCCAGGATGCGCAGGCGCAGAGCCTTCCGCGCCTCCCTTCTGGTTGTGTTGCAGCCATCATGGCACTTCGATGCCAACTGGCGGCTTGCGCCGCAGTCTCGGGACGGGAAAGTCCCTCCATTCGATCACCCCTGCCAGCGAACGATAGGGTCTTGCGTCTGTTCCGGGAAAACACCTTGAGCAGGCGCCCTCGCGAATGCATTGACATAACGCCCGTACCCCGAAATTTGGCTGGTTGCTGGGAGGTTATGTTGAATGGGGGAGGGGCGGACGTCTGTCGGCGCCGCCGGCACCTCAGTCGGCCGTCGACGCGCAGGCGCTCGACACGGCAGCAAAGTCGAAATGCGCGGCGGCATATATGGCATTGCACGCCCAGACTTCTTCGCCGTCCTTGTAAAAGGAGACCGCGCCAAAACGGGGGCGAACGACCGGACCACCGCCGAGAGGCCAATGAGGCACCTACAATGCGCGCATGGCTTCCGATCCTGGGGCGGCGACCTCCATCCTTCAACTTCGAATTGCTCTGCGCGGCCTAAGCCCGCCGGTTTGGCGACGCGTCCTCGTTCCCGAGCATTTGACGTTCCCACAATTGCACAATGTCATCCAGGTAGTCATGGGCTACCTAGACAACAACCGGCAGTTCATCGTGAACTACGGTGATCGCTATCGGCATGGGGATCCCATTGCATCAGGCTTCGTCGAATCTGCGGTCAATCAGGTGGTCAGCAAGCGGTTCGTCAAGCGGCAGCAGATGGCCTGGCGGCCTCGGCACGCGCACAACCTGCTGCAAATCCGGACGGCCGTGCTCAATGACCAACTCCGGTCTTACGTTGAACGATGGTATCCCTCCATCGCCGGCGAAGGAAACCATCGCCTTGCCGCTTAGTCAGCCCCCGGTTTGGCGCGGACTCCTTCCGACGCCGCTCTGCAGGCCACGCTCGCCGCCGACGTGGCCGCACTGCGTGCGCAGTTCCCCGAGACCCGCGCGCTCTACCGCGAGGTCTGCGCCCTGTTGTTCTTCCGCTATGGCATCACCCCCACCGCCAACAAGCTCTACGGCCTGGTGCACAAGGGCAGCATGGGCACGCCCACCGAGGTGCTGGCGCAGTTCTGGGCGGACCTGCGCGGCAAGATGCGCGTGACCATCGACCACCCCGGGCTGCCGGAGGCGCTCAAGGCGATCGCCGCCAATGCCGTGCAATCGATCTGGCAGGCCGCCAACGCGGCCGCCACCGGCGAACTGGCCGCCTTGCGGGCCGAAGCGCGGCTGCAGGCGAGCGAGGCGGAGGCGCAACGCGACCAGGCGCGCGCGGCGGTGGTGGTGCCCGAGGGCGGGGATTTGTCCACCGCGCGAGGGAACAAGCCTGTGGACAAGCCGCGCGGGGGCCGAGTGCCGGCGGCGTCAGCGGAGTTGACTAAAATTTAAGCAGCGAGCGCAGCCATGTCCTCCCGCCGCCACCGATTCTCGCCACAGCCATCCCCCATCAACCCTGACGTCCAACGCTGTCAGGCGACGGCAAGACGCCAGATCCGGCGCTGCCCCAAATCTATTCACCTACACCATGTCGATCGAAATCGAGCGCGCGCAAGCGATTACCTGGATCCGCATCCAGTTGGCCCAGCATGGGCTGAGCCTGGCTGACTTGCAGGCCGCCGGCTGCTTTGCCGAGCCGCCGCCGACCCCAACGCCAGGAGCGGCGCGCTACCGCAATGCGCACGGGCAGGGCTGGGACGGCCGCGGCGCCATGCCGGACTGGCTGCAGCGGGCGATCCACGCCGGGCAGACGATGGAACATTTCCGGGTAACCGCGACGCAGCCATAGCTGATCACTGTCGCAGCGCCGGAGTCCCGGCCGGCCGATCGTATGTTGAATTTCCTTCGACGTGAAGGTGTGCAACCTAGTCAACCGGTGACCTTCCTGTCGGACGGCGGGGATACCGTACGGTTTGCCCAGCTCGGCTTTGGTGACCGCGGTGAGTACGTTCTCGATTGGTTCCACATCGCCATGTGGGCAGGGGAAGTCCCTTCCATTCGATCACCCCGATGACGGCCTCCAACTCTGCGCTCGATCGGGTCAGCACGTATTGCCGCTACTTAACGTGCAGGATCACGAGTCCCTCTGAGATCGTTGGGGCACTTGCGCCGTTGCCTGCAGCGTTCTGTGCGATCCAATCCTTAGCCTTTTGGCTGCTTTCATCAACCCCAGTCTTGTCATTGCAAACGGTAACTGAGAAGCCAAATTCACCATCCTCGCTTCGGGCCAGTGTGTAGCTGACAAAGCCTTGGACCGAACGCATCAGCGATTCGATCTCAGGAGTGCGCCTCTCCAACAAATCGAAGAGTTCCTTAGCGCCTGCTCCCGAATATGCTCTTATTGCAGTGTGCATGATATATCACTCACTTTGATGCCCTGGAGTTGGCGCGAATACGGTGCTGGGTGGAACCCTTAGTCAATAGTCAATGCGGCCAAGAGGTTGTTCTACGCCCCGATTCATGTTGGCCAGTAGATGCCAGAAGGCTACTTTACATAGGAGCTGATTTGCATTCGGCCCCCCATCAGGAACAACTTTGGCGGCGAATAGAAAAAATGCCAATGATTTCCGGAGAATTTCCGTCTGTCCGCCAGCGGGCGAGGGAATTGAGGGCTATGAGTGACCTCCTGGTTCCTCCGGTCATCTGTACGAAGGTGTGCCGGTTCGTTCCGTCCTACCGCCAAATCTGGCCATCGACGAGAGCGGTGATGGATCCCTGGGCAGCGTGTCGTTTATTGAGCGCTTACGATGCTTCTGTTCCCATCGGATTGGTTGTGGCACTGGTGCTGTGGGGCGCCCCTCATCACACTGATTCGGGTAAGGTCGAACATCCTGTTGTCTCCTAGTGAACGCTTGTCGAGTACGATGCCCGGCGGCCGATTCCCGGGATAGCGCTGGCAGCGTTTGTCGACGGATGATCGGCGACCAAGTGCTGTACGGCCTCGGGATTACCCCGAGGAGGGCGTGCGTCAGGTCGAGGCGCTYGAGCGGCAGTTGCTGGAGCTGCGTACCCAGTTCTCGACGGAGCTGGAACGCACCCGCGAGCAGGTCGCCGTCGCGCAGGAGCGCGCCAGCGCCACCGAGCGCCGCGCGCTGCGCGAGATCGACCAGGAGCGCACGCTGCGCCAGAAGGCCGAGCAGGCGGCGGTGCAGGTGCGGGCGCAGGACGCCGCCGTGGCCAGTGCTGAGGCACGGGCAAGGCAGCACGCCGAGCGCGACACGCTCCGCCTGCAACTGGCACAGGCGCAACAGGCGCTGGCGGATGGGCAGGCGGCGCAGGATGCGCTGCGGGCGGAACTGGAGATGGCAGTCCGGCGCGCCGAGCGGGCCGATGCGGAAGCGGCCGCGACGCGCCGCCTGGCGCCGGCCCGGCGTCGGGCGCCGGCGGCGCGCACCAAGTTCAAGCCGGGGCCGGCCTGAGGGGGGGCGCCAGYGGTGTCGGATGGGATTTATCCACCGCGCAAGGAGACAAGCCTGTGGACAAGCCGCGCGGGGACGGCGGCCAAACTGGGCGCGGCCTTCCTTACGAGGAAATGTGGCGTTCCCGACTGCCGCCGTGCTCCCCCAAGGAGCCCTGGGATATACCCAGCGCCCGCCACGTCAGCGCTCCATCGCGACAGACTCGCTTCGCCCTCTAGCATGTGCTGCAAGATATACATAATGAGTGGCGAAACCGTACAGATGCGGCCCAAACTCCACAAATTGGCGACCTTGACTATAATCGACTATAGTTTGGTCTAATCGAACATATTCTAGGGACCGCGCGGATGGAAGTCTTCAAACGAGAGGCACTAGCAACAGAGTTGGCCACCAAAATTCTGACGGTCTCACCAACTTCCGCGTCCAGTTCCGGCCTTTTTCTGGCGGCGCCAAGACGAACCGGCAAGTCGACCTTCTTAAGGGAGGATCTGCGGCCGGCGTTGGAGAACCTCGGTGCCCTTGTAGTCTATGCCGATCTGTGGGAAGACCGCCGAGCTGACCCAGGAGAGGTCATTGTCGGGGCCGTGCGGGCCGAGCTCGCGAGCCATGAAGGCGTCATTAAGCGACTCGCTCGCTCTGCCGGAATGGAGAAAGTCGCGGTTGGCGGGATGTCGTTCTCCCTTGATCGGGTTGGCCTTGGCGAAGGGATTTCCCTGTCGGCGGCACTTGCCGCCCTATCCGATGAAGCGGGCAAGCCCATTGTGCTGGTAATCGACGAAGCGCAGCAAGCGATTGTCAGTGAGAAGGGGAACGACGCCCTGTTCGCGTTAAAGGCCGCGCGGGATGAACTGAATAGCAGCAGACATAAGGGTCTGCGAATCGTCGCGACGGGCTCCAATCGTGACAAGCTGGCCATGCTTCGCAATAGCCGAGACCAGGCGTTCTACGGAGCTCCCCTCGTCAACTTCCCGGCGCTGGACATGGCCTATGTCCAATGGTTCTGTGATCGACTTGACTTGGGAGCCAAACTCGACCCGGCAGAGGTGTTCGAGCTGTTCAAGCGAGCCGCTTTCCGCCCGGAACTGTTGGGTGCCGCGGCTGATGCGCTTCGGTTTGAATTCGGACTTCCGGCAGGAGACATCCCCGCGAGATTTGCGGCCGCGGTTGAAGAGCAGATCGCGGTCAGCAACACCGAACAGATGCGTGTGGTTCACAGTCTGACGCCGCTTCAATCCACAGTTCTTCGAGTCATGGCCGTTCGGGGGAGCAATTACGCGCCGTTCGAGGCAGCCACCATGGAGGCGTATGACGCCGTCTTGAAGGCGATTGACCCGGGCGCCGACGCGAGAGTCGATGTTTCGAATGCCCAGCAGGCGCTTTCTGCGCTCCAGGACAAAGCGCTTGTATGGCGGGCAGCGCGCGGCGTCTACGCGCTCGAGGAGACCGGATTGGCGAGTCTGATGCAGCAGGCGGGAATGCTGACGCCAGTGCCGGCGGCATAGGGGGCATGCCGGGATAAAGCCGGAAATGACACATAAGGCTGGAAGTAATAAAGAACGCGACTTTTATGTGCGCGACGGGTCGGCCGCTCGAGCGCTCGCTCTAGCGCAGCGAGCCGCGTTGCCCCGCTTCGTCCGCGTCTCATATTCGGGTGATTCCGAATCCCGGCCGACCCTCAATCCGATGTGGCCTCCGGTCTACGGAGGTTTTCGAGCCGTCTTACTTTTCGGTAATTTCTGGCCGCTGCGCGGGGTAGCGCGCCACCTATCGAACATTGGAGACAAAGATGAGTACTCAGCGCGAAGTTGAATTCCTGAGCCAGGGCATCAAGGTCCGCGGCGATCTTGTGTTGCCGGAAGGCGAGGGCCCGTTCCCTCTGCTGGTCATGGGCGGTGGCTGGTGCTACGTCAAGGAGATCGTGAAGAAGGGCGTGGCGGTGCTGCCCAACGTCTCGCACATGAGCCTGTACTCCAAGCAGAACGACTTGACAATCGCTGGCACCCTGGCGGCGGAGTTCGCAGCCGATCAACTTGGCGGTTCATCGAACAAGAAACCGGGCGCCAACGCCTGACGGGGAGTATATGACCGCACTTTCCTTTCCTGAAGATGGCGTTGTGGTGGAGAACCCCGAGGAAAAAATGCTCTTCTCCAAGATCAACTGGCACATCCTGCCCTTGCTGTTGGTTGCCTACTGCTTTGCCTTCATCGACCGGGTGAACATCGGCTTCGCTCAGCTTCAGATGAAGCATGAGTTGCATTTCAGCGATCAGGTCTTCGCCCTCGGCGCGGGCATGTTCTTCGTCGGCTATCTGCTGTTCGAGGTGCCGAGCAACCTGCTCCTGGAGAAGATCGGCGCGCGCAAGACCATCCTGCGCTTCATGGTGCTTTGGGGTGCCTGCGCCACTGGCATGGCCTGGGTCACAACACCCTGGCAGTTCTACATGCTGCGCTTCCTGCTCGGCGCCTTCGAGGCGGGCTTCTTCCCCGGCGTCGTCCTCTACTTTACCTACTGGTACCCGCCGGCCCGGCGCGGCCGGGCCATCGCAATGTTCATGACCTCTGCGGTCATCTCCGGCATCCTCATCGGCCCGATCAATGGTGCGCTGATAAAGTTCGGCAACGACTTTCTTGGCTACCAGGGCTGGCAATGGATGTTCATCGTCAATGGTGTGCCCTGCCTGCTGATCGGCTTTCTCTGCTACACCTGCCTGAGTAACAGCCCGGCTGAGGCCAAATGGCTCACCCTCGAGCAGAAGAGGCTGCTGGCCGATCGACTCGCTAGGGATGGTCGGACCGGGGGAGGCAGTCGCCACGGCGCTCTCGGAGCCCTGCTGCGCGATCCCAAGGTCTATGTGCTCTCGTTCATCTGTTTCCTGTACCTCGGCGCGGTCTACGTGCTGGTGTTTTGGGTACCGACGTTGATCCAAAGCTGGGGCGTGAAAGACGTCTTACACATCGGCATGCTGCAAGCCATCCCGAACGTCGTCGGCGCCGTCGGCATGATGCTCATGAGCCGCAGCTCCGACCGATACAACGAACGGCGCTGGCACTTCGTGGCCGGCGTGGCGTTGATCGCGACCGGCCTGCTCGGCATCGCTTGCCTGAACGGCGGCGTGGCCGTGTCGATCGCACTGCTCTCGCTCGCGACCATCGGCACGGCTTCCACAACGCCGATTTTCTTCTCCTTCGTCAGCGAGTACCTGCCGAAGGAACAGGCGGCCAGCGGCCTCGCGCTGGTGAGTTCGCTCGCCAACATCGCGCCGATGGTGACGCCCTCCATCAGCACCTGGCTGCGGACCTCGACGGGCAGCAACACGTCCAGCCTGCTCATGGTGGTCGCGCTCTATGCCGCCGCGGCCATCGTCATGATCTTCGCCGCCCGGAGGCCGAGGCTTCAATATCAAGTTCAAGGAGTATCCGCGCTATGACACAAGCAGCGGAAATTAGCGCCAACATGGCCATCGATTGGGACGTGCCGATCGAGATGGACGATGGCATCGTGCTGCGGGCCGACGTCTACAGGCCCATCGCGCCGGGCGAGTACCCGGTCATCATGACCTACGGCCCCTACGGCAAGGGCCTGTCCTTCCAGGAGGGCTACAAGACGCCCTGGGACCTGATGGCCGCACGGTATCCCGATGCGCTGGAGGCCTCGTCGAACCTCTACCAGGCGTGGGAGGTCGACCGAGAAGCCGAGCGACAAGCAGGGCGAACAGCAAGATGAAAAGCAGGGCGCGCCGACGGCCGCCTCGAACCCGGATGACGGCAGCGACAGCAGTGACAGCGAACAATGAGCGGGCGGAGGCGATTCGCTGGATCCAGGATCAGATGGCGGACTATGGGCTGACCATGGAGGAGCTGGAAGCGGCGGGATGCTTCGATCCGCCGTCGCCTCCGCCACCTCCGCCGCCGGCGGTCTGCTACCGCAACGCCGCGGGGCAGAGTTGGGACGGGCAGGGCGACATGCCCGACTGGCTGCAGCGGGCGGTCAATGCGGGGCAGAGTAAAGAGTTTTACCGGGTCGGGTAGTGATGTCGGTTATCAATGTGCGTAGGCAAACCTTGTAGAATTTCAAGCTAAACGCTTTCCCGTGCAAGCGAATCGGCGCGAACCCCTGTGCTCGAAATCTATTCGCACGCGCGCGCAACCGTTAGCGGCGGCATGCTGCCACCCACGCCGGCACACGCCGGCGTGTTCGACGATGAGCAGGCGCGCAAAACGGTCATCAACCTGCGCGACCAGTTCAACAGCTTCCAGGCCACGGCGACCCAGCGCATTGAGCAGAAGGACTATTACACCGACCTGGATGCGCGCCTGAAGAAGTTCGAGCCGCAGCACACTTCGGTCGAAGACCGCGAAGGCACGTCGCAGCCGGGCGAGAAGCCCGAATACGACGCCGCGCTCAAGCATTTCCAGGCGGGCGATTTCAAGAGCGCCGGGAATTCGTTCTCGTCGTTTATCAAGAAGTATCCGCAGAGCCCCTACCTGCCGCTGGCGCAGTACTGGCTCGGCGACTCGCTCTACGCGCAGCGCGACTACAAGGGGTCCACCTGGGTGCTGCAGAAAATGATCCATGCCAACCCGACGCATCCCAAGGTGCCGGACGCCATGATCGCGGTGGCCAATAATCAGTTCGAGTCCGGCCAGAAGGATGCCGCGCGCAAAACGCTGGAACAGGTGCTGGCCAAGTATCCAGGTACCGAAGGCGCGCGTGCGGCGAACAACCGGTTGAAGACGCTGAAGTAAGTGCGGGTCAGTTCGCGCTGGCCGTTGAGGCCGGCGCCCAGAAGGTGGTGCCCTGGTAGTGGCGGTCGCCCTTGGTCTGCAGGAAATAGCACTTCTTATCACTATGGTGACAATTTCCGGAAAACCTGTACGCCGGGACTTCCGCCCCGGCGACCGGCTTAGATGCGCTGATGGGCAATCCGCCGATAACGGCCGCGATCACGCTGTCGGACAGCACATTAACCGTCATTTGCACGCCCACGATGGGGTCATCGTGGTGCTGCGCGACCCCCTGTGCCTTCGCCCAGGCGAACGCAAACGCTTGGTCGGCGGTCATTGCGGCCGGCGTTTGCAGAGGTTGGAGGGTCACACTGTACAAATATACAGTATTAGGAGAATTCGCGCCGGGTTGGATTGTGCTTGCGCAGTCGTACCACGTTTTGTACAATGTTCGTAGTTGGATGTTCGCAGTAGAGCAGGACCGACTTTTCGGAACGTCCCGACCCCCATACCTTGTTACGGGATCAGGGCAGGCAGAAATGCCTGGGCTGTAGCGCCAATACGCCGCGCAGCTTGGGGTGCAAGTTGAGGTGTATCGATGAATATCCTGACTTTTAGCGAGGCGCGAGCCAGCTTCAAGCAGGCGTTGGATTCGGTTTGCAAGGACCATGAGCCCACTGTCATCACCAGGCAGCGGGGCGAGCACGTAGTGCTGCTCTCACTCGAGGATTACAACAGCATGCAAGAAACGCTGCACCTGCTGGGGTCCGAGAAGAATGCGCAGCGCCTGCGGGAATCCATCGCTGAGTTTCGAGCTGGCAAGTCCTCCATCAAGGAATTGGTGAGAAATGAGCCAGAAACAGAAGGCGAAAAACAAGGCCGCCGCCGAAAATAACTGCAAGGTCGCATGGACCACCCATGCCTGGGACGATTACCTGTACTGGCAGAAGATCGACCAGCGCATCGTCGACGAGATTAACGGTCTCATTGAAGAGATCGCCCGCAACCCCTTCACCGGCACCGGCAAGCCGGAGCCACTGAAGGGGGATTTGACGGGTTTCTGGTCCCGCCGCATCACGAAGGCTGACCGCCTGGTCTACATCGTTCAGGACGGCACCATTTACGTGATGCAGTGTCGCCAGCACTACTGAACCTTGGGGGCGCTTCGGCGCCCCTTTTTCATATCTCCCTGTGGAAACGGCCCGGCGGCGTCGCACCAGGGGGTTCTGTCGCAGTAAGCCTTCGATAGAATGTGCTGGTGTCAGACTCAGCGAGTGTTGGTGGCGGCCATGAATCCGGAAGTGGCGAAGGTCTTGAAGCGTTTGCATTACCCGCTGGAAGTGATGCTGACCTGCGTGCGCTGGTACGTGGCCTATCCGCTGAGCCTGCGAGATCTCGACGAGATGATGGCCGAGCGTGGCGTCTCGGTGGACCATTCGACCGTGCACCGCTGGGCACTGAAGTTGCTGCCGGCGTTGAACAGGATCTTTCGCTCTCACAAGCGCCCGGTGGGCAAAAGCTGGCGCATGGATGAAACCTACATCCTGGTGCGCGGCCAGTGGAAATACCTGTACCGGGCGGTCGACAAGGCCGGCCATACCATCGATTTTCTACTGCGCGTCCAGCGAGACAAGGCAGCTGCTCGGCGGTTCTTCGAGAAGGCCATCGCACAGCACGGCCAGCCCGACACGGTCACCGTCGACGGCAGCCCGGCCAACTTGGCGGCCCTGCACGACATCAACGCCGAACGGGAAACGCCCATCGCCATTCGACAGGTCAAGCGCCTGAACAACATCGTCGAGCAGGACCATCGGGCGATCAAGCGCATCACCCGACCGATGCTTGGCTTCAAAGCCTTTCGATGCGCGCGCATTGTCCTTGGCGGCATCGAGTTGATGCATATGATCGCCAAGGGGCAGATGCACCGTTCCGGTGGGGCCACCGTGTCCGCTGCACAGCAATTCTATTCCCTGGCCTCATAAGCCAAGATTCACTGCGGCCTTCTTGGCGACTGATCTCTCTTACTGCGACAGAACCGTGACGGCGTCTCCCCGACGCCTGCCTCTGCGCGGTCCATCGGCCCCGCTCCAGATCGATCAACGATCAGCAACGACGAGCGAAAGGGCCGCCCATCTCAAGTGCGGGGGCCATGCTGCACAAAAAGCGCCCCCGGATTTGGCCACTCCCGATTCCGATCCCGTTCAGCCGAACGTACCTCGCGCCAGATCTTTTTCAAATTCGATGGTCCAAGCGGTGCCATGTCCGATTCGGTATTCCCTTTCCTTGAGCGTCGACTTGCGGATGATGGTGACATAGCCCTGGAGAGGGTAGACCTCGTCGACGACGTCGGGCGTGTCGGTTTCCTGAAGCAAAAAGTCGGCTTCGGCAAGCTGGTGACGATGCAAGATAGCGACGAAATCCGCTTTTTCGTCCGGTGCGATCACTGACATTTGGCGTCCCCCGATATTGAACGCTCGACTTTTCCAAGATAGCACAAGCGTCAACGCTGCAGTGGCAAGGCGCGCGTTCGGGCGCGCCACGCTACCACGGAATCGGCTGGCGATCGCGAAAAAAGCCACCGCTGGGTCCGGCTTCAGGCAGCGTCGCGAGCCAGACGACGGTGTCGATGCCATGCTCGGGAGAACGCGGTGCATCGGGGCCACCCAGGTCGGTCCGGCACCAGCCAGGGCACACCGAGTTGACCTTGACGCCGCTGTTGGCCATCTCGGCGGCGAGGATGCGCGTGACGGCATTCAGCGCCGTCTTTGAGATACGGTAGGCCGGCACGCCGCGGGTCATCTCCGCGAGCTGGCCCATGTCGGAAGCCAGATTGACCACCCGGCCGGCGCGGCTGGCGCGCAGCAGGGGCGCCAATGCCTGTGTGACCCGCAGCACGCCGAAGAGATTTGTCTCCAGGGTGGTGCGCAAGGTCTCGAGCGGCAGTTCGAGCAAGTTGGCGCTGTCGTGATCGAGCAAGACGCCGGCGTTATTGATCAGCACGTTCACGCGGCCGAAGCGTTCGGCCAGCCACTTGGCCAGCGCGGCCACCGAATGCGTGTCGGTGACATCGAGCGGCCGGCATGCGAGCGAGTGGCCGGTAAGCGCGAGCCGGGCTCGCAACGCATCAAGGTCCGCCGGCTTGCGCGCCGTGGCAACGACCAGGTGGCCTTCCACGGTGGCCAGATGGCTCGCGGCTGCGCGGCCCAGGCCGCGACTCGCGCCGGTGATGACGGTGATCGGTTGGCTGTCCATGCTGGCGCCTCCTTATCGGCGAGGGCGGCATCGGCGTCGGACATCATGGCCACCCGGCGCATGAAGCAAGCGGCCAGTTCGATGCTGGCGTCAATACATTGTGTCTAGCAGGTGAGGTGCAGGATCGCATTGGCGCCGCGGGGGTGCTCCGCCAGCCTTGCGATGGCTTCGGCGGTTGGAAGAATGACCAGTTTGACGTGGCGATGCCTGGCCTCTCGCTTCACATCTTCCATCACCGGCAATGCACCGGTGCCGGTGCCGATAACCAGTTGGCTGCAATTCCAGGGTATGTCTTCCCTGACTGATAGCGGTGTGTGCCCGAAGGCTTCGCGGAATTGCCTGGATGGCCTCTTCTTTCGCTTGCGAACCTCACCCTGATCGATGACCACGTCATGCTGATAAGTCACGCCGTCAATACAGACGGACCCAAAGGAAAATGCTTCGAAGCGCATACGTACCTCCACTGGGACGCGGGCGGTGACAGTGGCTCATGATTCGTTCTTGTGTAGCTTGCCGGTGCTGGTTACAGCAACCACGTCCAGGTCGAAGAATGGGCTGTCCTGGGGCGGCGGTGGCAATCCCGCGCCCCAGGCGCTGATGGCAAGCTTGATGTATTCGGCCATCTGCTCGTCCGAGACGTCCTTGGGTTGGTCAATGATGACCACGTACCGATGATTGCTCATGGTGCATCCTTATCGGCTGGCAGCGAAGCCTGCTCCAGGCTGCCATGCTGCCGCGTTCTCGCTTGGCATGACGCCGCGATTGCCCTTCATGTTCTGCGCCGCCGTCACGCGAGGTATTGCCTGTTACGCTTTGAGTATAGGGGGCACACCTGGCCGCGCACCCTGCAAGCTGGGGCAGACCGTTCCCCGCTGGAGCGGGCGCGGGCAGCGGCCATGGATCGCGTGTCCTAACGCTTGCGATGCTTCCCGGCGCGTGGCGCATCGTCGGCAGGATCGGGAATCAGGTCCTTGTCCAGCACGTCATCGATGTTGGGCGGCGCAGGCGGGTGCTCTTCGCGCTCCGCGCTCCGGTCCGCCCGGTCCGCGGGGGTATCCGCGGGAATACTCTCGGCGGCGCGCGTGATCTCGTTCATGCTTTCTTCTGGCGCGTCATCCTCGTTTGGGTCATGGCCATGGGGGAAATCGATCGGCTCCGCCGCCCGTTCGGTGAATTCGTCAACGGCCTCCTCGATGTTCTCCCACACGTCTTCCAGTTCAGTGGAATCCAGGATGCTGGGAATGGTGCGATCCGTGCGCGGCCGAACCGGATCACCGGTTCGCCGCGTCTTGCCAGAGTCCACCTTGTGCGGCTTTTTCATCGTCAACTCCTGACCGACGATCGTGGCCATGCTTTGTGCAAGCACGCGTATGTTTCAATAATAAGCACGCAAAGAGCGCGCTGTGAAGCGTAGGTGCCTGATGTGGTACCGGGGTGGTACCGGGCATGCGAGACTGCCAGGAGATCCGCCAGGACGGAAACCCGGGAACGCCATGGAAAAGATATTCCGTTATCGCCTTTGCTGCCCGAGACGGTATCCTAGAATGGAGTGCCGAACTGCCGGAAGTCGCTGGCATCGCAAGATGCAGCGAGTCCGTGCACCAAGCAGGCTGGAGGCGCGTCATGCCCACCTATCAGTACCGTTGTGAGAAATGCGGTGAGGTTTTCGACCGCGCGGAACATCTCGCCGAACATGAAATCGCCCACCCATCTTGCCCCAAGTGCGGCAGTAAAACGGTACAGCACATGCCGACGCCGTTTGTTGCGAAGACGGCGAGAAAGAGCTGAGGTCTGCCCAGCCTTGATGGCGAGGGCGAAATCGTGACGGTTAGGGGACGGATGCCGTAGCAACCGGGATTCCGCTGCTGGCCGCCATGTTCGCGGGCTGCCTGGCCTACCTTGCCATGTTGCCCGGCTGGGTGTTGTGCTAGTGTAGTGTTGCATTCTTGAATGAACTTACGATGCTCGCATGCCTCCAATGTTCAACTTCGGAGCAGAGTGGAGAGCGCGAATGCGAGTTGCCCCTGAAATTGTGCTGACCGACGAGGCTGGTTCGTTCGACGCTTACCAGCGTGAGGCTGGTGCAGCGTGCGCGTATCGTGCTGCTTGCGGCTGAGGGGATGCAGAGCAAGGACATTGCCGAGCAACTGAGCGTGGGCCGGGTGCAGGCCTCGCGCTAGCGCGAGCGCTATGCCCAGTCGCGACTCTCGGGCATTGAGCGTGACCTTCCACGTGGAGCGCCGCCGGTAAAGGTGGACGTCTCTCGCCTCGTGGAGCTGACCACCCAGAGCAAGCCCGAAGCGGCCACGCACTGGAGCACTCGCAAGATGGCTGTCGAGTTGGGTGTTTGCGCGGCCAGCGTCTCACGGCACTGGCGTGCCAACGGCCTGAAACCCCATGTTGTGCGCGGTTTCAAGGTCTCGCGCGATCCGAAGTTTGTCGAGAAGCTTGAAGATATCGTGGGCCTGTACATGTCGCCACCCGAGCACGCGCTTGTGCTGTGCTGCGRCGAGAAGAGTCAGGTGCAGGTGCTGGACCGCACACTGCCCGGGCTGCCCCTGAAGAATGGGCGCGCGGCAACCATGACCCACGACTACAAGCGCAATGGCACGACCACGCTGTTTGCCGCGCTCAACGTGCTCGATGGCCAGGTCATTGCCCAGTGCCAGCAGCCCCACCGCCATACCGAGTGGTTGAAGTTCCTGCGCAAGATCGACCGTGAGACGCCCAAGGACAAAACGCTGCATCTGATCGCCGACAACTACGCCACGCACAAGCATCCTGCGGTGCAGGACTGGCTGGCAAAGCATCCGCGATTCAACATGCACTTCACGCCTACCTCGGCGTCATGGCTGAACATGGTCGAGCGGTTCTTCCGCGATATCACGACCGAGCGACTTCGTCGCGGCGTATTCACCAGCGTGCCGGAACTGATCGCCGCCATCAATGGGTACATCGCTCACCACAACACCAACCCCAAGCCGTTCATCTCGACCAAGAGCGCTCGCGACATCCTGCAGAAGGTCATTCGCGCCAACCGCCGCTTAAGTTCCAAACAGAATGCAACACTACACTAGGTTCATGCCGGCTCGCAGGCTGTGCCACCGACAGAGGTCTCCTTCATCACCATTGGGTCCACATAGGCGGCGACCATCCGAATCAGGCTCTGCGCCAATACGCTGAACCCGACATGCTCTGACTGCCGGCCGAGTCACGCGTGACTTGCCGGATTCGATAAGCGGGGGATTGGAGGTCGCATTGCGGCGGAACCCTTCATAGGAACTATACAGGACCATATCAGTTCTAATTGGCAGGGAGTAGCTTGGGGTAAAGATGCTCAGACTAAGCAAACTGACCGACTATGGCACGGTGATCATGACGCACATGGCGCGCGATCCGGGCCGGATCTGCAGTGCCGCCGAGGTTGCGGCCGAGATTGGCGTGTCGATGCCCACCGCGAGCAAAATCCTCAAGATGCTTGCGCGGCAAAAGCTGCTGCATTCGCTGCGCGGCGCGAAGGGCGGTTACCTGCTGGCGCGGCCGCCGCAGGAGATCTCGATCGCGCAGGTGATTGACGCCATGGAAGGCCCTGCCGGCATGACCGAATGCAGCATTGCGGCCGGCTTGTGCGCCCAGGAAGGAATGTGTTCCGTCCGTGCGAACTGGCAGCGAATCAGCCTGGCGATCTTTCATGCCCTGGATGGCGTAACGCTGGCGGACATGACGCAACCGACGTTGCATCCGGTGGATATCGGCGCGCTGCACGCCTGGAAGGCGGCCGGCCGTAGTAAGCAGGCGTTCGAGTGACGCAAGGCGACCGAAGGCAGAACATGGCAACCCCCGCACACAAGCTCGACGAACTGATCAGCCAAGGCTATCAGCACGGCTTCTACACGTCCGTGGCAACGGACACGGTGCCGTGCGGGTTGAACGAGGACGTGATCCGCATGATCTCGGCCATGAAGGACGAGCCGGAGTTCATGCTTGAGTGGCGCCTGAAGGCCTATCGTCATTGGCTGACGGTGTCCGAGCCGCACTGGGCGACGGTCAGGCACCCGCCCATCGACTATCAGGCAATTGCTTACTATTCCGCGCCAAGCTCCCAAAAAGCCGGGCCCAAGACGCTGGACGAGGTCGATCCGGAGTTGCTGCGCACCTACGAGAAGCTGGGCGTGCCCTTGCGGGAGCGCGAGTTGCTCGCGGGCGTCGCCGTGGATGCGGTATTCGACAGCGTCTCGGTCGCAACCACCTTCAAGGCGAAACTGGGCGAGCTCGGCATTGTTTTCTGTTCGTTCTCGGAGGCGGTGCGGGAGCATCCCGAGCTGGTGCGGCAGTACCTCGGCACGGTAGTGCCTTACACCGACAACTACTTCGCCACGCTCAACTCGGCGGTGTTCAGCGACGGGTCGTTCTGCTATATCCCGCCAGGAGTACGCTGCCCGATGGAGTTGTCCACTTACTTTCGCATCAATGCCCAGAAGACCGGCCAGTTCGAGCGCACCCTGATCATTGCCGACGAGGGCGCCTATGTCAGCTATCTGGAAGGCTGCACCGCGCCGATGCGCGACGAAAACCAGCTGCATGCCGCGGTGGTGGAACTGATCGCGCTGGAAGGTGCGCAGATCCGGTACGCGACGGTGCAGAACTGGTATCCGGGCGACAAGGATGGCAAGGGCGGCATCTATAACTTCGTGACCAAGCGCGGTGACTGCCGCGGTGCCTGCTCGAAGATCTCGTGGACCCAGGTCGAGACCGGATCGGCCATCACGTGGAAGTATCCAAGCGTGATCCTGCAGGGCGACGACTCGGTCGGGGAGTTCTATTCCGTGGCGCTGACCAACCACTACCAGCAGGCCGACACCGGTACCAAGATGACCCACCTCGGCAGGAATACCCGGAGCACGATTCTCTCCAAGGGCATTTCGGCCGGCCACGGCCAGAACGCCTATCGCGGGCTGGTGAAGGTGGCAAAGAACGCCGGCGGCGCGCGCAACTACTCGCGGTGCGACTCGCTGTTGCTGGGTGACAAGTGTGCGGCCCACACCTTTCCCTATATCGAGGTGAAGAACGCCACCGCGCGCGTCGAACACGAGGCCTCCACCTCGCGCATCGGCGAGGACCAGCTGTTCTATTGCCAAAGCCGCGGCATCGGCCCCGAAGACGCGGTATCGATGATCGTGAACGGCTTTTGCAAGGAAGTATTCAAGGAACTGCCGATGGAGTTCGCGGTGGAAGCGCAGAAGCTGCTGGGCGTCAGCCTGGAGGGAAGCATCGGCTAAGAGGGGAGCGCGCGGGACGCGCTACCTCGGAGCCGCATTGGCGTCGTGTCGGAGCCACATTGGAGCAAGAGGCCAGCCATGCTTGAAATCCGCAACCTGCACGTCTCAGTCGACGACAAGCCCATCCTGCACGGCATCGACCTTACCGTGAAGGCTGGGGAAGTGCACGCCATCATGGGCCCCAACGGCTCCGGCAAGAGCACCCTTGCCCATGTGCTGGCCGGACGGGACCGCTACGTCGTCGTCGCGGGTGAAGTCCTCTACGATGGCGCGAACCTGCTCGGCATGCCGCCCGAAGAGCGGGCACGCGCGGGTGTCTTCCTGGCCTTCCAGTATCCGGTGGAAATCCCCGGCGTCTCGAACATCTATCTGCTCAAGGCAGGGCTCAACGCGATCCGCAAGCATCGCGGCGAGCCGGAGCTGGATGCCATGGACTTTCTCGCGCTGGTCAAGGACAAGCTCAGGCTCATGGAGATGGACCCAAGCCTGCTTTACCGCGCCGTGAACGAGGGCTTTTCCGGTGGCGAAAAGAAACGCAACGAGATCCTGCAAATGGCGGTGCTGGAGCCACGGCTCGCCATTCTCGACGAGACCGATTCCGGCCTCGACATCGATGCGCTCAAGATCGTCGCCAGCGGCATCGGCGCCATGCGCGGCCCCCAACGCGCCATCGTACTGGTTACCCACTACCAGCGGCTGCTCAATTACATCGTGCCGGATCGCGTGCACGTGCTGGCGCAGGGCCGCATTGCCAGGTCCGGCGGGCCCGAGCTGGCGCTCGAACTGGAGCGTCATGGCTACGTGGGGATGGAGGCGCCGGCCTTCGCTGGCGTGGAGGCCTCGGCATGAGCGCAACCGGCGTGGAACACTATCTTGCCGAATTCGCCCGCGTCGAGGCTGCATTGCCCGGCCGGCGGCTGCCCTGGCTTGCGCGCGCGCGCAAGCAGGCAATGGAACACTTCGCGCAAGCCGGGTTGCCGACGCTGCGCCACGAGGACTGGAAATACACCAGCGTGGCCGCGATCGAGCGAAGCCGCTTTGCCGCGGGGCCGGCGCAGTCTGGCGACAGGCCGGACGCCGCCCTGGCTGCGCGGATCGAGACGCTCGCTTTGCCCGGCGCGTACCTGATGGTATTCGTCAATGGCCGCCACCAGCCGCAATGGTCGCGTATCGGTGTGCTGCCGGCAGGGGCTGAACTCCTCAGCGTCGCCGCCATGCTGGAGCGCACACCGGAGCCTGTGGAAGCGCTGCTTTGCCGCCCCGCGAGCGACTACCCGTCCGGCTTCGCTGCCTTGAACACCGCGTTCATGGCCGATGGCGCCTATATCCGCCTGGCCGCCGGCACCGCTGCCGACGCGCCGATCCACCTGCTGTTCATCGCCACCGAGCCGGAGCTGGTCACCCATACGCGTAATCTCGTGATGGCGGAAGAAGGCAGCCGTGTGTGCATCGTGGAGCACCACGTGGGTGTGGACGGCCTCGCTTATTTCACCAATAGCGTTACCGACATCGTCGCCGCGCGTGGCGCGCACGTCGAACATCACAAGGTGCAGCAAGAGAGCCTCAAGGCGTTCCACATCGCTGGCGTGAATATGGACCAGCGGCACGGCAGCCACTTCACCTCCAGTGCGTTCGCCCTGGGCGGCGCTCTGGCGCGGGCCGACATCCAGGTCGGGCTGAATGCCGAGCGCGCCGAATGCTCGCTCGACGGGCTGTACATGACCGGCGGCCGGCAGCATATCGACCACCACACCCGCATCGACCACGCCAGACCGGAAGGCAAGAGCCGCGAGTTCTATAAAGGCGTGCTGTCCGGCGCCTCGCGCGCCGTGTTCAACGGCAAGGTGGTGGTGCATGCCGATGCCCAGCGTACCGATGCGCACCAGTCCAACCGCAACCTGCTCTTGTCCGAGCATGCCGAAGTCGACACCAAGCCACAGCTGGAGATCTACGCCGACGACGTCAAATGCAGCCACGGCGCCACCGTCGGCCAGCTCGATCCCGAGCAGATTTACTACCTGCGCTCGCGCGGGTTGGACGATGCGTCGGCGCGGGCGCTGCTGACCTTCGCCTTCGCCGAAGAGATGGTCAACCGGCTAGGCGTGGTTTCCTTGCGCGCGCGGCTGGAGACGCTCCTGCGCGGCCACTTGCCCGAGCCGCTGAGGGTGCTGACATGAACACGGTCGCGTATGAACTCAGGGCCCTGTGGGGTACGGCACCGGCCGCTGGCCTGGACGTCATGCGGCTGCGCTGGGACTTCCCCATCCTGCGGCAGACGGTCAACGGCAAGCCGCTGGTCTATCTGGACAACGCCGCCACCAGCCAGAAGCCACAGAGCGTGATTGACTGCGAGGCGCATTACTACGCCGCGCTCAATGCCAACATCCATCGTGGCGTGCATACCCTGAGCCAACTAGCAACCGATGCCTACGAGGCGGCGCGCGACGCTACGCAAGGCTTGATCCATGCGGCCCGGCGTGAGGAGATCGTGTTCCTGCGCGGAACCACGGAGGCGATCAACCTGGTGGCGGCGAGCTACGGACAGCGCCTGCGGGCCGGCGACGAGATCCTGATCAGCGCGATGGAGCACCATTCCAATATCGTGCCGTGGCAGATGCTGTGCGAGCGCACAGGTGCCATCCTGCAGGTGGCGCCGATCAACGATGCGGGCGAACTGCTGCTGGAAGAATTCGAGCGCCTGCTTGGCCCACGCACCAGGCTGGTTGCCGTGACCCATCTCTCCAATGCCCTCGGCACGGTCAACCCGGTGCGGTACCTCATTGAACTGGCACATGCCAGGGGCATTCCGGTGCTGGTCGACGGCGCCCAGGCCGTGCCGCACTTCAAGGTTGACGTGCAGGCGCTGGATTGCGATTTCTACGCCTTCTCGGGGCACAAACTCTACGGCCCCACCGGCATTGGCGTGCTCTACGGCAAGGCTGCGCTACTCGATGCCATGCCGCCTTACCAGGGCGGGGGCGACATGATTCGCGAGGTCACATTCCGCAAGACCAGCTACAACGAGCTGCCCTTCAAGTTCGAGGCCGGCACGCCCAATATCGCCGGCGTGATCGGCCTGGGCGCGGCGATCGACTATGTGAGCGCGGTTGGCCTGGAAGCCATCGCGGCCCACGAGCACGCGCTGCTCGCCTACGCCACCGGGCAGGCGGCGCAGATTGCCGGCCTGCGCATCATCGGTACGGCCGCGGAAAAGGCGAGCATTCTCTCGTTCGTCCTGGATGGCGTGCATCCCCATGATGCCGGCACCATCCTCGACCTGGAAGGCGTTGCGGTCCGTGCGGGCCACCATTGCGCGATGCCCGTGATGGAGCGGTTCGGTGTGCCTGCCACGGTGCGGGCATCCTTCGCGCTATACAACACGCGAGAGGAAGTGGATGCGTTGTTCCGTGCCGTGCGCAAGGCACAGGAGGTATTTGCCTGATGTCCGATCTACTCGATCTTTACCGGGAAGTTGTGGTCGACCACAGCCGCTCGCCCCGCAATTGCAGGCGGCTGACGGGGGCGAACCGCAGCGCCGAGGGGTTCAACCCGCTGTGCGGTGACCGGCTGAGGCTGTACCTGAAGGTCAGCGATGGCGTGATCGAGGATGCGAGCTTCGAGGGTTCCGGCTGCGCTATCTCCACCGCCTCGGCGTCACTGATGACCGAGGCGCTCAAGGGTAAGACCGAGGCGCAGGCGCAGGCGCTGTTTTCCGGCTTCCATTCGCTCGTGACCGGATCTGGCGCGGAGCAGGCCGGCGCGCCGCTGGGCAAGCTGGCGGTGCTGGGCGGCGTACGGGAGTTTCCGGCACGTGTGAAGTGCGCGACGCTGGCCTGGCATGCCATGCAAGCCGCCTTGCAAGGCAGCGCCCAGCCGGTCTCAACGGAGTGATGCGATGAGCATGATCGATTGGCTGCGCAAGGCCGAGGCGCATGAAGACAGGCTCGAGCCTGGCCCCGACACGATGGAGGGCCGGGTGATAGAGGCGCTGCGCACCGTCTATGACCCGGAGATCCCGGTCAATATCTACGACCTGGGACTGGTCTACAGTCTGTCCGTGGACGAATCCGCCGGCAAGGTGGGCATCCGCATGACGCTGACCGCGCCGGGCTGCCCGGTGGCGCAGACCTTCCCCGGCGTGGTCGAGAGTGCCGTCATGGAAGTTGGCGGCGTGGATGAGGTCGAGGTTGAACTGGTATGGGATCCGCCTTGGTCGCGAGAGCGGATGAGCGAGGTGGCGCGGCTGGAACTGGGGTTGCTCTGAGATGAGCGAATGGATCGATGTCGCCGCGGCCGACGAATTCGCGCCCGGGACGTGCCGCACGGTTGACGTCGACGGCTTGCAGGTCGCGGTATTCAATGTGGGTGGCCACTACTACGCGGTCGAGGACATGTGTTCCCACGAGGCGGAGCCTCTCTGTGGCGGCGACGTCGAAGGCCAGGAGGTCGTCTGCCCGCGCCACGGCGCGCATTTTTCCCTCATCACGGGGGCGGCGCTGTCTCCTCCGGCATACGACCCGGTGGCGATTTTCCCGGTCCGGGTCGTGGGCGGCAAGGTGCAGGTCAAGGATGATCGCTGGGACTAGGTGGCAACGTGCTTCATCTCCAATCCCAAATCCCTCTTCAGCTTTCCGGGCAGCAGCTTCGGTTGGCAGCCGCACGCTACGCGACGTCGGCGAGAGCGGATACCGTGCACTATCCAACATGCGGAGGTCGGCCATGTCGCGCATGCTTATCGTCCTTGGCCTGATCGTGGTAGCTGGAGGACTGCTCTGGCCCTGGCTGTCCGGGCTCGGATTCGGTCACTTGCCCGGGGATATCGTTATTCATCGTCATAATTTTCACCTGTACCTTCCGATTACGACTTCGCTGCTCGTCAGTGCGGCGGCATCGTTCATTCTTTGGTTAATAGGTCGGTGAAGCGGGCACCTAGTCTGTTACCCGGGTGTCGGCGCGTGATTGCGGCAGGAACCGCACACAGTTGACCGGCCTTCCCGCAAGACCAGCCTCTCTTAGGGCCGAACCGCCAATCCGCGGGCTGTAGCGTTGTTGTTCGGCCTTGTGCCGGCGCTGGTCCGACATATATTGAAAGTCCTTCCAGCGTGCACTTCCGGAAAGCCCATATGCTGTACCAGTTCATCGAGTATCAGCGTTCGCTGATTGAGCCATGGACGGCGTGGGCGGCGCAGGCCACCAATGCGTTCACCGAGCGCGACTGCCTCCTTGCCCGTATTCCGGGGGCGTCCTGCTTCGCCGCGGGCTATGAAATGCTCTACCGTCTGGGCAAGACATACGGGAAGCCCGCCTTCGGCATGACTGCGATCGACGCGGACGGCCGCACCGTGGCTGTGGACGAGCAGGTCGCGCTGGAACGGCCATTTTGTCGTCTGCTGCAGTTCGCGCACGACCCGGTTGCCGCGCGGGGACGGAGGCCGGTCGTGCTGGTGTGCGCGCCGCTCGCGGGCCATCATGCGGTATTGATGCGTGAAGTCGTGGAAATCCTGCTGCCCGTGCATGAGGTCTATGTGACGGACTGGAGGGTTCTGTCGCAGTAAGAGAGATCGGTCGCCAAGAAGGCCGCAGTGAAGCTTAGCTTATGAGACCAGGGAATAGAATTGCAGTGCAGCGGACACGGTGGCCCCACCGGAACGGTGCATCTGCCCCTTGGCGATCATATGCATCAACTCGATGCCGCCAAGGACAATGCGCGCGCATCGAAAGGCTTTGAAGCCAAGCATCGGCGGGTGATGCGCTTGACCGCCCGATGATCCTGGTCGACGATATTGTTCAGGTATTTGATCTGACGGATGACGATGGGTGCCTCTCGTTTGACATTGATGTCGTGCAGGGCCGCCAGGTTGGCCGGGCTGCCGTCGATGATCACCGAATCGGGCTCACCATTTTGGTCGGAGGCCTTCTCGAAAAAGCGCCGTGCCGCAGCCTTGTCGCGCTGGGCGCGCAACAGGAAGTCGACGGTGTCGCCCGCCTTATCGACCGCACGGTACGGCATTGTCACGTTGGGAAGCCGGTCGCGTAAGATAGAGCGATGAGGAAGAAATCGCTCTATCACGGCCACCGTTTCCCGCCGGTAGTCATCAGCCACGCGGTACGCTGGTACTTCCGGTTCAATCTCAGCCTGCGTGACATCGAGGAATTGCTGTTCGAGCGCGGCGTGATCGTCAGCTACGAGACGATTCGCCGCTGGTGCGACAAGTTCGGCGCGGGCTTCGCGCATCGCGTCAAAGCTGCGCGCCGCAAGCCGGGCACCACCTGGCATCTGGACGAGATGTTCGTAATGCTTCGCGGCGAACCTTACCTGCTGTGGCGCGCGGTCGATGAGCATGGCGCCGAACTCGACATCCTACTGCAGAGGTGCCGCGACAAGGCCGCGGCCAAACGTTTCTTCCTGTTCGTGCTGCGTTCCTGCCCGGCGCCGCGCAAGATTGTCACTGATCAACTGCGCAGCTACCCGGCCGCAAAGGCCGACATCCCGGAGTTGGCCAACGTCAAGCACGTGTTCGTGAAGGCCGCCGCCCGCGTGAACAATCGGGCCGAGAACAGCCACCAGCCGACTCGTGAGCGGGAGCGGCGCATGCGTGGATTCCGCGACCGGGTACGCACCCAGGCCTTCCTCTCGAACTTCGGTCCAATCCGCCAGCATTTCGCGCTCAAGCGTCATTTGCTTAGCGCTTCGCTTTATCGCAAGCACCTCGCCGTGAGATTCGCTACCTGGCACGAATTCACCGAAGTGGCCCAAAATCCATCAATCGCCTCCTGAGCAATGGGCACGCTCGCCACAGCCTTGTCTTCCTATCGGCAAGTTGACAGAGCCGTAGCAGCCGGTCGGTAAGGCCTTGATCGCCCTCCTGGACATTCTCTTCGATACCGCCGCTGTCACGCAACGCGCGATCCGACCCGCCGCGGCGAACCGGATTGTGTCAATCCCGCAACGGCATGGATCGTCCCGAGACATCCTCGTGTAGCCTCATTGCCAATTACCTCCTGTTATACGGTGCAAGTTCGCTATGGCGCAATACCTCCAAATTGGAGTCCGAGCAGTCGGCGTCGGCGCCATCCTTGTGATCGTCGCCGTTGCCTCCCGGCAAGTATATCTGCGGGCCGCTGCTGAGGCTGGCATTGCCGGCGGTGAAGAGGATCCCGCGGCAATGATGTTGATTCGATGCGAGGCCATGCACAGCCGCCTGCAGAATCAGCCTGTTTCCGAAGACGCTGCGGATGCCGACGAGGCGCCGCGTGCCCGATGTATGGCGTCCTGAACTCGCAGCAATCCTAACCGATCCGCAGTTCACCCCCTAGTGTGACGGTAGCGGGCTGTCGCACGCGCCAGCCTGGAGTACGTACTCGCCAAGGCTGACGCGGTGCTGGTGACTAATGACCAGACGTTCCGGCGCGTCCCTCGGCTAGCGGTGGAGGACTGGACGATGCCGGTCGGAAATTGACCGTAGCAAACTGAACAGTTGGCTATCGGCGGGTTGGGGGCTCTCAAAACGATCTGGCGAACCACGAGCAAAGGCAGTAACGGCGAACTGGCCACGTTGCGCTGAGCCGGCAGGCAGTGCTATTGGACCTTCCACCCGGCGCCTGGGCTAGGTGCGCCCCTCGGCCAGCGGATTACTATGCTATGCCGGCGGCAAAACGCGTTTCGTAATCTGCTGACCGCGTAAGTGGGTATTCCTGGGAGGCGCCAAGACGCCCCGCTCCCCGAGTGCATATGCCTCATCAGGCATTTATCATTATTTATTTGCAAAGGATAAATTATTAGTATAGGATAAATGCTGATAAACGCACCAGGAAGACGCATGTCCGAGCCGTCCGCCGCCTCCGAACGTTACACCTTTCGCCGCCCCGCGTTGGCGGCAAGCTTCTGCGCAGCCCTGGCCGGTGAGGGAATCCAGGATGCCCGCTCGGGCCTGTTCCTCGCGGCGCCGCGCCGGGTAGGGAAGTCCACGTTCCTGCGCGAGGACCTTACGCCAGCCGCCGAGCAGCGCGGCTGGGTCACCGTGTATGTCGACTTATGGTCGAACAAGGCGCACGACCCGGGCGAGCTGATCGCCGACGCCATCAAGCACAAAATTGCCGATCACGCCGGTGTCGTGGGCAAAGCCGCAAAGGCCGTCGGCCTCACCAAGGTCACCGTCATGGGCACCCTTGGGTTAGACCTCACCACCACGGGATTGCCTGCGGGCGTCACGCTCACGCAGACCCTTGAGGCGCTGCGCAAGGCCGCCAAGCAACCGGTTCTCTTGATCGTTGATGAAGCGCAGCATGCTCTGACCACGGAGAAGGGCGTGGAGGCAATGTTCGGACTGAAGGCGGCGCGCGACGCGATGAACGTTTCGGGCAAGGCCCCGGACCTCATGCTGGTCTTCACCGGCTCAAGCCGGGACAAACTCGCGCACCTGGTCATGAATTCACGCATGCCGTTCTACGGCTCCCAGGTGACGCCGTTCCCGCTGCTCGATAGAAACTTTACCGACGAATTTACCAAGAGCGTGAACCGGGCGCTCGCCGCGGGCAATCAGTTTGAGCCCGAGGCCGTCTACGAAGCCTTCGTGATGGTCGGGCATCGCCCGGAGTTGCTGCGCCACCTGATTGGCTCGATCGCACTGGCGAACGAATCGCCAAACCTCAGTACCCGGCTCAAGGATGACGCGACGCTCGTCCAGGAGCGCTTGTGGCATGACGTCGAAAACGACTTCACATCATTGTCGCCACTTCAGCAGGCAGTAGTGCGTGTCATGGCTGCCAAGGATGGTCAATTCTCTCCCTTCGGAGAGAGCGCCATTTCCGCGTACAAGGCCCTTGTGCCGGATCATGTGAGCGTCAGTGCTGGGACGGTTCAAAATGCGATTGACGCCCTTCGTGAGCGCGAGATCGTATGGAAAGAGTCGCGAGGGTCGTACGAGATCGAAGATCAAGCGTGGCTGAATTGGCTCCGCGCCAGAGGCCTGACGTCCTGAAGAATGCGGCAATGCGATGCGCCAGGCGAGCGGTCACCGAAACGACTTGGTGACCTGACCCGGCTGGGCGGCCAAGTCGTGCCGCTCCAGCAAGTGAAGAAATCTCAAGATCGTGCTTTCGTCTGGCAACCGCGCCATGGCATCGTCCAGGTCAGCGAACTCGCGATAGAGCGGCACATCATGAAGCGCTTCTTCCATGGCCGGATCTGACAGGCCGAACCACTGCTGCAGGAAGTGAACGCGCAACATCGTCCCGATCGGAAATGGTGGGCGTCCGGTCCTTCAATGCGGGGCGGACGGTAGAGTTTTTCCGCGTCGGGTAGCACAAGAAAACGACCCCGCCAGTTTCGAGGCATGCGACGGCGTCGAGAATTGGGGACGCCGCGGTGGGGTCCATGCCCGATGGCATGAAGTTGGGGGCATGCGAAGATTCGCCCAAACCGCTATCACATGCACGCGTCCCTCGCGGTGTGGCCACAACTCCCGGGCGCCTGCCATGGCCGTTGTGACAGCGTGCACATCCCCCTCGCGCAGAAAATGGGTCGTGAACTGCCGGCCTAAACTTCCTTCGTGTCGAATATGAGCATGTCAACACCGGCCTGGGCAAAATTGGCCACGTCAGCTGCTGCGGCGGCGCCCTCAGGCGAAGCCATTGCCTGCTGGAGCGCCGCCAGCGAATCGAAGCTCAGCACCGCAGCCAGGTGAAATGGCGAATCGCCGGCCGGGCTTGTAACCGGGCCGCTGCTGACCTCGTAGCGTCGCAGGCCGGCGATCTTCTTGGCGATCGGAACATGGGTCGAGAAGTAATATGAATCGAATGCCGCCGTGTCCGCAGGCTTCTTGTATAGCACCACTAGCTTTGCCATCGTCGTTTCTCTAAACGTGAGTTAGATAGAGCCTGTGCCTGCTCAGTGTAGCTTTCTCATAGCGTGTGAACCCCATTTCTGTCAGGACACGTATCGTCCGGTGCGCTTGAGGCATAACGGTACAAAACTGTGGTTCGCAGCGGGTTCCGGCGTGGGTCGACAGGGCCATGGCTTGGGGCTCGCGGTGTGGAACGCTACAGAGTCACGCCCCCCGCCATTCCTCGATGGACAACTAGCTACAGATATTACGGCCGCTGTGCCGAGAGCACTCCGTTTGGTCTTGGGCACAAGCTGACTGACTCTTAACGAATGCGGCGCACGGCTTCGAGCATGGAATGCCCCTGACTTGTCAGGCGGGGGTAGGCATCGCCGCTATCATGACCATGCTCCAACGTGACCAGCTTGTGAACCAACAAGGTGTCCAATTGCTCGGGCTCGAGGTCGTCGATCTCCTGCGTGTCGCCAAGTAGCAGTAGCGCGGCGATTTCATGCGGGCTTAGCATGTCGCCCTCCTTTGTCGTGGTTGGAATAAAGAACTACGACTGCTGCCCCGAGCTCGATTCCACAGTGGACGGTGGCGACGGCAGCGGGTCATCGGTGCGAGGAGCAGGGAGCGTGCACCGAACGGCCACAATAGACTTCTTTATCGCCGGCATCAAGTCAGATATATGCGGCAATGCCGCAAAGTGAAGCGGCGCCAGAGTATCGACAGGTGGTTGACGCGAGCACGGTATCAATCTGAATCGGCTGCCCATCTCCCATCTCCAAGGAGCGAGTCCTGATCGACGCTCGGCGCAGCCACCTTTACCGCTTGGCCCGCGCTGTTCATGTCGGCTTTGTCTGCATGACGGCGCACACCCTCGATGCCTACAGACTGCGCCAAATCGAGGGTCGGCCGGGATTCGCGAAAAACCCGCCAAATCCCTGGCAACCCGTTGATTGATCGAGGCAATCTAGCCCGCCCAGTACCCGGATGACATCCCCTGCTGCTATGTCGCGCTAAAGCCCTCTTTCTTGCGATCGCGCCCCGCAATGCCGCGCCAAACCGTGATCCACTCGGAAATACTGGGCGGCGAACGCGCCGAATACGGCGAGCAGATCGTCGTTTCTCTGTCGCGGCGGTTGGAGGCAGAACACGGCCGTGGCTTCAGCGCCAAGAATTTGCGGCACATACTGCGCTTTGCTGAGGCTTTCCGAGCGAGGACATTGTCTACGCACTGAGTAGACAATTGAGTTGGTTGAGCGCAGCGACGGGTGTCGCGAGCTGCGGTGTGTGCCTGCCGCTGGCGTCAAACTACTGGCCAAAGGCACGATCTACGTGGGCGGCGAGTGGGATGTTGCCTAAAACGTGATCACTGCGCCGGCGGCCGTGCCCGTGTGGCACGTGAATCTGCGGCTTGAGCGCTCGTTGACCGCCGGGGAGCTGGCGGCGCTGGGCAGCATCATCGTCGCACCGGAGCCGGGCTCGCCATATCGGGTGTGGGCCTAATTACTCATTTTTGGCGATTTCCATTCCATTGGGGCGGGGACAAAATAGCGCTCACCGATCATTTATTTCTACCCAATATTATCCTGAACAGGCCTGTATTACTTTGTTTGTGTGGTCAAATTTGTTCAATAATTGCCATGTCCTTCATTTAACAACTTTTAAGAGGTATTTATATGTTGGATGAGCACGCCATTGGTCTGATTGCGGGATGGGAGCGGAGCCTCGCCACGATGAAGTCACCATGGCGAGAGGCACAGAAGGACGAGATCCGAGCAGCACGGTCGGATGCTGCTAGCTCCCCACTGTTTTCCGCAGAGTACAAGCGACTTTTCATCGCCGAAATAGATCGGCTGCTCGCGCTCTGAATCTTGATTCGCCAATTCCTGCCGACCTTGGGCGGATTTTTCATGCTCGCGTGCGAGTTGGCCACGCCGTATAGGGTGTGGGCCTGAAGATACTTGTCTGGCCCGACCAATTCTCTACAATTACCATGCGCAGTTGTCGCGCGGCGCGCGCCCGAGAGTAGGGGAGGGGCTCGCCAGTATCGATAGTTATGCTTGGGACACATGACGAGATCTGGAGGCAACTATGTATCCGCATGAGCGCACTCTGGTGGTGATCTATCCACTTGAATCGGGCGAATGGTTTTTCGCTGAAGTCAGCGGGGCAGGTGTAATTCACTTCGGGCCATTCGAGTCCGAGGATATGGCGAAAGTTCTAATCTCGGATATGTATCCGGAAACGCCAATTGTGGAGTTGCCCGCGCAATCCACGAAGCTGGATAACGACGCTGTGACGATCTTGGGATACGCCGCAGCACAGCAACCAACGGTTCATGAGGACGCCGGCGAGTAGCCGCGTCAGCAGCCATAGACCACCAGCCACCTTCGGGTGGCTTTTTCATGCCCATTTCATGCGCAAAAAAAAAGACCGGACCGCGCGGGGGCGTCCAGTCCGATCCTGCGCAGCGGCGCGAAAGGTGAAGCAGCTACCGCTGCGAGGCGAGAAGTTAAACATATTAAATTCTGATATAGGCGACGTCTAATTCATCTGTTGTTGTATGCCAACGCTTAATTCCGATTCAAAGCCCGTAATGTGCTGATTTATTCATTTTTTGAGTCCACATGGACCTACAAGCCTTTGCCGGCCTTCGCTATTGCAGGCCTCCAATCGATAGATTGCCAAGCAAGTAGGATCGCACTCGGCTCACTGGACACCGTGTTCAATGAACGGGCAGAGCGCGGCTGGTTGCTGGAGACGGCTACGGCGGCACGTCGGCGCCTGACGGGACCCGATCGGTTGCTCGACAAATGGGTCACCAACTATCCGACGATTCTCCGGCCGCGACTTGACGCTCGGCGTTTCGCAGCACCGGAGCCCGATTGGTGGCGGGACATGTCGCTCGCGGAATTGAAGAGTGTCTACTGGGGCGGGGAAGTCGCAGCCGAGATGGTGACGGCCTATCTCAGACCCGAAACCCAGACGCTATATGTGGTACCAGAGCACAGTTGAGAAGGCGTGAAGGACTTCGTGCAAACGCATCGACTCCGTCCGCAGACAAACGGCCCCATTGAGATCTTCGATGCGTCTTGGGAGCATCAAAGTAGCAACGCAAAGCAGCCAGAGCTAGCCCCGGCCGTATCGGTTTATGCAGATCGCACGGCAAGCCTCAGTTCCCGGAACCAGGAAGTTGCGGCGAAAGCCGCAAAGCAGAAATCCGGCATGTACTCGATCAATTCTGACAGGCCGCTCGACTCGACTACTGTGGCGATTCTCCGCACGGTGGATGGTGTCCCAAAGCACGGGACCTGACCCACTTCGGGGTGGGAGCCACGGCAAGAGATATCCTTCTGACCCATTTGCATGGTCTTAGAGCCACCCGGGCGACCAAGGGTGTTGATATCGCACTTGCAGTCGAGAGCTGGACACACTTCGACGAGATCCGGGACGAGCTAAGTCGGATCGCAGGTTTTCGGGTATCGGATGACATCCAACACCGTCTTTGCTATCAGGTCGCCCGCCAAGGGCCAAAGTACCTACGGGCAGGATCAGGCGACGTCCTCATGCGGCCCTTCACCGCGGCCGAGCGGAAAGTCGGGGCGTGGAGTTGCAAAGCCACGCGCAAGCCGCGGCGATTCCGGTCTCGTCTACCGAGATAGTACCGATCACAAGCCTCATCATGCATCTTCACAAATTAGTACAGCACGCGATAAGTCGACTGCACTAGGCCGGACGGAAAGTGCCGGCTCGATTCAAGCGCCAGACTGACGTCGCGCGGCAGGGCGCCGAACAATGGTCTGCCTGCCCCGATCAACACCGGCACGGTGGTGACCACCAAATCAGCGATCAATCCGTCGCGCAGAAACGACTGAACCAACTGACCGCCATCGACGTACACGCGACGCGCGCCCGCAGCCTCCAGCTGCTTCATCGCATCCGTGGGCGTGCTATCCGCGAACCGCACCTTTCCCTGCAGCCTCTCCGGCACGGGCTCGCCAGCCAATTGCCGGGACAGCACCAGAACGGGCTTGTCGTAAGCCCATTCGCCCAGCGTGAGGATTTTTTCGTAGCAGCCTCGGCCCATAACGATCGCGTCTTTGTCGGCGATGAAGGTCAGATAGCCATGGTCTTCTGTCGACTCATCCCGTTTCAGAAGCCAGTCGATGTCTCCATCGGGGCGGGCGATAAAGCCGTCAAGGCTGGTCGCAATAAAGACGTGTCCTGTGATCATTGTCAATCTATTGTTCTGTCGGATCGCGCTCAAGCTTTAGCCGGCGCCTCGGCCCGTAGGCGCGGACTCTTCGGTCCCGCCAGACACAATCCATGAAGTTTGCGACGCTCGAATGGCAATTATCGCTGAAGGCGGAAGAAGAATCCCGGCGGCACGACTCGCGGAGGGCAAATCGGGCGTGATGCTCGAGGCGAGCACCCACACTCCCGTCGGGGTGTCCTGGGCGGCGCCGGATTCAGCGGCAGTCCCACTACCTGAAGACTGCGTAAACGAGAAGGCCCCGCCAAGGCGGGGCCAGAGACAAGCGGCGGTTTCATTCAGTGACAGCGTGTTTCCCAATGGTGATGAACTCTCACCTTATGACAATGATGATGGTGGTCATACGCCTCTGCCGGGGCGATTGCGCCCAGCGTCAGGGCAGCCGCCGCAAGAGAAAAAATAAGATGTTTCATGGCGTCTCGAGAGGTTGTTGTAGCGCTTTCAATGCTAGAAACTCCCCAAAGCCATCACCAGCCATGAAAACCCCGTCAACCGGTTCTCATGTATTCGAATTTGCACTTGGCCTATGAGCATTCCGGTTGAGCCGCTACCTCGTCCCAGGCCCACCGCATCTGGCCGGCAGCCTCTTCCGGCTCCATGCGACCGGTCAGCGTGCAGAAGCCCGGGCACAGCAGGGCTTCAAACCATGCTGCCGTGCCAGCAGCAGCGTAGCCTGAATGCCTTGTAGGCATTCAGGCTACGCGGCACCGCCATCGGCATTTCCATCGTCGGGGCGCTGATCATCCAKGGGATGTCGACCGCATCGGTCTTACTCGCCAGCGCATGCCCGACCGGCAGCAATCCAGCATGGTCCTGCCTGATCATCAGCCGCAGCCGCCGCTCCAAATCATCGCCGAAACGCTGGATGTAGGCCAGATTGATCCCGCCATCCATCCAGCCATGGCTGTTCGCCGGGCTGACAATGGCGTCGGCCGCGCGGGTAGCGAAAATGTCTTCACACAACACGTCGACCAACGGCTGCGTGGCGAATGCCAACGCCAGCGCTGTCGCGACGTCCGGGTCCAGATCACGAAACAGAACACGCATAGCCACTAGCTGTGTGAATACATCATGCCGCGATACTCGCGAACCGCAATCTCGAAGACGCGCCGCTTAGGGAACAACGCACGCGATCGTCATTCTGTTGCACCACCAACGAGCGTGTCTGCCAAGCGCAGCACCACTTCAAAATGCAAAAGCCCGACCGGGTGGTAACCAATCGGGCTTCAGGCACTGTCGACGCAGGCATCGCACAGCGTGTGCGGAAATGTACCGCTTCATTTCACGATGTTTGGTGGATGATGAAAAGGGGGAGGACGTAACATCCTGATTCCCTAGGCAATATTTCACACACGGCCGTATAACGCCTCTTATCGACTCCCGGCATCTCTCTGAAATCCCCTGTCGCCTCGCAATGGACCACAAGGGTCTGCTAAGGGCGGATCGCACCCTCGTAGTCAACTTGACCC
The DNA here is from genome assembly GCF_052113425.1 of Cupriavidus sp. YAF13. Taxonomy (NCBI): domain Bacteria; kingdom Pseudomonadati; phylum Pseudomonadota; class Betaproteobacteria; order Burkholderiales; family Burkholderiaceae; genus Cupriavidus; species Cupriavidus sp. YAF13. The sequence goes on from NZ_JBFRDD010000043.1 coordinate 50,963, forward strand.
GGCAGGGCCCGACTTCATGAATTCACTACTACCCCACATAAGTGGTATCCCCACCGAGGAGGGGAATTGCATGAACGGACCAATGTGCATTATGGAACTCTAAACAGCAGGAGTCCGTACGGCTCAGTTCCCAACTTTTAGGCTCGTACTGACCGAGGCAAAGAACATAGCCTTGCACGGCTGAAGAGAAGCGTAAATGAACCGACCACCGGACCCTCTGGACGTTGGTAGGTGATTTTCTAAAGCAACCACGTTGCTGCAAGCGCGTAACAAGAGGAGTGATCCCAGTCCAATTGAAAGGGAAACGACTATGGCCGCCAGACATCGCATCCGGTGCATTAGAAGGGCCGATCGCCAGGGCGTGCATGAGCGCATACTCAGCATCGGCGGTGTAAATTGGGACGGGCGCCCTTGGATATTAAGTCTTGCTACGGCCATCGCTGGGATTGAAAGCGGCACCTTAAATTTTTACGTGACCGATGAATGTGGTTACTCCACTTATGTGATCGTCGCTCTTCACGATGGTCACAAATATCTCAAGACGGAGAACGATGGCCTCCAGCCTGTAAATCTGCTTAGTCTTCCTGAGTGTCCCTGGAGAGAACCACCGGGGCGGTAGCGAGAAACCCAGTATGGGCGGCATAAACAACATCTGACTTGCAAGTAAATTGCACCGAGGGCGTTATGATTGAAAGAAAGCAAGTGGATTCCTTCAAAGTCCAACACGTCAACACTGGAACAATCCACGATGTCGCTGTCTATGAGCGCCGGATTGAAGGTTACCCAGTGCTGGACTTCGAAACCAATGGCGGAAGCTGTCTTCGGCGAATCTCCAAAAATCAGTTCGAGATGCCGGCAACGAAGGCCAGGTTCACTCGCGCATGAATGATATCCGCCAGCGCCGCGCACGATATCCGGCCGACCCGGGTGCCAACCGGGTCCTGGGCGGGGTCGCCTTGCTCGGCTATGCTACCGACCTGGGCGGGCGGGCGCGCGCGCCACTAACCCCGTCGATGCCGACGCCGGCATCGGTACCGTCACGCTCGCCAAGCAGATCAAGGGATTCTTCACGGCCTGCGCTGGTACGCTGCGGCTGGCTGACCCGCGCGGCGCGGCTGGATGCCGCTAGCACACACTGGCTGCGGCATACACATATTTCCCATGCGCTGGCGGCCGGGGCGCCGCTCGAGGTGGTGCAACAGAATGCGGGCCACGCCTCGCTCGACACCACAACGCGCTACGTGACCACCGAGGCGGCGCGGCGCATGGCGGCGACGCAGGCCGTGTGGAATGCCGGCAATGATGATTGATTGTGCGGCCCAAATCGTTGGACCTTTCCGACTCCCAAAACGTTATACCTATGTCTCTTGAGATTGAGCGCGCCGCAGCCACGGTCTGGATCCGTGTCCAAATGGCCAGGCACGGCCTGACCCTGATCGACCTGCAGGCGGCCGGCTGCTTCGCCGAGAAGGCGGCGCCTCCGGCACCCGCGCCAACGCGCACCTACCGCGACGCCGAAGGGCAGAAATGGGACGGGCAGGGCGAGATGCCGGCCTGGCTGCAGTGGGCCATCAATACGGGGCAGTCGGCGGAGCATTTCCGGGTCGGCGCGTAGCGGCCCTCTGCCTTCTCGCTGGTGGCGGCTCCATCCGGCGGGTTAGAATGTACGAGCCCGCATCCGGCCACGAACAGACGTTTATCCCTAGTATCGATTTAGGATGAGTATTTTAATACGTGAATTTAAAGAGGCTGATCGAGAGGCATTACAACATTTATATGTGATCACTCGGAACGCCACTTTCTTTTGGAATCATGTCGAGTTACACCAAACGATAGATTTTGATGTGCATACTAGCGGTGAGAAAATCCTAGTAGCCATCGAAGGAATAGAGATTCTTGGCTTTGCTTCAATCTGGGAAGCTGATAGCTTTTTGCACAATCTATTTGTTCATCCAATGGCCCAACGTCAAGGGGTAGGTCGAGCGCTCCTGAAGAGCTGTACTAAGTATTTCTCTAACACACCGACGCTCAAATGCCTCAAGGCCAACGCTAACGCATTGCAGTTCTACAAATCCCAAGGATGGCAAATTCTCCGAGAGGAGCTTGGACCTGATGGGCCGTACTTTCTTATATCTGCATAAGTTACGAGTTTGCCAGTCGTGACTATCTGTGACTTTCTCATCTGGACAAGATGATAGCCTGCTCCGCAGACCGGACTCGGTCTGCAGCAGACCGCAAAGCGTTACTCTCTCCGCTCCATTTGACAAGAATTGAGCGGATTTGGATTTATATATAGTGTCGGATATTCATTTTTCGACTCTAGAGCGAGAAGCCAGAATTCCTATAATAGGAAAACATCTGCAATCCAGCTATTTTTGGATCTCCGATATTTATCCGTTTTCAATAATTTGAAATAATAAACGCTCCGCGAAAAATGGCCACCCGAGTCATTCGGGCCAATCGCCCGAACACGGCTAGAGGGCATCGATCTCCGGGCCGTCTTTCGCTTCCCGGTTGAGCGCTACGTCGGACAACTACTGCCGTCACAAACTGCACCCAAAACAAGCGCTGCGTGCTGAAATCGAGTTCGCAATGACGCCGTTTGCGGTTGATCGATGGAAAAACAGAAATTCTATATTAATCAATAACTTACGGTGGCATTCCCGCACTGATGCTGGGCTTGCGAACCGTCGCAAATTGCACCGAAATCAAAGCTACCCCATACAGGGAAAGATGCGCACGGCGTCTTCACCGACCGCCCGGAAACGCTGACCAACGACTTCTTCCGCAACCTGCTCGACATGGGCGTGGAATGGAAGGCGCTCGCCCGGGATGTGTTCGAGGGACGTGACCGTAAGTCGGGGCAGGTCAAGTTGACCGGATCGCGGGTTGATCTGGTGTTCGGCTCACATGCTCAGCTCTGGGCCCTGTGCGAAGTCTACGCAAGCGAGGACGTGGCGGATAAGTTCGTCAAGGACTTCGTCGCTGCCCTGGGTCAAGGTGTTGAACCTCGGCCGCTTCGATCTGCGTAAATGAGCGTTAAGTAAGGGGTAAATCTGGGCGCCGCACCACGTTCGGCGCCCGTCCGGGCTTGAACAGACGTGATCGCTGCCTGGTTCTGGCAGCGAGCGTGATGCAGAGCACAGAGCCGCCAGGAGGCGCATCGGTGGCTGGAGTAGCACCTTAGCTGCTCCTTCCGAGCGTCCCGAAATCCAGGCTCCGTACGAGGTTCAGGGCAAGAAGGTGCGATCGCGAGCGCCGGCGGGCAAATGCTCATTCAACCCAGGCTGGAAAGTATCCCAGTGACGTCTGTACGTGCCCATCGTGCGCCGGCACCACGACAATATCTGGATGTCTGTCTATCAGCGCGCGAATCTGCTCCACAGCATCTTGTGTTTGTTCAATATCACCATCAACCAACCACCGCGCTGCCCAGAACTTCGTGCCGCCAAGCTTCAATGCCTTCGCATTCCAGACTGCATCGCCCACCAGGAAGTACTGTGTACCGGAGTCGACTGATATAAACATGCCGATCGAACCGGGCGTATGACCGAGAAGAGGAACCAGCACCACCGTGCCGTCTCCATAGAGATCCCGGCTGCTCGCGAACCCTCTGTACGGCACCGGTTCAAATGCCAAGGTTTTCCATTTGATCGATTTCGCGCTGACTTGCGAGCGCCAGCTGCCGCCAACTCCATCAGTAGGGTCCTCTATCATCGACAGTTCTGCGGGATGCACCAGCACCGTGGAATTAGGGAAGTCGCTAATGCCGCTGGCATGATCCCAGTGGCTGTGGCTTAGGATGATCGTTTGAACGGGTTCCATGCGGGCGCGCAATAGTTGGTCGATCACCGGATCGACCGGGTCCTCGTATTTAAAAAATAGACTTTGCCACCAAGGCATAGATTTCCGATATTGATCGGCCACCTTCGAGCCCAGCCCTGAGTCAAACAGGAAGGTGTCATTACCGTGTTTCACCAGGAACGCAGAGAAGTTATTGCTCACCTTGCGAGTGAAGCTCCCACCTGTGTAGACCAGAGCCTCTATAACAGATAGCTCCGCAGTTCTGATGATCGAAAAGGCCACCTTGGGCTGGATCGAAGTCGAGTGGCTGCCTGGTGGCGAGCCATTGGCGGCGATAGCCGGCATGGCAATGGTGGACAGCAATAGAAGAACTAGCCTACGAAGCATGGCGTCACCTTTTTCAAATGGTTCTGGGATCCTGTGGATTGAATCCCACGCGTACCTTAAACCTTGGTGTACACTCCAAGGTCAAGAAATATCAGGCATGTCGCATTGACGGGGGGGTAGGTGAATATCAGCGAGCTGGCGAGGGCAGTTGGCACAACTACGGATACCCTACGCCACTACGAAAAGGTGGGATTGTTGGAGCCACCCGCCCGGCTGGACAATGGCTATCGTTCATACGACGCAGAGGCCATCCGGCGCATTCAATTCGTCCGTAGCGCGCAAACGCTCGGGTTCTCGCTTGCGGAGATTCGAGAAATAATCCCGCAATTACTTAACGGCAAGTTTGGCCGAGCCGAGATCGAGCAACGCTTGAGTGCCAAGATCGGACAAATCGATGCTCATATCAAGGAGCTTCAGTCCTTGAGAAACGAGTTGGTCGCAACGGCCAACTCGCTGTCCTGTCCTCGGGACGCTCCGGTCACCATTGCATCCGCGACTAAGGCTCCCGCGATCCATAAGGCCAAGTTGCATACGGATAGGAGAATCTCAGCGCGCCGCAGTAAGCGCGGCTAGGCTCTCCCGGCATCACGATAAGGTAGCCGACGCCGTGCTCCATCAGCAAGCCAACCATTCCTTTTCCATGCCTGCATGCCATCGTCCTGATTTGCCCGCCGAGGGATGGCTGCAGTTCATGATGATTCTCTAGCGGACTTACGTTTAGGCCGCGTTGACGAAGGTGCTCCGCATCGCGCGGCGTACAAATAACGGGAATTTGCCTGCTGCGTAGCCAATGCCAGCGTCGGGCCTGCCGCATACGCGACTGGTGTATGTCGCAGATCGTGAAGCCGACATGATCGCGCTGATGGCGCGGGCGCAGGAGTTGGGCACGCCGGCGGATTGGCTGATTCGCTCGACCCATGACCGCGCGCCGCCCGAGGGCGCGAAGCTGGGTTCAAGCGCGCGTCGCCAAGGTCAAGGTCGGCAAATTCGGTTTCCGTCCAGCACGGTGCTTGCAGGGCCAAGGCGTTCACGCAAAATGCGAGAGTAAACGCGAGCAGACCAAAGTTTACAAGCCAAGCTCTGTCTCATTGACCGACGGCAGTTGGCGCAGGATCGGGCAACTGCCGACCTAGTTGTGTATAAGCCGATGCCTTCAGGTGGGTGTGATTTCCTGGCCTCCAACTATCTACGATGTCATTTTCGATTTTTGGCTTGATCTTGCAAAGGATGTCAAAACGACTAGAGGAGATGAGCATGCAACGCACGACAGAGTACAGAGGTTTTGCAATACGCGTTGATTTGCTGAACACGCCGGAGGGGATGTTTGATACTTGGTTCCAGATCAAGGGGCCAGTTCAAGCGTGTGATGCAGTCTACGGTGCGCGCCTCAAGGTGTTTGGCTCCCCTTTTTCGCGCCGCTGGGCACATTTAGTGGGCGAACTCGCCGGACGGGCGTCCATCGATCAGTCCTGGGTGTCGACGAATAATGAATCGATTCTGGCAGCTTCTCACCTAAGCAGATGTACGCGTAGGCTGCCTGGCAAAGTGCGGCTTCGCCTTCGAAGGCAGCTTTGCGGGTACATCGGCGCTCCATACGGGACAACCTAGACCCGTTGCAGCCAATCAACTCATTTCCGCTCAAGCGGCGGCTTCCAAGTAAACGCGTCATTCAGTTTCGCGGCTTAGCGGGCGGCTGTTGCAGACCCCGTGCAACTAGTGGGGTCGACATCACGATTGACGTGCGAGTTTCGCCGTATAAGTTGATACGTTCAATCAGCCGTTCCAGATCGGCCAGGCTCACCGCCACCAATCGCATGACATAGGAGTCCGCCCCGGTTACGTGGTGGCATTCGAGCACTTCGGGGATCGTGCCAAGCAACTTGAGGAACTTTGCTTTTGCAGGTTGCGGCACAGTAATGCCGATCAGCGCACTCACCGCATAGCCCGCCGCGACGGGGTTGATCCGTGCTGAGTAGCCTTCGATGACCCCGGCTTCTTCCAATCGCTTGACGCGCTCCGTTATCGCCGGCACCGATAGATGGACCTGGCGGCCCAGTTCGGTATAGGTCACGCGTCCGTGATGCTGTAGCAAGGAAAGCACCTTCCAATCCAGTTCGTCCATCATGCCGTAGTTTTTAAGGCAGAAGCACCATTCTCTCTTAAAAACTGGCTTTTTGCACGATCGTAAACTGCCTACGATGCTTCTCAACATCAACGCAGTTCGTCGGAGAAGGCCATGTTGTTCGTTAAGTCAATGGTGATGGGTTTTTGCATAGCCGCGCCGGTTGGCCCCATCGGTATGTTGTGCATCCAGCGCAGCCTATCCCGTGGTTTTCGCTCCGGCTTTGCAACAGGAATCGGCGCAGCAAGCGCGGATGGCATCTACGGGTTGCTCGGCGCGCTCGGTATCGCTGGCTTGGCAGCGGCGCTGCCGATGCTGAGCGTGGCCCTGAAAATGGGCGGTGGCGTGTTTCTTGTTTGGCTGGCCTGGGGAATCGCTCGCGAAGTGCCTGCTGCTTCTACCGTTTCCCAAGGAGCACTGCGCACAACTGTCGCTCGCGATTTCATAACTACGTTTGGCCTTACGCTGTCCAATCCCATGACCATTCTGTCGTTCATCGGGATCTTTGCGGCGCTGGGGCCGCTGTCGGACTCGCACGATGGCCTTGGATGGCCCGCGGTATCGCTTATGGTCGGAGGGGTGTTTGCCGGCTCTGCCGTCTGGTGGTTGTGCTTGTGCACTGTGACCGCCATAGTACGGAAAGCGATACCAATCTCATTGATGCACAGCTTTTCGTGCATGTCGGCCATCGTGGTAGCTTTGTTTGGGTGCGTCCAGATGGTTTCTGGAGTGTCTAGTCTTATCCAGGGCATCTGACTTGCAGGAAGCCAGGGGCTGATGCTGCGAGAGCTTCCGGTTGCTCGAACGTCCCAAAGGTCATCAAAGTCACCGCCCGCTTCTGGGCCGATCTCCGTCATCGACACGTTCGTGGCAACGATCGACCCGAAAGGCGGCAATCGTAGAAGCGGACTCGCGCATTGGTGACGTGATGTCGAAGCCACCTTTGGCAACTCGCGACAGGCCCTAGATAGGTGTCGTCGGCGGGGCCGCTGGCATCTGACTTGTTCCAACGGGGTATTCATGAGCTCTCCTCATATCGGCTTGTACCGTTCATTGCCTATTCAACGAGGCCGAAATTCACGAACATATCGGTTCCGAATCAGTCGATCTCACTGCCGTCGCTAACGTAGCGAGCCCGGGCTAGCTGCAAAACCGATGAAACGTGTGGGCGCCGCGCTCACCATTCGAGCGCTGCGGGAAGAGGAGGTCGGGCAAGGGGAAGGGGGTGTCTTTCTATTGCCAAAGAGATGTAAGCGCGTTTCGCAATTCGCAAAATCGGAACTGGTAGCCGTCCTGCAACAGACGTGTTGGGAGGACCTCCGTGTCGCCTAGCAACAAGGCCGATTGCTCGCCAAGCACCAGACGGAACAACGCGGCGGGCAGGCGTAGGAGGACCGGCCGTCGCAGGACGCGTGCTGCCGTCCGCACGAACTCGGCCTGGCTGCAGGCGCCGGGTGCGGTCACGTTATAGACCAATGCCTCGCCGCCCCGACCATCATGGCGGCACGCGATCTACTCGAGTGCACCGAGCACGTCGGCGATGTGCACCCAACTCTGCAACTGTGTCCCGTTCCCGATCACCGCCCCCAGTCCTACCTGCAAGGCCCGACGCATGGCCGGCAATGCGCCGCCGTGGCCCAGAACAATGCCGAGCCTCACGCAGACGGTGTCGATGCCTAGCGCGCAGGCCGCACGCGCCGCCACTTCCCACTGCTGGCACAGCCGCGCAGCGTAGTCGCTGCCCGGCGCGCTGGCCTCGTCGAGACGACCCGGCGCGGCGGCGCCATAGTAGCCGATTGCCGAGGCACTCACCATCAGCCGAGGGCGGTGCTGCCTTGTCGCCAGCCAGACCACCAGTTGCTGTGTCAGGCCGATGCGGCTGTCTTCCAGCACGCGCTTGCGGCCGGTCGTCCAGCGCGGGCCCAGGATGGGGGCCAGGTTGATCACCACGTCGAAGACGGCGTCCGCCGGCAGCGCCTGCAGGCTGGCCGTAAGACGCGCGCCCGCAGGCAATCGCCGCGCCGGCGGGTTGACGCGACAACACGGTGACGGCGTGGCCTCCCATCAGCAGGCGAGATACCAATGCGCGCCCGATAAAGCCGCTGCCGCCGGTGACGAGGAAGCGCTGCGCAGCAGTTCCCTGCGGGCCCGAACGACGAGCGGCTCCAGGCCCAGAAGATGGAGGCACAAGCGCTGGGCGTCTGCAAGCTCCCGCAGGTGATCCAGTGCTGGGTGGCGGCCGGAAAATAGGCCATACGAGTCGGGTTCGCAGGCGAAGTCGATGCGGCTCGCGTAAACCACCTCTGGCACGCCATCGACGAGGCGCAGCGAACAAAGCTGCTGCCGACGGCGCAGGCGCTGGTTGAATAGAGGCAACTGCTCCTTGATGAGCCGCGCTTCCAGCAGGAGGGGCCCCGATCTCGTCCCCGGTGCGCTCATGGTCGATACGACGCAGTTGCCGCAGCATGCGCGTATCCCGGGCATTGCGCAGATGCGACAGCACGCGTGCGCGAGATCGACGCTCTTGCCGATATAAAGCGGCAGTCCGCTCCGCTCGCCATGGAACAGGTAGACGCCAGCGGCACGGGGCAGCGCGCGGGCTGCCTCGCGTAGCGGCTCCAGGGCTGACGGCAGCGGGGCGGCGCTCGGCAACGCGTCGTCCGCAGACCCGGTAATGCTGGGAAGCGGGGCGGATTGGCGACGAATCCTGCTGTCAGGCGTACGGGGAGGATGCGCTCGCTTCATAGCGAATCCCGTTGCTGCAGCGCGAGTTCAGCGTGCTCCCGCACTGCGGCACGTGCTTCTGTGCTGAAGCGGTCCCACTGGCGGTAGGCCATGGCCAGGCGCGGCAGTGTGCCGAGACGCCTCCGGTGGCGATCGAGGAATTGACAGTGGAGTGCGTTGTAGGGGCAGGCATTGACGCCGGTGCGGGCACGCTTGTCGTAGTGGCAGGCCTTGCAATAGTCGCCCATGCGATCGATGTAGGCGGCGCCAGAAATATACGGCTTGGTGGTGATCCGTCCGCCATCAGCGTACTGGCTCATGCCGAGCGTATTCGGCAGCTCGACGCATTCGAACGCGTCGATGTAGACGCCCAGGTACCAGCGATGCACCGCTTGCGGGTCTAGTCCTGCCATCAAGGCGAAGTTGCCGATCACCATCAGGCGCTGGATGTGGTGGGCGTAGGCGTCGCTTAGCGATTGTCCGATAGCCAGAGCCAGGCAGCGCATATGCGTGCGCCCGTTCCAGAACCAGGAAGGCAGTGGGCGTCGATGATCCAACACATTGAGTTTTCCTTACTCGGGCATGCGCGGCCAGTAGACGTTTCGTACGTATTCGCGCCAGCACAACAATGACCAGCTGTCTCTTAGCAGGCTGGAATATCGCTCAGCATGCGAGGATTGAGCGCAAGATTTGCGGTATCTCGAACGGTCGCCAGACGAAGGATCGCAGCGCTAGCGGACAGCGTTGTTCACATCAGCGATAATTGCAGCCCTAGGGGCATGATGCCGTCTCGAACATTATGTCTCTACTGTGTATCTGCATTTGGAGGGCGCCATACGCGACTCATCGATCCTCTGAGCTAGCAGGCAGCACGAAAATGCTCGATGGTTTGGCCCGCGTTCACCGCGCGTCGCAGCCAGTCTGGTAGCTCACCTTCACCGTCCCAGGTATGGCCTTGTGCATCCCTGAAGCGAATACGCCCTAAACGCGACGCACATTCTAGCCCAAGAAAGACATCCCCCAAGTTGGGAAACGCTGATCAATGAAGTCGGTGTATCATGGTATGCCTATGAAAATGCACCTCCTCAATGCCGCGATGACTCGCGCACTGATTTAATCAGCGTTTCCCTAAGGCGTTCATGGCATTTTCTATTTGCCCCCACAGTATTAATGCTGCCTTTTTATCGGCAGATGCGTCCAGTGGAATTGAGATGGGAGTTCCAAATGTGATGCGAATCACCGGGCGGCGAAGTAAATGCATGAGCCGGATATGTTCTGGCCCTTCGTAATGCGCGGGAATAACTATCGGCGCAAGTCCCCCTTGGGTGAAATGTGCTGGTACAGGGTTTGGCGCGTGACGCCGAGTTCTTCGCACAGATCGCCAACCTTGGTCTCCGGCTGCCCCATGGCGGCCACCGCCAGGCGCAACTTGGCGGCGGCCATCTTGAACGGTCGGCCGCCGTTCCGGCCGCGCGCGCCGAGGCCAAGCCGGCAATCGTGCGCTCGGTGACCAGTCTGCGCTCGAATTCGGCCAGTGCCGCGAAAATGCCGAAGACCAGCTTGCCGGCGGCGGTTGTGGTGTCAATGGCGGCACCATGCCCAACTGCCTCAAGCGCCGCCAGGGGCCCGATGATTTCCGTCCGATGCCGGGCCTGTTCCCGTGCCTCGCCGGACAGGGTGGCCACACCCTGCGCGGCAATCGGTAGTGCGTCTGCCGCCATGCCCAAACCTCGCTTTGGTGCATAAGAGTATTGAGCATAGTCGAGATTGGTGCTGACAACTACTGATATTCGGCTATCAGAAGCCGTATGCACACCGGGCGCAATCCCCAGACAATTGGTGCAGTCGCTTCTGAAAACGACAGCGGCGCATCGGGATATTTTCTCTGTCCCATTGCGCAGGGAGGCGAATTAATCGATTTATTGTCAGCGGCCAAATCAATTGCCGATCTTTAGCCGTCGCATGAGCCAGTTCGCGGTGAACTCGAAGTGCTCTCGCATGTTCGATTCGGCTGTGTGGCCATCATCCCCAAAGACCAGTTGCGTCACATTGAAGCCAAGAGCGGCAAGAGCTGTAGGCTCATCTCTGGAAACGAGATCTTCGCGGGCGCCGTTCACCATGAGAATGGGTTTGCGCAACTGCGCCGCGGTTGGCATCTTCAATTGACGTGAGAGTTGGAACGCTTCGTAGTATTCGCACATCGTCTGACGAGGTGTCGTCAGCGGATTCATGTTGGCAAATACAGTGTAGGGAGCGACGATCCATGCAGGCGCTTTCTCGCAATGCACTTGTCCGAAGCTCGCATCGCTGGGGCCACCTATATTGACAATCGCTTGGTAGAAGTCGTTTCGCAGCCCGCCAAGTGTTCCCAAATAGCCCCCCATGCTCCAGCCGTACACGGCCACTCGGCTTGTGTCCAGGTCGCTGCGAGTCTTGATGTAGTCCGCAACCGTGTCAAGCATCGCAGAGGACTCCGGACGGAATCCCAATTGATTCTCCCCGGTGTCTGGATTTTCCACGATGAGAGTTGCAAACCCGCGACCCATGAAGTAGTCGCTGTGCCGGATCATCTCCGTCTTCAGGTTGTCGAGGCCGCCGAGAATGACCAGCACCGGCGGCTTCTCATTGCTGCCGCTTGGCGTCGACAGTGCACGGAAGTAGCCAACGAATTCTTTTTCGCCGGCCTTGAATTTGATTCGCTGGAGCGGTCTTCCCAGGACCGCRTAGGCTCGTTCGGTCGCCTGCAGATCTGCAGCGGGGATMYGCTTGGGTAGCCGATTCATCCGCAGATAGAAAGCGGCCTGTTTGTAAGCGGCCGATGCGGACGCATTGTCGCCCCGCTCCTCGGCCACGTGAGCTTGTTCCAGATGCATCTGAGCGGCCTTGCTAAAAGTCGCTTGCCAGGTCGGCTCCAACGGTCCCACATGTTCCGGCAGAGTTCCAACGACGTCATCGAATGTGCTTGGCTCTATGCCAGCATCCTCGAGCCACCAACAGATATTGAACTTGAACGAAGGATGCATGCGAGCGATGCCTCCCGGGTACTCAGCCTGTCCTTTCCTGCAGAACTCGGCCATGCTGTCCGCGGCCCTGACTGAGGGGATGCCCTGCGCGGCGGATTCGCGCGGCACAACCGCAACAAGAAGGACGGCTCCAAGAAGCGTCAAGAGTTTCAAGATCAATTTGTCCGTCATAGTCTTTCCTTTTTGGGGTTCGGGAACTCCCTCCCAGAACCAGGGCGATGAAGAGGTCTACCTGGCGTTATTGGGGCGACGCACTGGGTAGCCAGCCATTGTGGCGATACCAAGCGACCGTATCGGCAACGGTTTGCTCGACTGGGCGAAATTTCAGGTGAAGTTTCTGCTCGCTCTTCGTGTGAATGAAATGACTGCGTCCCGCCTCCTTGCGCATCAGCCTCACCGTCGCCAAGCTGAGCAAGATGGGTTTGCCGCTGATCTTCGCGTAGAGCTCCTGTGCTGCCGCCAGGAAATACAGAAGTGGGAAAGGCAAGTTGCTTGTCGGCGTCTTGATGCCCGCGATCTTCCCCACCAAGGGAACCAATTCCTGCATCGTCATGTGGCGGCCAGCAGCCAGATAGCGTTCGCCGCGCTGGCCGCGCTCTGCAGCTGAAATCTGCGCCCTCGCTACATCACGAGCATCGACAACCGAGAAGCTCCCTGGCAGCAACCCAGGCAATTTTCCAAGCACTACATCGTTGACAAATTGTCCTGACGAAGTAGGGCCGATATCGGCAGGCCCCCACATCCACCCAGGCAAGACAAAGCTCGCATGCATGTCCGGATGCGTTTCAAGAAAGGCCGATACGACTTGATCGGCCAGTATCTTGCTTCGGTAATAGTTGTCGTCAGCATCTGCCAGGTCACGCAGGCAGGTCTCGTCGATGGGCATGCCCGGCTCGCCATTCAGCACCGCGATGGATGAGGTCTGAACGAAGCGCCGGATGCCGGCGTCGTATGCCCGCTCGATAAGCTTCTGCGTGCCATCCACATTGATGCGTTTGAGCTCTTTCCAGTGGCTGCCGCCCTTGAAGTTGTCTCGAAAGAAGGCGGCGGTGTGGAACACCACGTCACATCCTTGCAGTGCTCTGGAGAAAGCGGGTACATCCGCCATGTCGCCTAGCACCAATTCAACGCCTTTCAGTCCCGCGAACTGTTGCATACCTTTGGTCTCCGAGCGGGCGAGGGCCTTGACGGAGACACCGCGTGCGACCAGCTCACGCACAAGGTTGTTACCGAGAAGGCCTGTGGCGCCGGTGACGAACGCGGACCTTGGGCTGTTGTGTTTTTCCATATCGATTGAATTTCAAAAATCATATGATTTTTCAATGTACATCCGACACCTTGAAATATCAAGTGACATCTGAAATAGTGTTTAACTTTCGTACAGACGCCCCCGCCCGACGGTCGACATCCAAATTTCATGTGATATCTTTTAGGGCATGAGCACTACGACAGCAAGAAGGCGCCTGACCCGCGAGGAAAGCCAGGCGCAAACTCGTGAGCGTCTGATCTACGCTGCACAGCACTTGTTCGTGTCAAACGGGTATGGAGGTGCATCGATCCGTGACATCGCGAACAAGGCGGGCTATTCCCAAGGCGCTTTTTATTCAAACTTCTCGAGCAAGGAGGACATCCTGCTAGAGTTGCTGCGACGCCACATGGAAGCAGAAGCGCTGCAGCTATCCACGGTCATGGGCAACAACGCGCAACAGCTCGAGCAAATGCTGGCCGAACTGGAAGCCTGGGCTTCTACGCTCAATCAAGATGCTGACTGGTGCATGCTTTCCATCGAACTGCAGTTGCATGCCAAACGCAGCCCGACGTTCGCTGCTGAGTACCRGAAGGTATGGGRCAAACACCGGTCCGAGATCGGTGGCGTAATCGGCCTRTTGTTYGAMAAGCTCGGGCGCTCGSCYCCTGCCACGTCGGACGAACTGGCTGCTGCCTTCATGGCACTTTCGCATGGGCTAGCGCTGCAAAGGACCACCGATCGCCTGGATCCGTCGGGGCGGCTGATCATGGTGTTCCTACGTGGATTGATCGCAAGTGCGAAATAGTCTCAAAAATTGAGAAATGTGTTCGTACTAGAGCGCGAGTACCGTGGACACGACTGAAGGAACTCTCACCTTTTTGTCTCCCGTTGTAATAGTTGTGCTGTGCTGGTTCAGAGCAGGGGGTGCTCTGGCAAATTGATGTCAGCTTGCGGTGCGCAAGGCTGGTGACAAGCCTCCTGGCAGGGGGCTGCCCGCGCCCAGCATCGCAAGCGACTCTCTTACGACGTCATCAAGCGCTTCAATAGGGCCATCGTGAAGCACCGTGCGATCAAGGCGCACGACCGCGATCCAGTTGACAGGCGCGGCCCCCGGCACAATCCGGTCCGATATGTCTTCCCACGAATGTCCGCCCTGCCTTTCGTGCGTCTCCCGAGGCCCGCGCCCGGCTTGCCCGCAGCGTCGCCCACCAAAAAGGCCCGACCCTTGGAGAAGCGATCGACGATGCGTGCGCGGAAGCGATAGACAGCCGTGCGTTCTATTGTCATGTCTTTCTGATCCCGAGATAGGTCAAGGAGCTCGAAATTCCCAGGGGAGAAGGTATTGGTGTCGAATACGATTCTGAACTTGTTCTTGCTCATTGCAGTAGGAATCGCATCATCGAAGATCAGGGGCGAAGGCAGGCAAATTGCCCAATAACGTAGTGGCCAAAGTACTGCGATTCCGGGACCTCATTTACGTACCAGCAGCCGCCATACTTCTGGGCAAAGTACTCACCAATGAAGTAGCTCATCCGGGTAAGAAGCCATAGCCTGTCTTCGGCTGCAACCGTCATGGACTGCAGAACGTTGTCCAGAAGCGGCGCAAACTGGCCGGCATGCCGCAGAACTTCGTGTGCGGGACTGATGCCCATCTTTTCAACAAAGTCCACGAGGACTGGCATTATTATAGATTGTCTAAATTCGCTCAACTCTGAACATTGTTCGCTTAACCGATCCCACTGCCTTAGCAAACCTACAGGGAGAGTGACGTCGGCAGGTCACCAAGGCTGTCCGCGTCGGATGCTTGGTCTTGCGCGCTTCCTCCGGTTTCCTGTAGCAGCCACGAAATGAAAATTTGGACGGCGGGGCTGTTGCACTTCTCCTGCAGGCAGACGAAGTAATAGGCTTTGGGCGAGATATAAGTGGCTGGCAACAGCCGCACGAGCCGCCCGGCGGCCAGGTCTTCGCCGGTCACGTATTCTGGCAGCAGGGCCACGCCCATCCCGCCCAGCGCGGCCTGCAAGCCCATGGTCAGCAGCGCGTAGCGAGGGCCGCGCAGCACGCGCGGGGGCATAATGCCGATGATCTGGAAGTAGGCGGTCCAAGCTTCCAGCGCGGCGGTTTGGTGCAGCAGCGGCAGGCGCTGCAGCGCGGCCTCGCCGCTCTCGCCGCTCTGGAGGAGTTCGGGCACGCATACGGGGAACAGGGCTAGCGGCATCACCTTGACGCCGAAGTGGCCTTCGGCAGGACCACCGCAGTACATGATGGCGGCGTCGAGGCGGGAGGCGCGCAAGTCGACGGGGCCGACCTTGGTGGTGACGTTGACCTGGATCTGGGGATGCTGCTTGGCAAAGCGCAGCAGGCGAGGCAGTAGCCAGATATTACCCAACGACACCGGCACCGAGATATCGAGCCGCCCTCCGCGGCCGCGACCCGTCATCACTTCTAGGGTCGCCTCCTCCAGATCGGCGATGACCCGCCGAACCGCGTGCAGGTATTGCTCTCCAGCCTGGGTGGGTGTCACTGAGCCCTTGCGACGTTTCAGCATCGGCAGGCCAAGGTAGTCCTCCAGCTCCGTGAGTTGCTTGCTGACAGCACTCTGGGTCAGGCACAACTCCTCGGCGGCCTCGGTCACGCTGGCGAGGCGTAGCGTGGCTTCGAACGCTACCAGATGGGTGAGGGCGGGCAGGTGCCTGCCGCTGGTGCTTCTCATTTGATGGTTCCTGGGCGGCAATCGGCCATTGCCGCCAATGGTGACGCGAATGATCGGACATCATAGTACAGGGCGCGCGAGACACGTGCCGCGCGCGCCCTGTCGGAAGCGTACTTCCGACATCTTCAGGGCATCAAGCGAACTTGTGCGCGCCCAGCTCCGAGCGGCGAGGCGCGCGTGTAAAGATGCACGTAGAGCTTGCCGGCCAGCAGGTCCTCGCGGTCCTGGCCACGCAGGGTCAGCGAGGTGTCACCGTTCAACTGGCCGCTGCGCGTCAGTACTGCCAGCACCGGGCCCGCTCGCTCGCCGTCTCCCCGCTGCAGGGTAATGGCGATCACGTCGGACGGGGCCGCCCGCTGTGCGCGGGCGGTCACATGCAACTCGCCGCTGAGTAAGTTGTAGCGCAGGCGCACGTCGGCGGTGGCACCATGCCCTTGGGCGATGCGCACGTCGCCGTGCAGCGGGTGCGGCGCGCGGCCGTCCACCAGCGGCGGCGTGCTGAACGGAGCGCGACGTGGCTGTGTGACCTGCTCCCAACCATAGGCCAGCGCCAGCAAGCGCGGCTCGGCAAAGGCGCCGCCCAGCATTTCCATGCCGACCGGCACGCCGTCGCTCGTGAAGCCAGCGGACACGGCGATGGCAGGCAGACCGGTGCTCGCGCTCAGTTGGCAGTTGGCGCCGGTCTGGGCCTCGCCGATGCGTACAGGCTTGCGGCGCAGTGAGGGGTAGACCAGCGCATCCACATTCTGCGCAGCCAGCGCGGCGATCACGGACGCGCGTAGCGTGGCGCGCCTCGCAAGCGCTTGGCGATAGGCCTCGCTGTCGCGTACGGGGGGCTGGTTGCGCAGACGCAGCGGTGCGTCCAGTTGAACGTGCTGTAGCCCGCGATCGAGAATGTCGCTGAGTGAATGCACAGGGGAATTCGGCTCTTGCGCCAAGTAGTCGGCCAGGTCGAACTTGAACTCGTAGGCAATCACGCTGCTGTCTGCCAGCAGTGCGTCTAGGTCGGGCACCGTCACGTCCACCACCTCGGCGCCCTGCGCACGCATTGCGTCCACCGCCTTGCGCACAATTCCGCCAATCTCCTCATCCTCCGGAGCATTTCCGAATAGGCTGCGCAGCACGCCAATGCGGGCACCCTTGAGTGCGTCGACACGCAGGGAGTCGCGGTAGCTGGTGGGAATATGGCCGGCTGAGTTGGCACTGACCGGGTCGGCTGGATCGGCGCCGACTGTGGCGTCTAGCATTACCGCCAAGTCGGTCACAGTACGCGCCAGCGGGCCGGCCACGTCCTGCGTCGATGATAGCGGCATCACGCCAGCGCGGCTGGACAGCCCGGCGGTTACGCGCAGGCCAACTAGATTCTGGTTTGCGGCCGGGATACGGATCGAGCCGCAGGTGTCCGAACCCATGCCGGCCGCGGCGAAGCTGGCGGCCACAGCGGCTGCTGTTCCGCCGCTAGAGCCCCCAGGCACTCGGGTGGTGTCATATGGATTGCGAGTGGCGCCGGTCAACGACGACACCGTGGTGATACCAGCCGCCAGTTCGTGCATGGCGGTCTTGCCGAGGATCACCGCTCCGGCTTCACGCAAGCGGCGAACCTGGTACGCGTCGGCGGCGGGTTGCAGGGTGGCCAACGCCAGCGCGCCGCCGGAGGTCGGCATGTCGGCGGTGTCGAAGTTGTCCTTTATCAGCACCGGAATGCCATGCAGCGGGCCGCGCGGGCCTTTGGTGCGGCGTTCGCGGTCGAGCGCGTCGGCCTGCGCCAGCGCGGCAGGGTTGAGACGCAGGACGGCGTTCAAGCCGGGGCCAGCCTGGTCGTAAGCGGCAATGCGGGCCAAGTAGGCCTGCACTAGGCGGCGCGAGTCTATCTTGCCGGAGGCCTGCGCTGCCTGGAGTTCGTCGATGGAGTGCTCGAAAACGTCGTCGCGCGTGCTGGAGGCCGAGGCGGGCACTTTCGCTATGGCGGCTAGCGATACCGATACGGAAAGGAAGGTCGTGGCAAGGAACAGGCGGCTCAAATGGTTCTTCATTGGCAGGTTCATTGGAAGCTCTTGTGTGTCGGCGGCCAGCATGCAGGACGCCGGAAGACGCTAGCATTCCGGCGTCGATGCGTTTGATGTGTTGCGCGTGGGAGCGGCGCGCAGGAAGCGCTAGCCGTGTGGCGTGGTCGACACCAATATCGACGTCACAAAGCGCCCGGGGAGCTGCGCTGTCGGCGTCCCGTCAACGAGCGTCGGCTGCCCCGCTACCAGTACATGGTGCACGCCCACGCAGGACGCCTGCGGTGTCTCGAAGGTGGCACGGTCCTCGATGCGTGCGGCATCGAAGACGGTGATGTCCGCTACGTTGCCCGCGGCCAGCACGCCGCGCCCCTCGAGCCCGAAGCGCTGCGCCGGGAGGCCGGTCAGCTTGTGCACCGCACGCTCCAGCGGGAACAGGCCGAGGTCGCGCGAATACAACCCGAGCACGCGTGGGAATGTGCCCCACAGGCGAGGATGCGGCGTTTCGTCGTAGGGAATGCCGTCGGAGCCGACCATGGTGTCAGCGTAGCTGAGGATGTCGCGGACGTCGTCCTCGTGCATGATGAAGTAGACCGCACCGCCTGGCACCATGGCATCGGCAGCTTCGCGCCGCGAGCAACCCCATTCCTGTGCCAGGTCCTCCAGGTAGCGTCCCGCCGCTTCTGGATGTGGGCCGGACCAAGTGATAAGGATGCGTTCACACTGCTCCACGCGTTCGGGACGCAGCATGGTGGACGACGCCGCGTAGGGATAGCAGTCCATGCAAAGCGGCATCTGCCGCGACAGTGCGCTGACCTTGGCCAGGGTCTCGCGGCTGCGGCCATGGTTGCGTCTGCCCACCAGCTTGTGATGCGAGATAACCGTCTGCACGCCGAGCGCCTGGCCGATGCGGGCGGTCTCATCGATGGCTTCGCTGACTTTGTCGCTCTCGTCGCGCATATGCGCTACGTAGACGCCGCCGTGTTGCTTGAGTGGCTCGCAGATGCGCACGATCTCCTCCTCCGGTGCCGCTGCTGAAGGCGGATAGAAGGTGCCGGTGGACACGCCAATGGCACCCTCGCGCATGGCACGCGCCACGTCGTCGCGCATGGCAGCGATTTCTTCGTCATTGGCCGCGCGCTGCAAGTCGGCAACATGCCGGGCTCGCAGTGTCGATTGGCCGATCAGCACCGAAACATTGACTGCCGCCGGCTGCTGTGCGAAGGCTTGGCGATAGGCGCCTACCGAATCGAAGCGGTAACCGCCCCGCATCATATTCAGCGGGGCAGGTGGCGTCTCCTCGGTGACCAGCGGGAACAGGCTGATGCCGCAATTGCCGGTGATGACCGTGGTTACGCCCTGCGTGACCTTGGCAGCCATCGCGGGCGAACTGAACACCATCCAGTCGTCGTGAGAGTGGCTATCGATGAAGCCTGGCGCCACTACCAGGCCGGTGGCGTCGATGGTTTCGCGCGCGCCGGTGCCCGACAGGTCGCCAATGGCGGCGATGAGGCCGTCGCGAATGCCGATGTCGGCCGCGCGGCGCGGCGCGCCGGTGCCGTCGATCAGGTCGCCGCCGCGGATTAGCAGGTCAAAGGTCGGCAAGTCGGAGGATTCGGTCATGACGGTCATGGCAAGTGCACTCAATCGATCCGGGCGCCGCTCTTGCGGACCACCTCGGCAGACTTCCTGGTCTCGGATGAGATCAGGGCCTGGAACTGCTGCGGCGTGCCGCCAAGCGGCTCAAACGAGAGCTTGTCGAGTTGGGCGCGGAAGGCCGGCTCCTTGAGGATCTCGTTGACTTCGCGGTTCAGCCGTGCGATCACCTCGGCGGGCGTCCCGGGCGCCGCCACCAGGCCGCTCCAGGCGGTCATTTCGTAGCCCCTCACGCCGGCCTCATCGAGCGTGGGCACCTGCGGGAAATGCGGCGAGCGCTTGAGTGAGGTCACCGCGAGCGCGCGCACCTTGTCAGCCTGCACGCTGGGCCCGATCGAGGGGATGTTGTCGAACATCAGTTGCACATTGTTGCCAAGCAGATCCTGGATGGCGGGCGCGCTGCCCTTATATGGCACGTGGACGATCTGGACGCCGGTCAGGGTCTTGAACAGTTCGCCGCTCAGATGGCCTGTGGTGCCGTTGCCCGCCGAACCCATCGACAGCTCGCCAGGATGCTTGCGCGCATAGGCAATCAGCTCCGGCACTGATTTCACCGGAAGTGTCGGCGTCACCACCAGCAGGTTGACGGTGGTCACCAGCCCGATCAAGGGCACCAGCTTATCTGGGTCGTAGGGCAACTTGCCGTAGAGTGCGCGGTTGGTGGCGAGCGTGGCGTTGTTGCCGTAGGCGATGGTATAGCCGTCGGGCGTGGCGGCGAAGAGCGCTTGCATGCCGATGTTGCCGCTGGCGCCGGGACGGTTCTCGATAACGACGGGCTGCCCCAGCCGCTTGGACAGTTCGTTGCCAAGTAGGCGCGATAGCAAGTCGGGCGATCCGCCCGGCGCGGTAGGTACGATCAGCCGGACGGGCCGCTCGGGCCAGGCGGCATGAGCGGAAGGCATCCACGCCGCTACGGCGAGGACGGCACCCGCAAGGGTGGCGAGGGGATGGCGCGCAAACGAAGTCATCGGGGTATTCCTCCAGGGGATGGGTAGTGCTGGAGCGGCATTCTGTCCGGGCCGGCAAGGCGCCCCTCTTGGGCGCCGTGTCTTGCGGCGTGCCATCTGGTGCCTGCAGTATGGCCGGCGTCGGTCCCGGGCCAAAATGAAATATCGGTGGTGATTTATTCCGTGGCGGAATGTATTGCCGGGCGAGGATGACATCCCGGTGCGCGTACCGCCGGTCTGGGGGCGCCATGCCGACTGGCAGCAGCGGGCGGTCAACGCCGGACAGACCGTGGAACATTTCTGGGTGGGATACACCACGCTTTGTGCTGGCGTGGCTGCGGTGGCCGAGCGCGCGCAAGCGATCACCTGGCTCCGCATCCGGATGGCCCAGGATGGGCTGAGCGTTGGTGGGCCACACGGCATTGACCACTCGATGCGCTTTCGTGATGGCGACCAAATGCTCATCCCCGCCAAGGAGTGGGAGCGCGACCGTGCCAAGTATCTCGGGCTGTCGGGCTTGCCAGCCACCGCTGATACCTTTGTCGAACAGCGACTAGCGACTGGATGAAGGCCTGCGGTCGGAGAAGGGCGCTCGGCTGAACCGTGCGCTCGGCTCGGCCACCGAATCCGAATATCACTATGACTTTGGTGATGACTGGCAGCACCGCGTAATTGTCGAATCGTCTTCCGGAGGGCAAGCGTTCTCGCCAGCCCGGCAAGCCAGCAGAGCCAGCGCCATGTCAGAGTAGCCAGTTGATCGGAGCCGGAGACGTAGAACACGTCCATACATTGGGCGTTCGTTCAATATTCTGTGTTGTTCATGCTTCACGAACACAAAGGAAAGTTGAACGACACATCGGACCCCAGTACAGCAAACCGGCATTCGACAGGACGCTTGGCTAATCGCCCAGTCATTTCCAAATGGCTGACCGGTTCATCGACGTCACCAACATTCACTAGCACCAGCGCGAGCGCGAGCTGTTGCTTGAGCGCTGGGCTCATTTCTCATTGTCGGGTGCAAACTCTGGTGTTGCCAGCCGCGACAGGCAACACCAAGGGCGCATTGGCAGCCGCCGTGCATTACGGCTTTGAGAGCAGCCTGCCGACCATGGCGTTTACTGCGCTCAATTGTGACCCCGATTTCAGCGCGTAATCGGAGCCGGTATAACCGAACCAGTCCCAGCAGCCCTGCGGATTAAAGGGAACCGTAGACGAATTCACCTGCGGGTACAGCACGAGGATGTTGTTCGTGTCCGCCCAGTAGTTGTAGTTTGTCTTCGCGTAAAAATCATTTCCGACAACGGCTTCGGACTGCTTGCACCCATGGAATGCCACGTGGACTTTGCACGTTACCCCCTGAGCGCATGAATTTGGCACATAGACGAAGCCAGTATCCGCCATGCCCGTCGCGGTCGTCGCGAATTCGCGCTGGTTGAACGGCACGATTCTCCCTGACAGGTTCTTCGCCGGCTTGTTCAGCGTGCCGTAGATCTGCTGCAGCAACGCGCCGGCCTGATCGTACTTTTGCTTGCCGACCGCGCAATGACTGATATATGGAGATGCGTTATCCGAGCACACGTTGCCGAACGCTGGCGTGATGAATGCGTGGCCGGCCGGCACGTTGTTCACGTACTGCAGGTTAGACGCAGGAACGCCGGCCTCCTTGAAGAACGACACTGTCGCGTCGACTGCCTGCTGGTACACGACGGTATCCTTGGTTCCGCTAAATACATAGACCCTGGCCTTCTGCAAATTCGATAGGGGGTCGATCTGACCGAGCGACGCAAAACCCGTCGCGGCGGCTACCATCAACGCTGGATTCGGTGGCACGAACGGCACTTGCCCCATGCAGATGGTTGTGTTGAGAATGTTCCCAGCTGCACAATAATACGGCCCACCCGCCACGACGCCTGCACCGACTACCGAGCTCGAGTATGCGACCTGGTACTGGATTGCCATGAAGGCGCCCGATGATAGGCCGGAGACTGAGGTCTGCGATTGGTCACCAGCAAAGGAGGGCAGCGCATCGGCGGCCAACGCCGTATGAGGAAGAGCAGCGAGCGCAAAGGCAGCAATGGTAAGGGTGCGAAGCGATTTCATCATGGTAGCTCCTGTGGCACAACGGTCGAAACAGAAATTGCACTAAAGGACAACACCGACTAAGAACTCTATTGCCCATTGGCACCGGCGAATCGAAAAGGAGGGCGGGACCTCGCATACGCGGTCGTGCTTCAAAATCGCCGTGCTGTGGATCCGCGATGGGGAGCCGACTACGGCTATTGACATCACAACATCACGGCCATATGCAGCGCCTGCATCGTCGAATTCCGACAGGTAATTTTGGCTAATGCACTGCATTTGTGCGCACCGATACCGGGCTGCGACGTTTTAAGGCCCCTACTTGTGCTTGGTCTTGTGTTGTGCAACATTATCGGCGTTTCAAGAGAGTGCCGAGCTTATATTTATGCTTGCGTGCGATATTTGCAACGGTGTCGTCTGATTGTCATGTGAAACACCTATGTATTGGCCGTTAACTTCCATCCGATCCAAGAATTTAAAATAAATAAAATCTGAAATAATTAATTTTTAATTAAGTTTAGAATGCATTAGCAGGCTGCTGAAGTACTCGCCGCACACACGGTATGCTTTCCGCCCGAGCAGGTGAGCACTGCTTGATTTCACAATCCGGAAACTACGCGCCCCGGAATCGAGTTTTTCGGCTGTTGGGCGCCCATTTCCAGCTTTCTTTGCCCGCT
>NZ_JBFRDD010000044.1:0-72355 GCF_052113425.1 Cupriavidus sp. YAF13
GCCTTAAGGCGATACTCAGACATGGGTCCCTCTTTTCCGCTCTTTGCGCCGAATCCCGAGGCGCCCCATACGGCCTAGGTGAACCTTGACGGCTCGCTTCGCATCGCGTTGGGGTGTTTCCCGCCCTTCGGGCGCTTTACACGGCTACCACAGTTGGTTGATCTTGCCGCTGGTTGGCTCCCCTCTCCCGCCTGCGGGAGAGGGGATGGGGGAGAGGGCGGGCGATTGCAATTTCGTGATGGTTCCACGCCGCAAGGCTTTCTAACTAACAATCCCCAGATGCCAGGGCACGAACTCGTTGTCGCCCAGCCCTAGCGCCTCGCTCTTGGTCGGTCGCCCAGAGGCCGCGTCCAGGATATGTTCAAAAATCCGCTGGCCCATCTCGTCCACGGTCAATTCGCCGTCCAGCACCAGCCCGCAGTTGATGTCCATATCGCCTTCGAGCCGCGTGTACATCGGCGTATTGCTCGCTAGCTTGATGGTCGGCGCCGGCTTGGAGCCGAACATCGACCCGCGCCCGGTGGTGAAGCAGATCAGGTTGGCGCCGCTGGCGATCTGGCCGGTGGCGGCGACGGGATCGTAGCCGGGGGAGTCCATGAAGACGAAGCCGGCTTGCTCGATGGGCTCGGCGTATTCATAGACGGCTTGCAGCGGAGTGGTGCCGCCTTTCATGGCGGAGCCGAGCGACTTCTCGAAGATGTTGGCGAGGCCGCCTTGCTGGTTGCCGTGGCCGACCACGCCGTTGAACTGGGCGTTCTGGCCGGCGGTGTAGCGCTCCCACCAGGCCAGGCGGTCCAGCAGTTTCTGGCCGACTTCCGGCGTGACGGCGCGGCGCGTGAGCATGTATTCCACGCCATGGATCTCGGGGGTTTCCGACAAGATGGCGGTGCCGCCGTGGCGCACCAGGATGTCCATGGCCGCGCCAAGCGCCGGGTTGGCGCTGATGCCGGAGAAGCCATCGGAGCCACCGCATTCCAGGCCGATCTTCAGGTGGCTGGCGGGCACGGGCTGGCGTGTGGCGGTATTGGCGCCGGGCAGCATTGCCTCGATGGCGCGGATGCCGGCCTGGATGGTGGCCGCCGTGCCGCCGCTGTCCTGCATRACCATGGTGCGCACGTGGCTGCCGGGCACCAGGCCTTGCGACTCCATCAGGCCCGCTACCTGGTTGCGCTCGCAGCCCAAGCCCACGATCAGCACGCCGGCCAGGTTGGGGTGGCGCGCATAGCCCGCCAGCGTGCGCCGCAGCACGTCGAAGTGCTCGCTGGGCGAGGACATGCCGCAGCCGCTGCTTTGCGCGAAGGCGGCCACGCCGTCCACATTGGGATAGGCCGCCATGCGCTCGGGCGTGAAGTGGTCCGCGATATGCCGGATCACCGTGGCCGAGCAGTTCACCGACGACAAAATGCCGATGAAGTTGCGCGTGCCAACGCGGCCGTCGGGCCGCACGAACCCCATGAAGGTGGCGCGCTCGGCCTCGGGCACATAGTCCACCGGCCGCACGTCCTGGCAGAAACCCGGGTCGCGATAGAAATCCACCAGTGCCAGGTTGTGCGAATGCACGTGATCGCCGGCCTCGATGTCGCGCTCGGCCACGCCGATCACGGTGTCGAACTTGCGGATCTGGGTGCCCTTGGCAATGGCGCAGGCGGCAATCTTGTGCCCCGCGGGCACCTGGGCGCGCACGCGCAGCCCCAGTTCAGGCAGGCTCTGGCCAAGGCTCAGGGCGTCCCGGGCAATCAGGACGTTGTCGTTCGCATGCAGGCGGATCAGGGCGGCGGAGTTCACGTTGGGTCAGCCTTGTTGCAGCAGTTCTTTGAGCTTGAGGCGCTGGATCAGGTGGGTTTCCTGGTCGTACACCGTGCTGATGTAGCGCTTGTATTCCGGGCCGTCCAGGTACATCACCGGCGCGTCGATGCGGGCCGCGACCTGCTGGAATTCCTTGCTGGCCACGGCCTGGCGGAAGGCGTCGCGCAGCTTCTTTTCCACCGTGGGATCCAGGCCGACGGGCGCGCCGATGCCGTTGGGCGCTTCCACCACCACGTTGTAGCCCAGTTCCTTGAGCGTCGGCGTGTCCTTGAAGCGCGGCGTGCGCTGGTCGCCCCAGGTGGCCAGCAGGCGCAGCTTGCCGGCTTCCACGTGGGGTGCCCAGGAGCTGGAATCGGCCAGCAGGTCGACCTGTCCGGCGAGCACGTCCTGCAAGGCCTGCGCGCCGCCCTTGTAGGCAATGGCATTGAAGCGCACACCGGCGGCCTGCGCGAATTCCTCCATGCCCACGTGGGTGGCGCCGCCGATGCCGGCATGCGCATAGGTGAGCTTGCCGGGATGCGCCTTGGCTTCCGCCACGACGTCCTTGAGCGACTTGAAGCGCGAGTTCGCCGGCACTGCGATGCCGAAGGTCTGGCCGGAGGTGCGCGCCAGGTAGGTCAGCTCGCTGCGCGGGTCCAGCTGCAGCATGCCTAGCTGCGAGAAGCGCGTCACCGAGATCGGCACCTGGCCGATGGTGTAGCCGTCCGGCTTGGCGCGGGCCAGTGCCTTGGTGCCGATCATGCCCGATGCGCCGGCGCGGTTTTCCACCACGATGGATTGCTTGAGTACGCCGGACGCCACCTGGCACAGCGCGCGCATGGACTGGTCGGCGGTGCCGCCGACGGGCCACGGGCAAATGAAGGTGATGGGCCGGTCCGGATAGCCGGCGGCACGTGCGAGGCCCGGCAGCAACAGGCCGGCACTACCAGCCGTCGCAGCCGTGGCGGCAGCGGCGCCGCTGATGAGCAGTCGGCGCCGCCCGTGGTTGATGCCGTGGGGTGCGGTCATGTGTCGTCCTCGCAGGGTGTCGTTATTGGAGTCATGGGCTGGTGGCAATGTCCACCGGTCAGGCTGGATTGTGGCAAAGCCGTTCATAACAATCCAATCAATCATCGGAATGGCTTCATAACCTTAAAGTTAAGTAGAATCGCGCCATGCCCCAGATCGACCGCGCCCTGCGCTCCAATATCAAGCTGCGCCACCTGCAACTGGTGGTGGCGCTGGACGAGTTTCGCCATCTCGGCCACACCGCCGAGTTCCTCTCCGTCAGCCAGCCAGCCGTCTCCAAGATGCTCACCGAGGTGGAGAAGACGCTGGGCCTGACGCTCTTCACGCGTTCCACGCGCGGCACCGAGCCCACGCCGGCGGGCGCGTCGCTGGTGCGTTTTGCCCGCTCGGTGCTGGCGCAATACGAGCGCACGCGCGACGAGATCGCTGCGGAGGCCAGCGGCGCCGCCGGGCGCACCCGGGTGGGATCGATGGGCGCGGCCCTGCCGGTGCTGCTGGCGCAAGCCGTGGGCCTGCTCAAGCAGCGCTCGGCCCAGGCCACCGTGCTGGTGGAGGAGGGCGACCTGCCCCACCTGCTGCCCAAGCTGCGCATCAGCGAACTGGACCTGATCGTGGGGCGGCTGGAGCCTGGCTACGCCGCACCGGACCTCATTACCGAGCCGCTCTATAACGAGCCGATGGTAGCGGTGGTGCGCAGCGGCCACGCGCTGGCAAGCCAGCGTGCACCGGGCTGGGCGGACCTGGCCGGCATGCCTTGCGTGGTACCGCCGCCATGGGCCTCGCTACGGGTCAAGATCGAGCAGGAGTTCTACCGCCACGGCCTGCAGCCGCCAACCGACCTGATCGAGTCGTCGTCCTACCTTGCCATCACCACCTTCGTCTCCCAGCTAGATGCCGTGGGCTTCCTGGCCAGGTCGGTGGGGCAGCAGTTCGAGCGGGAAGGCCGCTTCCATGTCCTGCCGATGGACGTTGCGCTGGAGCTGCCGCCGGTGGGCGTGATCACACTGCGCGAGGGGCGGCCCACGCCCAGCAGCATCCAGCTGGTCGAATGCCTGCGCGCGGCGGCGGGGCAATTGGCCACGCCGCCGGGTGGCGCGAAAAAGCCGGCGCGCGCGCCGCGGCGCGCGAATTAGCCAGCCCGCCGCGATCAGCGCGGCGTGGCTAGCAGGGACTTCGCCAGAGCATGAAACGCCGGGATCGTCGTCGCGTCGTGCCGAGCTCGGCGTGGAAGCCGGCGCGGCGGCGAATGTCAGCGTTGGCGTGAGCTACCGTGGGCAACTGGCCTCGCAGGTGCGGCTCTAAGGCGCCGGGACGACGCACCACATTGCGGCGTCGTCCTGCCAGCTGGCACTGATATAGTACGCACCCGCGCCGCCCCATGGTGCGGCGCGGGTGCGTGCCGCGCATGTGCCTTCGGCCCGCGAGTGCGCCCTGATCCCGATTCCCTCGACATGTAAGAAGAATCTATTTTTTTGTCTTACATGGCATGTCTCCTGCTTTGTTGGTCTGCAACGCCTTCATGTATACAACGCGGGATACAAGCGATGACCAGCAAGACGCCTCTGCGCCGATCCGCCGCCAGCCTCGGCAGTTGCCGAACGCTGCCTGAGTGGCAACAGCTCTACAGAACGCAAGGCGCCTCGCCCGCGGACGCGCTGGCGCCGTTCCTGGCGCTGGACGCAGCGGACCCGGCGTGGATCGCGCGCCTGGATGCGGCGCGGTTGCAGGCCCAGCTGGCTGCGCTGGCGGCGCGCGTTGAAGAAGCGGGCGGCAAGCTCGATGGGTTTCCCCTCTACGGCGTGCCGTTCGTGGTGAAAGACAACATCGACGTGGCGGGGTGGCCCACCACGGCGGCGTGTCCCGCGTTTGCGTATGTGGCCGAGCGCGATGCCGGCGCGGTGGCGCGGCTGCGCGCGGCCGGGGCCATCGTGGTGGCCAAGGCTAACCTGGACCAGTTCGCCACCGGCCTGGTGGGCGTGCGTTCGCCTTACGGCGCGGTGCCTAACAGCTTCGATGCGGCATATGTCAGCGGCGGCTCCAGTTCGGGCTCGGCGTCTTCGGTGGCGCGCGGCTGGGTGCCGTTCTCACTCGGGACCGATACGGCGGGCTCGGGGCGCATTCCCGCGGCATTCAACAATATCGTGGGCCTCAAGCCCACCCGGGGCTGGCTCTCCAGCGCCGGCGTGGTGCCGGCTTGCCGCACGCTGGACTGCGTCTCCGTGTTTGCGCTGACGGTCGAGGATGCCGCGCTGGTGGCGGAGATCGCCGGCGGCTTCGACCACGACGATCCTTACTCGCGCACCTATCCGCAGTGCGCGCCTGCCGCGCTGGCGCCATCGCCCGTGCTGGGCATTCCCGATGAGCTGGTGTTCTTTGGCGATACGCAGGCGCAGGCCAGTTTCAAGCAAGCGCAGGCGGACTTGCAGGCCATGGGCGCCAAGCTGGTGCCGATTGATTTTTCGCCATTCGCCGAGCTGGCCGCGCTGCTCTACCAGGGGCCATGGGTGGCCGAACGCTTCCTGGCGGTGGGCCAGCTTCACGCCAGCCAGCCGGAAGCCATCGATCCGGTCGTTCGCGTCATCGTCGAGGAAGCGGGCCGCTATAGCGCGATGGACGCGTTTGGCGCCGAGTACCAGCGCGCGGCGCTGACCCGTGCTATCCACCAGGCGCTGGCAAATGTCGATGCGCTGGTGGTGCCGAGCGCGCCGTCGATCTATACGCTGGCCGCCGTGCAAGACGATCCGATCGGCCTGAACGCGCGGCTTGGCACCTATACCAACTTCACCAACCTGGCCGACCTGTCGGCGCTGGCGCTGCCGGCCGGTGCGCGCGAGGATGGCCTGCCTGCGGGCATCACGCTGATTGCCCCGGCCTGGTCGGACCGCGCGCTGGCCCGTCTTGGCCGGCAGTGGCAGGCGGCGCAAGCGTTGCCGCTGGGCGCCACCGGGCGGGCTTGTCCCGTTGGCGCACCGCGCGCCACGCCGGTCACGCCGGGGTCGGTGCGGCTGGCCGTGGTCGGCGCCCACCTTAGCGGCATGCCGCTTAACCATCAACTGCTCACGCGCCACGCGGCCTTTGTGGAGGCTTGCCGCACGGCGCCGTGCTACCGGCTTTATGCGCTGGCGGACTCGATCCCGCCCAAGCCCGGGCTGGTGCATATCGGCAAGGGGCAGGGCGCGCCGATCGAAGTCGAGCTCTGGGATGTGCCACTGGCCAGCTTTGGCGCCTTCGTCGCGGAGATTCCCGCGCCCCTTGGCATCGGCAAGCTGCTGCTGGAAGACGGCCGCCAGATCACCGGGTTCATCTGCGAACCCCGGGGCCTGGAAGGCGCCCGCGATATCACGGCATTTGGCGGCTGGCGCGCTTATCTCGCCAGTGCAAACGCCAGCGCGAACTGATCCGGGAGCGCCGATGTTCCACACCGTACTGATCGCCAATCGTGGCGAGATCGCCGTGCGCGCCATTCGCACCTTGCGTGCCCTGGGGATCAAGAGCGTGGCCGTGTATTCGGATGCCGATCGCAATGCCGCGCATGCCCGGCTGGCCGATGTGGCCGTGCCGCTGGGTGGCGAGCGTGCGGCGGATAGCTACCTGGTGGCCGAGCGCGTGTTGCAAGCTGCGTTGGACACCGGTGCGCAAGCCGTGTTTCCGGGCTACGGCTTTCTGTCGGAGAGCGCGGAGTTTGCCGAGGCCTGCGAGGCGGCGGGACTGGTTTTCATTGGCCCGACGCCGCACCAGCTCCGCGAGTTCGGGCTCAAGCACCGGGCGCGCGAGCTGGCGGCCGAAGCAGGGGTGCCGATGACGCCCGGCACCGGCCTGCTCTCCAGCGTGGAAGAGGCCCTGCGGGAGGCCGCGCGCATCGGCTATCCCGTCATGCTAAAGAGCACGGCCGGCGGGGGCGGCATCGGCCTGTCGCGTTGCGCTGATGACGCCGAGCTGAGCGCGGCCTTTGACAGCGTGCAACGGCTGGGCGAGCAGTTCTTCAAGGATGGCGGCGCCTTTATCGAGCGCTGCCTGGACCGCGCGCGGCATATCGAGGTGCAGATCTTTGGCGATGGCGCGGGCCGCGTGGTGGCGCTGGGCGAGCGGGATTGCTCCACGCAGCGCCGCAACCAGAAGGTGGTGGAGGAAACCCCGGCGCCGCACTTGAGCGAGGCCACGCGCCACGCGCTGCACCAGGCCGCGATCCAGCTGGGCGAATCGGTGCGCTACCGGTCTGCCGGCACGGTGGAGTTCATCTACGACGTGGAGCGGGAGGATTTCTACTTCCTGGAGGTCAATACCCGGCTGCAGGTGGAACATCCCGTGACCGAGCTGGTCACCGGGCTGGACCTGGTCGCCTGCATGCTGAAGGTGGCCGCGGGCGATGCGCTGGACTGGGATGCCATCTCCCGCCCGCCCCAGGGCACGGCCATGGAGGTGCGGCTCTATGCGGAGGATCCGCTCAAGCAGTTCCAGCCCTCGCCGGGCACGCTGACCGAGGTGGCGTTTCCGGACGGCGTGCGCGTCGACGGCTGGGTCGAGGCTGGCACGGAGGTGTCCGCCTTTTACGATCCGCTGCTGGCCAAGCTGATCGTCCACGGCCCCACCCGCGAAGCCGCGCGCGCAAGGCTCGCAGCAGCGCTGGCCGCTACGCGCCTCTGCGGCATCGCCACCAACCTGGACTACCTGCGCCAGATCGTCGACTCGCCCGAGTTCACCGCGGGCCGCGCCTTCACGCGCATGCTCGACAGTTTTCCCTACGCGCCGGCAGTCATCGAAGTGCTGGAGCCGGGCACCTATACCAGCATCCAGGACGTGCCGGGGCGCATGGGCTACTGGCATATCGGCGTGCCGCCGTCCGGGCCGATGGACGACTACGCCTTCCGGCTGGCCAACCGCATCGTCGGCAATCATCCGGGCGCGGCCGGACTGGAATGCACGCTGGTGGGGCCGCGCCTGCGTTTTCATAGCGCAGCCGTGGTCGCGCTGGCCGGCGCGCCTTGCACGGCGACACTCGACGGGATGAACGTCCCGCTCTGGGCGCCAATCAGCGTAGCCCCGGGACAGGTCCTGGCGCTCGGCAAGGCCACGCAAGGCTTGCGCACCTACCTTGCCGTGCGTAATGGCTTCGATGTGCCGGTCTATCTGGGCAGCCGGTCGACCTTCGTGCTCGGGCAGTTCGGCGGGCATGCCGGCCGCACGCTGCGGCTGGGCGACATGCTCCCGCTCGGCCAGCCACATCTGGCGGCCAGCGGCATCGAGGCGCCCGTGACGGC
Source organism: Cupriavidus sp. YAF13 (assembly GCF_052113425.1). Lineage (NCBI taxonomy): Bacteria > Pseudomonadati > Pseudomonadota > Betaproteobacteria > Burkholderiales > Burkholderiaceae > Cupriavidus > Cupriavidus sp. YAF13. Next base: position 8,073 of record NZ_JBFRDD010000044.1, read on the forward strand.
GCCGCAGGCCGCACCCGCGGCACTGGTGCCGGCCTACGGCCAGCACTGGGAGATCGCGGTCCTGCACGGACCGCATGGCGCTCCCGACTTCTTTACGCCGGCATCGATGGAGACTTTTTTCGCTACGGAGTGGGAGGTGCACTACAACGCCAACCGCCTTGGCGTGCGCCTGGTCGGGCCCCGGCCCGAATGGGCGCGGCGCGACGGCGGCGAGGCGGGGCTGCACCCATCCAACGTGCACGACTGCGAATACGCAATCGGTGCCATCAACTTCACCGGGGACTTCCCGGTGATCCTCACCAACGATGGCCCGAGCCTCGGCGGCTTTGTGTGTCCCGTCACGGTCGCCAAGGCCGAGCTGTGGAAAGTTGGCCAGCTCAAGCCGGGCGACCGGATCCGCTTCCGGCCAATCTGCTTCGATGCCGCGCGCGCCTTGCAGGCGGCGCAGGACCAGGACATTGCCGGGCTGCGGCAAGTCACGCGTGCGCCGCCGGCGCCGGCGCCGGCGTGTTCCACCGCCATCCTTGCCGGGCGCGCGGCCAGCGGGCATCACCCGGCCATCGCCTACCGCCAGGCGGGCGATGGCTACCTGCTGCTGGAGTACGGCGAGAACGTGCTCGACATCGGCCTGCGGCTGCGGGTGTACCTGATGATGGAGGCGCTCAAGGCGCAGCCGGTAGACGGCGTGCTGGAGCTATCGCCCGGCGTGCGCTCGCTGCAGGTGCGCTATGACGGCCAGCGCATCCATCAGGCGGCGTTGATCGAGGCGCTGCTCGCCATCGAGACCGGCTTGCCGGACGTGGCCAAGCTGAAGATCCCCACGCGCGTGGTGCACCTGCCGATGGCCTTCGAGGATGGCGCCACGCTGGACGCCGTGCAGCGCTACCGCGAGACGGTCTGCGCCGACGCGCCATGGCTGCCGAACAATGTCGATTTTATCCAGCGCATCAACGGCCTGGCGCATCGCGACGAGGTGCGGGACATCGCGTTCTCGGCGCGCTATCTGGTGCTGGGGTTGGGCGATGTCTACCTTGGCGCGCCGTGCGCGGTGCCGCTTGACCCGCGCCACCGGCTGCTCACCTCCAAGTACAGCCCCGCGCGCACCTTCACCGCGGAAGGCACGGTTGGCATCGGCGGGGTCTATATGTGCATCTACGGCATGGACTCCCCGGGCGGTTACCAGTTGATCGGCCGCACGCTGCCGATCTGGAACAAGTTCCTCAAGAACCCGGTGTTCGCGCCCGGCGCGCCGTGGCTGCTGCGCTTTTTTGACCAGGTGCAGTTTTACCCGGTGGCCGAGGTGGATCTGGACCGGCTGCGCGAGGATTTTCGCGAAGGACGCGCCACGGTGCGCATCGAGCACGATGTCTTCGACTATGGTGCGTACCGCCAGTCGCTCGTGGACAGCGCGCACAGCATTGCCGCCTTCCAGGCGCGGCAGCAGGCGGCCTTCAGCGCGGAGGTGGCGCACTGGAAAGCCCATGAGGCCAACGCCGCGCCCATCGAAGTACCGGCCGCCTTGCTCCAAGACGAGCACGACGGCCATGCCGTGACGGCAGAGATGAGCGGCAGCGTGTGGAAGGTGCTGGTGCAGCCCGGCGAGCAGGTGCGGGCCGGGCAGCCGCTGCTGGTGGTCGAGGCCATGAAGATGGAGCTGACCGTGCTGGCCCCGGTGGCGGGCACGCTGTTGGCCATGCGCTGCCGCGCGGGCTCGGCGATCAAGGTGGGCGACCGCCTGGCGTCGATCGCCTGACAAGCGCGGAGCGTGCCTCAGCGCGGCTTGATGAACTTCAGCGTCATGCGGTCCGATTCGCCGATGGCCATGAAGCTCGCGCGGTCGCGCTCGCCGCCGCGCAACGTCGGCGGCAACGACCACACGCCATCGGGATGGTCGTGGTTGTCGCGCGGGTTGGCGTTGATCTCGCTGCGCCCGGCGAGCGCAAAGCCGGCCGCGCGGGCGTGGTCGATGACGTAGTCTTCGGTGACGTAGCCGGTGGCGATCATCTGCTCCAGCGAGGTGCCGGGCGTGGCCCGGTGCTCCTCCACGCCCAGCACGCCGCCGGGTTTGAGCACGGCGTAGAAGGCGCGCAGGCTGTCGTCCAGGTGGCCGTCCTTGATCCAGTTGTGGATGTTGCGAAAGGTCAGCACCAGGTCGGCGCCGCCCGGCGGGGCGATATCGGTAAAGGCGCGCACCGGCAGCGTGCCGACTGCGACCTTGCCGTAGTTGCCCGGATCCTGCGCCAGTTTCTTCTCGAAGTTTGCCCTTGAACGCTTGCCTTCCTCGCTGGCATCCGCGGCGCTCACATCGTAGTGCGCGGCGTACAGCTTGCCGTGGTCGCGCAGCACCGGGGCCAGGATCTCTGTGTACCAGCCGCCGCCCGGCGCAATTTCAATCACCGCCTGGTCCGGCTGCAAGCCGAAGAACCGTAGCGTTTGCAGCGGATGGCGGTACACGTCGCGGGCCTTGTTGGCGGCGCTGCGCTGCGGGCCGGCGATGGCGGCGGCGAGTGCTTCGTCTCCTGCGGCAGGCGCGGCGTTGGCCGCGCTGGCCAACATGCCGGCACTGGCCAGCAACAGCAGGGCGTGCCGCACGAATCGGCGCCGGGCAGAGGAGGGAGTCATGGCATTCCTTGCTGACGGTAAGTGGTAAGTGGTGAGTGGTAAGTGGTGAGCGGTGAGCGGTGAGCGGTGGCTATCCATCGCCGCCCCTGAATCTGGACGCAGCCTGGCCGGTTTGTCAAGCCGGGTCATGCCTTTGCCGCGTTGGCCCGTGCCGCCCTCAAGGAAGCGTCTTAGGAAATGCGTTTTTATTCGTTCTCAATCCAGCAGCGTCATTTCATAGTTGAGCCGTGATGGCTATAGGCGGTTGCCGTCAACGACAAAGCGTGCATCGGGCAGGCCCGGCTTAGCCCGCACGCGGACAACATGCTGCAAGGAGAGCGTTTCATGACAGTCGCATTGGAAGACAAGATCAAGCATCCCGTGCTGGAAGCCGCTCGCGGCGTGGCACGTTCCTCCGGCCTGCCCTATGCAGGCCGCGTGACGCCGCAGCAGGCCTGGGCGCTGTTCAGCGCCGGCGATGCGGTGCTGGTCGACGTACGCACGGCGGAAGAACGCAAGTTCGTCGGCTATGTGCCCGATACCCTGCACGTGCCCTGGGCCACCGGCACCAGCCTGACCCGCAACCCGCGCTTTGCGCGCGAGCTGGAAGCCAAGACCGGCAGGCACGCCGTGGTGCTGCTGCTGTGCCGCAGCGGCAACCGCTCCGCGCTGGCTGCCGAAGCCGCCACCAAGGCGGGGATCGCGCATGTGTTCAACGTGCTCGAAGGCTTCGAAGGCGAGATCGACGAGCGGCAACGGCGCGGCAAGAGCGGCGGCTGGCGCTTTCACGATCTGCCGTGGATCCAGGACTGAGCCGCGGCTGGCGCAAGCAATCAATCGAGATCCACAAGCATAGCGATCAACAAGCCGCCGGAACCATCGCGCGGACAACGCAGAACGGGGAGTACCACAGTGGCTGACTTCGAGATCGGCGAGATCGTGCTCGCCCTCCAGCAGGTGCGCCAGCAATGGAGAGAAGGCCAGCAACGCTTGCTGGAGCCGGGCGGGCGCGACCTGCCTTCGCGCGATGCGCTGGCGCAGGTGGTCGCCACGCTCAAGGGTGTGCTGTTTCCCATGCGGCTGGGGCCGCCCGATTTGCGCCAGGAAAGCGAGAACCTCTACATCGCGCATTCATTGGACGCGGCGCTGCATGGGCTGCTGGCCCAGGCCAGGTTGGAGTTCCACTACGCCGCACGCCATGCCGAACGCGATGAAGCCGCGCTAAGGGCGCGCGCGCTAACGGCCGTGCGCGAGTTCGCCGCCGAGTTGCCACGCATCCGCGGCCTGCTCGACAGCGACGTGCTCGCCGCCTTCCATGGCGACCCCGCGGCCGGCAGCGTGGATGAGGTCCTGCTCTGCTATCCCGGCATCCTGGCCATGATCCATCACCGCATCGCCCACGCGCTCTATGGCCTCGGGCTGCCGCTGCTGGCGCGCATCGTGGCCGAGCTGGCGCACGCGGAGACCGGCATCGACATCCATCCCGGTGCGCAGATCGGCGGCGGCTTCTTTATCGATCACGGCACGGGCGTGGTGATTGGCGAGACCACCATCATCGGCGAGCGCGTGCGGCTGTACCAGGCGGTGACGCTCGGCGCCAAGCGCTTCCCGCGCGATGCCACGGGCAAGCTGGAGAAGGGCCTGCTGCGCCATCCCGTCGTCGAGGACGATGTGGTGATCTACGCTGGCGCCACCATCCTTGGCCGCGTCACGCTGGGCCGCGGCGCGGTGATCGGCGGCAATGTGTGGGTCACGCAGGATGTCGCCGCCGGCGCCCATGTGACGCAGGCCGTATCGCGCAACGAGACCGCCAGGGCGCCGGGCGCCAGCGAGCTGCCGCGCGTGATCGAGGCGAGCTTGCCATGACTGACCTGGTGCGGACTTTGGGCGCCACCGTGCGCCAGTTGCGTGAGGCGCACGCGTGGTCGCAGGAAGAGCTTGCGGAGCATGCGGGCATGAACCGCTCGTATATCGGCGAGATCGAGCGCGGCAGCGCGATTGCCTCGATCGTCACGGTGGAAAAGCTGGCCGCGGCGCTGGGCGTGCCGATCTCGTGGCTGCTCGGATCGGGCGCCGCACACGTCTCGCTGCGTGATGCGCAGGTGGCTGGCACGCGGTCCTAGCCATCGCCGCCGATCCACACGAACCACGCGCAAATTCATGCGCAAATCCACGCGCATTGCCGTCTATAGCATGTTGAACGGGCCGGGCCGTCTCCCGATAATCGCTGCGGCAATAACGATTCTTGTTTTTCTCATATAGCAATCAGCTCACAGCTAAACGGAGTAGCACATGTCGGTAAACGGGAGCGGCCAGACGGCGCTCGGCGATAACGCAGCACGGCAACTAGCCAATGCCACCAAGACCATCCCCCAGCTTGCGACCATCACGCCACGCTGGTTGACGCATTTCCTGCAGTGGGTGCCGGTGGAAGCCGGCATCTACCGCCTCAACAAGGTACAGGACCCCGAGTCCGTCAAGGTCGCCTGCACGCAGCGCGATGACGAGGGCAAGCTGCCGCGCACCTTTGTCAATTACGAAGAGCAGCCGCGCGAGTATTTCCTGAACGCGGTCAGCACGGTGCTGGACGTGCATACCCGCGTCTCCGACCTGTACAGCAGCCCGCACGACCAGATCAAGGAACAGCTGCGTCTCACCATCGAGACCATCAAGGAGCACCAGGAAGGCGAGCTGATCAACAACCCGGACTACGGCCTGCTGGCCAATGTGGCTGAAGCGCAGCGTGTTTTCCCGCTGACCGGCGCGCCCACGCCGGACGACATGGATGAGTTGCTGAGCAAGGTGTGGAAGGAGCCCGCGTTCTTCCTGACCCACCCGCTGGCGATTGCCGCTTTTGGCCGCGAATGCACGCGCCGTGGCGTGCCGCCACCCACCGTGAGCCTGTTCGGCTCGCAGTTCATCACCTGGCGCGGCATTCCACTGATCCCGTCGGACAAGGTGCCGGTGGCCGACGGCAAGAGCAAGATCCTGCTGCTGCGCGTGGGCGACAAGCGCCAGGGCGTGGTCGGCCTGTTCCAGCCGGGCGTGGCGGGCGAGCAGGGCCCGGGCCTGTCGGTACGCTTCATGGGCATCAACGACCAGGCTATCGCTTCGTACCTGATCTCGCTGTACTGCTCGCTGGCCGTGCACGCTCCGGATGCGCTGGCGGTTCTCGATGACGTGGAGATCGGCAAGTACCATGACTATCCTGACACCTACAAGTAATCCGGTGAGTCCGTCGAATCCGCCGGCCAGCCCGTCGGCCGCGCTGCCGGGTGCGCCTTCGGTGCCGCCCGGCCTGCCGGATCCGGCGGTGCTGGCGCGCCTGGCGGGGGCGTTTTTCTCGGCCCTGCCGGGGACATCGCCGGCTGCCGCGCAGTCGCTGCCCGTGGTGAACAACCCGGCGCCGCCGGGTTCGCCGGTGGCGGGTCCTGGCGGCACGGGCACCGGCGTGCCGGGCGCGGCGATCCCGCAGGGCCATGTGCCCGGCGCCAACCTGCTGCCCGCCGCGCCTACGCATGTGCTCTTGCTGCCTAACCGCGCGCCGGCCTTGCGGCCGGCCTCGGTGGCGCAGAATGGCCTGCCCGACACGGTAGCCACGGTGGCGCCCGCGGTGGAAAGCCGCTTCGGCGGGCAGGCGCTGGGCGTGCCGCATGCCGCGGCGCCGTCGCCGCAGTCATCGGCCGCGCCTGCCTACTACTTCCTGGAGGGCGTGGGCCGCGACGGGCATGGCGGCGCGTCGAGCCTGCGCGAGATCGCCACGCTCGGCGATCCGCTCTCGCTGCATCTGCCGCAGCAAGGGCCGGGCGCTTATGGCTATGGGCGCGAGCAAGAGGAGACGCTGCCGTGGGCTTCGTCCTCGGCGCGCGTGCCGTTCGACGTCAACGCCATCCGGCGCGATTTCCCGATCCTGCAGGAGCGCGTCAACGGCAAGCAACTGGTGTGGTTCGACAACGCCGCCACCACGCACAAGCCGCAGTCGGTGATCGACCGCATCTCGTACTTCTATGCGCACGAGAACTCCAACATCCACCGCGCCGCCCATGCACTGGCCGGGCGCGCCACGGATGCCTACGAGGCCGCGCGCAGCAAGGTGCAGCGCTTTATCGGCGCGTCTTCGCCCGACGAGATCATCTTCGTGCGCGGCACCACCGAGGCGATCAACCTGATCGCCAAGACCTGGGGCGCGCAGAACGTGGGCGAGGGCGACGAGATCATCGTCTCGCACCTGGAGCATCACGCCAATATCGTGCCGTGGCAGCAGCTTGCCGCGCAGACCGGGGCCAGGCTGCGGGTGATTCCGGTGGACGATTCCGGGCAGGTGCTGCTGGATGCGTACCGCCGGCTGCTCAACGACCGCACCAGGATCGTGTCCGTGACCCAGGTCTCGAATGCCCTGGGCACCGTGGTGCCGGTCAAGGAGATCGTCGACCTGGCGCACCGCGCCGGCGCCCTTGCGCTGGTGGACGGCGCGCAGTCGGTCTCGCACATGCGGGTGGACGTGCAGGCCATCGATGCGGATTTCTTCGTGTTCTCGGGCCACAAGGTGTTCGGGCCCACCGGCATCGGCGTGGTCTACGGCAAGCGCGAGCTGCTGGAGGCCATGCCGCCCTGGCAAGGCGGCGGCAACATGATTGCCGACGTGACCTTCGAGCGCACCGTGTTCCAGCCGCCGCCCAACCGCTTCGAGGCCGGCACCGGCAACATTGCCGATGCGGTCGGGCTGGGCGCCGCACTGGACTATGTGGAGCGGGTAGGCATCGAGAATATCGCCCGCTACGAGCACGACCTGCTGGAGTACGCCACCCACCTGCTGCAGCCCATCCCGGGTGTGCGGCTGGTAGGCACGGCGCGCGACAAGGCCAGCGTGCTGTCCTTCGTGCTCAAGGGCTATGAGACCGAGGAAGTCGGCCGCGCGCTCAACGAGGAAGGCATCGCCGTGCGCTCCGGGCATCACTGCGCCCAGCCCATCCTGCGCCGCTTTGGCGTGGAGGCCACGGTGCGGCCGTCGCTGGCCTTCTACAACACCACGGACGAGGTGGACCGGCTGATTTCGGTGGTCAGGCGGCTTTCGGGGCGCCGTTGAGCCTGAAAACGCGGGGCGTGGGGCGGATAACCCCCCTGAATATGCATGAATCGGGACGCGCCCTGCGTTTTCTTCTAAAATCCGCTATCTTCTCACCTTGATCGGCGCGTCTTCCAGCCTTCGGACCGGAGCCCGCCTTGTTGAACGCAACCGGCAAGCTACCGCCAAGCCTTTGGTATCAGGCCACAACAGGCCATCGACGCCGGCGCCATCCAGCGCATACAGCGCCTTATTCATGAGCAATCTCAACCAGCAAGCCATCCTCTCCGTCCACCACTGGACCGACACGCTCTTCAGCTTCACCTGCACCCGCGACCCCGGCTTCCGCTTCGAGAACGGCCAGTTCGCCATGGTTGGCCTGGAAGTGAACGGTCGTCCGCTTCTGCGTGCCTACAGCATCGCCAGTGCCAACTACGAGGAAACGCTGGAATTCTTCAGCATCAAGGTGCCGGACGGCCCCCTGACGTCGCGCCTGCAGCACTTGAAGGAAGGCGACCAGATCTTCGTCGGCAAGAAGCCCACCGGCACGCTGCTGGTCGACAACCTGCTGCCGGGCAAGACCCTGTGGCTGCTGGCCACCGGCACCGGCCTGGCCCCGTTCCTGTCGATCATCCGCGACCCGGAAGTGTACGAGCGCTATGACAAGGTCGTGCTGACCCACACCTGCCGCTTCGTCGAGGAGCTGGCCTACCGCGAGCTGATCCAGGAACACCTGCCGCAGCACGAACACCTGGGCGAGCTGATCCGCGAAAAGCTGGTCTATTTCCCCACCGTGACCCGCGAAGAGTTCGACAATCAGGGCCGCATCACCGACCTGATCGCCAACGGCGAGCTGTTCGAGCGCCTGGGCGTGGAGCCGTTCTCGCTGGAGAACGACCGCATCATGCTGTGCGGCAGCCCGGACATGCTCAAGGACATTCGCGCGATGTTGACCGAGCAGCACTTCACGGAAGGCAATATGAGTGCGCCGGGCCACTTTGTGCTTGAAAAGGCATTTGTTGGCTAAGCGTTCCGGCACGTAGCGCGGCACATGGCGCCTTAGCGCGATGAAGGCCGCGAAAGCCATGACGATCGCCGGGGTTCCCCGGTGATCGCTCAATCCCGCTGGCGGGACATCACCCAGAAGTGAATTCCCAGGGTGGTCAGGAAGACACCCCCCAGCTGTATCCACGCCAGTTCCGTCCCCAGCGACAGACAGAGCCCCGCAGCGCCGGCGGCGGTGCCCGCACGCCCGTGCCATCTACGCGTCCTGTCATGTCTCTCTTGCGTCATGCTTGCGTTCCTTCGCTGACGAGCGCCACTCACCCAGTGCGCCGCCACTAAGCCACCGCCACCACCGGCACCCCCCGTTCCCGCCCCACATCCGGCACCGCAGCCATCAGCGTGCGCGTATAGCCATGCCGGGGTGCGGCAAAGACCGCATCCGCCGGCCCGACTTCGACCAGCCGCCCGTGCTGCATCACGCCCACCTGGTCGCACAGCTGGCGGATCACCGCCAGGTTGTGGCTGATCAGCAGGTAGGTCAGGCCGAGTTCGTCCTGCAGGTCGCGCATCAGGTTGAGTACCTGGGCTTGCACCGAGACGTCCAGCGATGACGTGGGCTCGTCGCAGATCAGGAAGTCAGGGTGGCTGACCAGGGCGCGGGCGATGGCGATGCGCTGGCGCTGGCCGCCGGAGAACTGGTGCGGATAGCGCCGGCCGGCGTCCGGCGACATGCGCACGCGGCGCAGGGCCTGCGCCACACGTTCCGCGGTGTCTTCCGGGCTCTTGCTGAGCCCCAGCGCCTGCAGCGGCTCGGCGATGAGGCGGTCGATGCGCCAGCGCGGGTTGAGGCTGGCGTACGGGTCCTGGAAGATCATCTGGAAGCGCCCGGGCAGGGTGGCCGCGGCTTGGCGGTCCGCCCAGCGGTCCACGCCGTGGATGCTGATGCGTCCCGCGCCGGGCCGGGTCAGGCCGGCAATCATGCGCGCCACGGTGGACTTGCCCGAGCCGGATTCGCCCACCAGCCCGAAGGTGGTGCCGCGCGGGATGGCGAAGCTGACGTCGCGTACCGCGTGCAGCACCTTGCGCGGCTGGCGCGCGAGGGTGCGCAGCAGCCAGCCGGCGGAGAGATCGAAGTCGCGCGCCAGGCCCTGCACCTGCACCAGTGGCGCGGCGTCTTGCTTGGGCTCAGGGCGGGATGCCTGCGCCGGCAGCGGCGCCACGGCGCCTTCCTCCGGCACCGGCAGGCGGTGCAGCCGCTGGTGCACGGAGGGAATGGCGGCCATCAGCGTGCGCGTGTAGGCCGCGCGCGGGTGGTCGAGGATGTCGCGTACCGCCCCGGTCTCCAGCACGCGGCCCTGATACATCACCAGGACGCGGTCGGCGGCCTTGGCGATCACGCCCATGTCGTGGGTGATCAGCATGGCGGCGGTGCCGCGCTCGCGGCAGACGCGGCGCAGCACCTGGATCACTTGCGCCTGCACGACCACATCGAGCGCGGTGGTGGGCTCGTCGGCAATCAGCAGTTCGGGCTCGCCGCACAGCGCCAGCGCAATGGCCACGCGCTGGCGCATGCCGCCGGAGAACTGGTGCGGGTACTGGTTGAAGCGCGTGGCGGGGTCGGGGATTTCCACGTCCGCAAGCCATGCCAGCGCGCGCTGGCGTGCCTGCGCGGGCGATAGCGGCAGGTGGGTGCGGATGGTCTCGGTGAGATGGCGGCCGATGGTGCAGACCGGGTTGAGGCTGGTCAGCGGGTCCTGGAACACCATGCCGATGTGCTTGCCGCGAATGCGGCGCATGTCTTCGCCGCGCAAGGTGTCGATGCGTTCCCCGCGCAGCGTCACGCTGCCGGCGCTGATGCGCCCGGGCGGCTCGATCAGGCCGGTGACGGCATTGCCGGTCATCGATTTGCCGGCGCCGGATTCGCCCACCACGCCCAGGATTTCGCCGGGGGCGATGTCGAAGGACACGTCATCGAGCACGTTCGCCGTGCCGCGATAGGAGTCGAACGCCACGGACAGGCCGCGCACGCTGAGGACGGGCAGGTTTACAGGCATCTTGGTCATTGGAGCTTGGGGTTGAGTGCGTCGCGCAGCCAGTCGCCCGCGAGGTTGACCGAGAGCGCCAGCGCCAGCAGCACCAGCGCGGGGAATAGCAGGATCCACCACTCGCCGGAGAACAGGAAACCCTGGCCAACGCGGATCAGCGTGCCCAGCGAGGGCTGGGTGGGCGGCAGGCCCACGCCCAGATAGGACAGCGTGGACTCCGCCACCACCGCCAGCGCAAAGCTGATGGTGGCGATCACCAGCACCGGCGCCAGCAGGTTGGGCAGGATATGGCGCAGCAGGATGGCCGTGCGCGAGCGCCCGATGATGCGGGCCGCCAGCACGTAATCCTTGTGCTTTTCCACCATCACCGCGCCGCGCACGGTGCGCGCGTATTGCACCCACTCCGACAGGCCGATGGCGGTCACGATCACGTAGAGCGCCATCTCGTCGCGGTAGCCAGCGGGCAGGATGCCGCGTGCAATGCCAAAGATCAGCAGCGCCACCAGCAGCACCGGAAAGGTGAGCTGGACATCGGCCAGGCGCATCACCACGGTATCGAACCAGCCGCCGGCATAGCCGGCCACCAGGCCAAGCGTGACGCCGATGGCCAGCGACAGCGCCACCGCCGCCGCGCCCACCAGCAGGGACATGCGCAAGCCGTAGAGGATGGCGGAAAAAATATCGCGCCCCTGGTCGTCGCTGCCAAGCGGATAGAACGCGCCGGACGCGCCATGCTGCCAAGGTGGCGTGAAGGCATCGAGCAACTCCAGCCCGGCGGGATCGAAGGGGTTCTGCCGCGCCAGCCAGGGCGCGAACAGGGCGGCGAGCACCAGCAGCGCCAGCAGCAGCACGGTAAATTGCGCGGTACGCGAGCGCGCCAGCGCCCGCACCACGGGCGACTCGGCATTGCGCCAGCGGTTTTGCGCCGGGGCGGCTGGAGCGGGGGCGTTTTGCATTGGGTTCATGGCGGAGTCAGGCATGGCGCAGGCGCGGATCCACCAGCAGGTAGACCAGGTCCACCGCCAGGTTGATGCACACGTACAGCACCGCGATCATCAGCAGGTAGGCGGCGATCACTGGCACGTCCACCGCCTGGATCGACGAGATGAATAGCAGCCCGACGCCGGGCCACTGGAACACCGTCTCGGTGACGATGGCGAAGGCGATCAGCGAGCCGAGCTGCAGCCCGGTGATGGTGACCACCGGGATCAGCGTATTGCGCAGCGCGTGGCCGTAGTGGATGCGCCGCTCGGGCAGGCCGCGCGCGCGGGCAAAGCGCACGTAGTCGGTGCGCAGCGCTTCCATCATTTCCGCGCGCACCAGGCGCATGATCAGCGTCAGCTTGAACAGGCCTAGCGTGGCCACCGGCAGTACCAGAGAGGCCCAGCCGGAGCGCGTGAGCAGGCCCGTGTTCCACCCGCCCACGGCCACGGTGTCGCCGCGCCCGAACGAGGGCAGCCAGCGCAGTTCCACGGCAAACAGGTTGATCAGCAGGATGCCGATCAGGAAGGTCGGCAGCGAGACGCCGACCAGCGACACCGTCATCAGCGCGCGGCTGGCCCAGCCGTCGCGCTGTATCGCCGTGTAGACGCCCAGCGCCACGCCGCCCAGCACGGCGACCACCGCCGCCACCAGCGCCAGCTCCAGCGTGGCAGGCGCGCGCTCCAGGATGACTTGCGTCACCGGCCGCTTGACCCGGTACGAGATGCCGAACTGGCCATGCAGCACGTTGCCGAGATAGCGCGCGTACTGCACCGGCACGGGCCGGTCGAAGCCCAGTTCGGCCACCAGCGCCTGGCGGTCTTCGATCGAGGCATCCTCGCCCAGCAGGCTGACCGTGGGGTCACCGATATGGCGAAACACCAGGAAGGCGATAAAGGACACGGCCAGCAGCACCAGCAGCGACTGGCCAAGGCGGCGGAGAAGGTGGACCAGCATCAGCGCGCGCCCATTGTCACGACTTCGCCAGCTTGAACAGCTTGAAGTAGGGCGTGTTCGACGGGTTCACCGGGATGTCGAACTTGCGCACCATGGCGTAGGTCTGGATCTGGTCGTGCAGCGGCAGGTAGACCAGTTCCTTCTGCACCGTGGCCCAGATGCTCTTGATGGTGGCGTCGCGCTGCTTCTGGTCGCCCTCGCTAGAGAGCGAAACGATCTTCGCATCCAGCTCCGGGTTGCTGTAGCGCGTGGCATTGGTGGCGCCGCGCGCGTTCTTGCCGCGCGTGTGGACCAGGTAGTCGAAGATGTAGGCCGAGTCGTAGGTCGGCACGCCCCAGCCATACAGGTAGAAGTCCGTATCCAGGTTGTTGATGGCGGCGGTCTGGATCGCCAGCGGGCGCGAGACCACCGTGGTCTTTATGCCGATGCGGCCCAGGAAGCCGGCAGCGGCCTGGCAGATGGCTTCGTCGTTGAGGTAGCGGTCGTTGGTGCAATGCAGGGTGATGCCGAAGCCGTTGGGATAGCCTGCTTGCGCCAGCAGCGCCTTGGCGCGCGCCACGTCGGGCTTGCCGACCACGTCGAAGGCCTTGTCATAGCCATGCACGAACGGCGGCGCGATGATATTGGTCGGCACCGACAAGCCGCGCATCACGGCCGTCTTGATGGCGTTGCGGTCGATGGCGAGCTGGAACGCCTCGCGCACGCGGCGGTCGGCCAGCGGGTTGCGGTCCTTCACGTCCGAGTACTTCAAGGGCGCGTTGCCCACGTTCAGGCCGAAGAAGATCACACGGTTTTCCGCTGCCTGGTTCACGCGCAGCTTGGGGTCGGCGCGCAGCCGCGCCGTGTCCTGGATCGGCAGGTCCTGCACGAAATCCACCTCGCCGGAGAGCAGTGCGGCCACGCGGGTGGCGGGCGACTTGATCGGCAGGTAGACCAGCTCGTCGATCTCCAGCGGGAACTGGCCGCGGCCCCAGTACTGCGGGAAGAGCTTGAGCACCGTGCGCACGTCCTGCTCGCGCGACACCAGCGTGTACGGGCCGGTGCCGTTCACATTGCGCGTGGCGTAGGTCTCTTCCTTGGCCGAGGCGTTCTGCGGCTGCTCCACGTTGTGCGACTTTGACCATGCCGCGCTCAGGATCTGGATATTGGTCAGGTTGTCGGGCAGCAGCGGGTTGGGGCCAGCGGTCTTGATGCGGATGACGAAGGGCGAAACCTTGGTCACCTCGGTGATCGAGACCAGCAGCGATTTCATGTCCGAGGTGGGCGACTTGGCGCGCAACAGCGAGAACACCGCATCGTCGGCGGTAAACACGCTGCCATCGTGGAACTTCACGCCCTTGCGCAGCTGGAACTCCCATACCGTGGGGTCGTCCGTGCGCTGCCACGAGGTGGCCAGCGTGGGCAGCAGCTTGCCATCGGCGGTGCGGATGATCAGCGGCTCATAGACCTGGTGCAGCAGGTTGTGGTTGGGCCCGTTGTTGACGGCGTGCGGGTCCAGCGTGGAGGCGTCGGCCGAGCGCGCCCAGCGCAGGGTTTCGGCGTGCAGCGCGGGAGCGGCCAGCAATACGGCGGCCAGGGTGGCGACCAGCGCCAGTCGTTGGATCATGTCTGTTGTTCTCACTTACGGTGGTTGTCTTGTAATCAGGAATGCATGGGCTTGCCGGCAACCGCGGGAAAGCGCTGCGACAGCAAGCCGAAGAGCGCGCGCAGTCCCTGCGCCTCGCCGCCGCGCGGGCGGCCCGGGCGGTCGTCCTGGTTCCAGGCGTACAGGTCCAGGTGCAGCCAGGGCGTGCCGTCCGGGACAAAGCGCTGCAGGAACAGGGCAGCGGTAATGGCGCCGGCCAGCGGCGCGGCGGCGGCATTCTGCGTATCCGCGAACGACGATTTCAGCATGGCGTGATAGGGCTGCCACAGCGGCATGCGCCACAGCGGATCGGCCAGCCGCTGGGCCTGCGCGAGCAGGTCGGCGGCAAGGGCATCGTCATTGCTGAACAGCGCGGGCAGCTCCGGCCCAAGCGCCACGCGGGCCGCGCCGGTCAGCGTGGCCAGGTCGATGGCGATGGCGGCGGGCGCGTGCCGCTCGCCCAGCGCGTGATGCAGGGCATCGGCCAGCACCAGCCGGCCCTCCGCATCGGTGTTTTCGATTTCCACCGACGTGCCATTGGCAGCGCGGATCACATCGCCTGGGCGCAGCGCGCCGGAGCCGATGGCGTTTTCCACGGCCGGCACCACCAGGGTCAGCCGCACGGGCAGGCGCGCCTGCATCACCAGTTGCGCAAGCGCAATGGCGTGGGCCGCGCCGCCCATGTCTTTCTTCATCCAGCGCATGCCCTGCGCCGGCTTGATATCCAGCCCGCCTGAATCGAAGCACACGCCTTTGCCGGCCAGCACCACGCGCGGCGCAGCCGGGTCGCCCCAATGCAGCGTGGCCACGCGCGGCGCTTGGGCGCCCGCGCGGCCGACGGCGTGGACCAGCGGGAAGCCCGCATCCGGCAGGGCGTCGCCAATCCATTCCCGGAACTCGGCGCCATGCGCCTGCGCCAGTGCGCGGACTGCGTCCGACAGGCGTGCGGGGCCGAGGACGTTGGCCGGTGTGTTGACCAGCCGGCGTACCAGGCCGATGGCTGTGGCCAGGGGCTGGAGGGTTTGCTGCGTGGCCTGTGGCACGACCAGTTGCGCGAGGTCTTGAGCGCCGCTCGCCGCGTCGTCCACTGTGTCGTCCACCGTGTCGTCCCAGCGCGCGGGCAAGGCGCCGATGGCCCAGCCGAGCGCGGCCAGCGGCGGTTCATCCTGCGCGGCGGCGATTGCATAGCGCCCTGGCGGCAACTGCTTCGGCAGGCCCGCCAGTTGCCACAACGGCTGGGCCGGATCGGCGCCGACGATCACGCCCGCCAGCGCGCCATCGGCATCCGGCAGCAACAAGGTCTTGCCAGGCAACGGGACGAAGCCGGTTGCGCGTGCCCACTGTGCTTGCACCGGCGGCAGTTGTTCCAGCAAGGCCGCAAGCGTTTGCGGTGCCGCCACGTGGAGCGGGATGGCCCCATCGGGCAGCGCGGAGAAGCTTTGAGGCATAGAGCAGGTAGCGGCGGGCTTGCCATGAACAAGGACTTGCTAGACTACCGGCCGGTGCGCATCGGCACAAAGAAGCATATTGCGCTTCCATATTCGCTTGTTGAGGGGGCAGTGCCTGCTTGCCTTTCCAGGCTGGAACCACTCAGAAGAGAACGCGCGTTGTGAATGTAAACATCAGGAATGTCTCGTCGCTGGTCGCCTTGTTGGCGCTGTATGTCCCTGCCGCACAGGCTGCGCAGGCCGGCATGCAATGCGACCGCGCGGCGAGCGGCACGGAGGTCGCGATCTGCGCCGATGCGGATCTGCGCAAGCTCGACGGCAAGCTCTCGGCCGTGTATGGCAAGCTCGCCGGCGCCCAGGCCCCGCAGCGCGCCGCGCTACGGCAAGCCCAGCTTGCGTAGCTGAAGACCCGGGATCAGTGTGGCGCGGACAAGCGCTGCATCAAGGCACGATATGACGAGCGCCTTGCGGCATTGCGGGCGCAGCTGCGCGAAGCCGCCGCCTACAAGCCGGACAGCGTGGACCGGCAGGCGCTGGAGGACCTGCGCCAGGCGGTGGAAGCCATGCGCAAGACCGAGCCGGTGTTCCCGCTAGAGAAGGCCCTCGATGCGATCCGCATCAAGACGGGCATGACAACGTTCGCCAACGTGAAAGAAGACAAGCAAACGGGCGACGACGCGCATTTCCCGGCGACACGCCCCCCAGGCGTCACCAGCGACGAATGGCGCGCCTTGCTGGCCTCGGGCATCGAAGGCGGCGGGGAGAACGGCAACGCTTCCTACACGCTGATGGAAATCGACGGCGACGGCCAGCGCGATCTGATCATCGACCACGCTGGACAGCACCTTGCATGCCGCCCTGACGCGCGCGCTTAGGCAGGCGAGCAGCGCGGTGGCCCGTGATGCCGGCACCATGGACAAGCCTCTTTGCCCGGTTCCGGACACCGTCAAGGGCGATGACCGCGGCGTCTACTACAGCTACGGCCCGGGCCACTACACCTTTGAAATCGTGGCAGACATGCCCGTCTGGGTGGGGCGCCAGTGCTACGTCGGGCAACTGGTCGACTGGTTTGGCGGCTATTCACCCAAGGACGGGCTGTTCGCGCAACTGTGGATGCGCATGCCGGAGGACCAAGCGCAGGCGCAAACGCAAACGTATTCCGTCAAGGGCTTGCGCACCGCTGTCGGGATCAAGGCGTCGATCGGCAAGGTGGAGGGCGACAACGGCATGTAATCCGCCGCTCGCCGCCGCTCGCCGCCCGGCAGCCGGATCACTCGCCGATCTCGACCTCCATGTTGGTGATGGTCGGGAAGTATTTGTCCTCCTTCAGGTTGACGGAAAACGCCACGCCCTTGCGCTTGCCCACCACGAAGCCGGTGTTGCCCTCCAGGTCGGACGCGGCATCCTGCAGCGGCGGCGTCAGTTGCTTGTAGAAGGCCAGCACCTGCTCGATGCTGTCGGTGGTCTGCAGCCTGAGCACACGCTTGGCCTTGGCGTTGCTCAGCGCATCCTGCGCGGTGCGATGAACGATGGCCCGCGGGTACAGCGGCACTTGCGGCGAAAATCCCTTGGGGAGCTTGACCGGCTTGGCCGTGGTGTTGGCGGCATCCAGCGTGATGGTCTCCACCTTGGCGATCTTCTCGCCGGGGTCGGTCTCCAGGTCTTCGGGCACGTCCTGGCTCCACGTCACCAGCGGTTGAGCCTTGGCGCGATCGAGGCCGGGCCGCAGGAAGACGGACAGCCGGCCGTGCTGGTCGTCCTGGCAGCCATTCTTGCCGCATTCGCGGTGCACCAGGGCCGCGGCCAGCACGTCGCCGCGCTCGTCTACCAGCACGGCCGCGCGTTCGGCGCCTTGCGATAGCTGGCGGCGCGACGACAGCACGCGCTGGCCATCGGGCAGTTCCTGCTGGGCCCGGTTGGCGCGCGACTGCAGCCCCGACAGGATCTGCTCGGCCAGCAGGCCGTCCTCCCAATAGTAAGTACCGGAYGCATTGCCGGCAAACCGGGTGATGGCGAGATCCAGCGCGGGGGCTTCCCGGGTTTCCTGCTGGTGGCTGGTGTCCAGGACCAGGACGGCATCCGCGGCCAGGGCAAGGGGCGCGGCGCCGAGGGTGGAAAGCAGCAATGCCAGCGCTGCACAGGAGGCGGGACGAAATCGAAGAGCCATGCGGAAAGGAAAAAGGAGAGGAAAAATGGTAGGGATTGTCAGTCCGGTAATCCGGCAATCCGGCAATCCGATAAACAAGGAAACGGGCTCGGCAGGGTCCGTTTTGACGGGAGGCTGCGAAGCCCGATGTGACCGTAAGTATACTTGGTAATGCTGGGGCGATCGAAGCGGGGCCGTCGGCAACGGCGGCGACCGGCTTGAAATGACTCCCGCATCGTCCTCGCCGCGGTCAGTCGGCGATCTCCACCTCCACGTTGGTGAGGCTCGGGAAGTGCTCATTGCGCTGCGCCTCGACGGAAAACGCCACGCCCTTGCGCTTGCCGCTCACGTAGCCGCTGTTGTCATTCTTGCCAGTCTCCAACTGCCCCATCGGCGGCGACAACCGTTTGTAGAAGGCCAGCACCTGCTCAATGCTATCGGTGGTCTGCAGCCGCACCACGCGCCTGGCCCGGGCGTCGCTCAAGGCATTCTGCCCGGTGCGATAGAGGATGGCCCTCGGGTACAGCGGCACCTGCGGTGGGAATCCCGTGGGGCGCTGGACCGGGCTGGCGCCAGTGCGGCTGGCATCCAGCGTGATGGTCTCCACCGTGGCGATCGTCTCGCCCCTGCCAAGCTTCAGCGCCTTGGGCACATCCTGGCTCCACGCGACCAGCGGCTGCGCCTGTGCGCGCCCGAAGCCGGGCCGCAGGAAGACCGACAGCACGGCATGCTGGCTGTCCTGGCAGATGGATTCCTTGCCGCACTGCCGGTGCACCAGCGCCGCGGCCAGCACGTCGCCGCGCGCGTCGACCAGCACGGCCGCGCGCTCGGCGCCGTCGGAAAACTCCCGGCGCGACGCCAGCAGGCGCTGGCCACCGGGCAGCGCCTGCTCGAACCTGTCCGGGCGCGATGCCAGGCCGGTTAGCAGTTGTTCGGCCAGCAGCCCATCCTCCCAGTAATAGGAGCCGGAAGCCAGGCCGGCGAATCGGGCCACGGCTGGTTCCAGCGCGGAAGCCTCCCTGGTCTCCTGCTCGCTGCCGGTGATCGGGACCAGGACGTATTCATTGGCCAGGGCATGGGGCGAGGCGGCGACGGCGCAGAGAAGCAAGGCCGAAAAAGCGCGGGGGACGGGACGAAATCGAAGAGCCATGCAGAGCGAGGAAAAAGGTAGGGATTGTCAGTCCGGTCAATAAGAAAGCGAGCCCTGAAGGGTCCGATTTAACGGCAGGCCATGAAGCCTGATGTGACTGCAAGTATACTTGGCAAAGCCGGCTAATTGAAGCCGGGCACCAATGATGGGAAACACAGAGAACGATGAACAAGAAGATATCGGCAATCCTGATGGCGGCAAGCACGATCGTGCTTGCCGCTCCGGCGCATGCGCAAGCAGACCCGGCTGTGCTCAAGGGCATGTATGACATGTCCCGCAACGTCGCCGGCCTCACCAGCTACTGTGTCGGGAAGGGCTTCCTGAAAGCCGACAGTGTCAAGAACGCCAGGAAGATGGTCAGCCTGATCGCGGGGATCCCCGGGGTAGATACAAGCGGTGGCGAGGCCAGCGAGGCCGCGGGGCTGCGCGGTAACGTGCTGATGCCGGACGGCAAGGAAGATGGGATTGAAAACAGCCCGCTCGGCGCCAGGCAGTGGTGCAAAGACTCGGCACAAGGCGTGTCGGACGGGTTGAAGAGCGCGGCTGCCGGCTAATCAGAGGCCGCGTCAATCAAGAGGAGGGGGCGCTAAATCGCCCCCTTAATCAGATCTGATTTATACAACAAGGAAAAATGAAAATATTATTCATCGCTTCGCTGGGAATTTTATCGCTAACTCAAGCATCACTATCCTTCGCGGATAATGTCAATGGGAAAAATCTCTATTCACAGAGATGTGCCATGTGCCATGGAGTAGATCTCAAAGGAACGGGACCATTGGCTAATAAGAGCAATCCTCCTACGCCTGATCTTACAACATCCGCTTTCAAAAAACGGCTAAATGAATATCCGGGCGTTATTGTATCATCGGTAATACTTCGTCCAAATGGAGACTTGATTCCAAGAACTTTGAAAGAGAATGGCGTAAAGCTATCGCCGTACCCTTGGAGGATTAATGATCTGCGCGATTTAAATCAATACATGAGTGGTGTGATTTCAAAAAATCGATGATTTTGAGATGAGGGGTGGGCACGGAAATCTAAGCGCCAGGTCAGCCGCGCTGCGGGCTACCGCGCAAAACCGCATATCTTCACTCGTTCTTCTTCCTTTAAGGATCGCCCATCCTCGGCGTATGTTCATGTCTTGGCGATACGGCGCGCATCTCCCGCGCGGCCGCTTCAAATCATCGCAAACCAGGAACAGGAGCCTACGATGAGCGTGGAAATCATTGGCATGATCCAGAGCCAGAAGCAGTCGGAGATCCATCCGGCCAGCGGACCGGTCGTGGATCGCGACTATGTGCGGGCGTTTGCGCAAGCGCATGAGAACGCCGGCTTCGACCGCGTGCTGGTGCCGCATCACTCCACCGGCCCGTCCGCTACGCTCACCATTGCCTATGCGGCTGCCGTGACCGAGCGCGTGCATTTCATGCTGGCGCACCGGCCGGGTTTTACCGCGCCCACGCTGGCGGCCCGGCAGATTGCCTCGCTCGACCAGTTCAGCGGTGGCCGGCTTGGCGTGCACTTCATCTCCGGCGGCTCCGATTCCGAGCAGCAGCGCGACGGCGATTTCCTCAGCCATGACGAGCGCTATGCGCGCACCGACGAATACCTCGGCATCCTGCGGCGCATCTGGACGCAGGACAAGCCGTTCGACCACGAAGGCAGGTATTACCGCTTCACCCAGGGCTTCTCCGAAGTGAAGCCGGCCCAGAAGCCATACGTGCCGATCTTCTTCGGCGGTGCTTCGGACGCGGCGATTGAAGTCGCCGGACGTCATGCCGATGTCTACGCACTGTGGGGCGAATCGCTCGAGCAGGTCCGCGACATCACCACGCGGGTACGCGCCGAGGCGGCCACGCATGGGCGGCAGGTGCGCTTCTCGGTCTCGTTCCGGCCGATCCTGGCGCAAACCGAGACGGCGGCATGGGCACGCGCCAATGCCATCCTCGAAGAAACGCGCCGCCTGCGCGAGGCGGCTGGCCTGGGGCAGGGCGGCCCGCAGCAAAGCGAAGGCGCGCGCCGCCTGCTGGCCGCCGCCGACAGGGGGCCGCGCGTGGACAAGCGCCTGTGGACGGAGATCGCCAAGCTCACCGGCGCGCGCTCCAACTCCACCGCGCTGGTGGGCACGCCGGAGCAAGTCGCCGACGCGCTGCTGGACTACTACGACCTTGGCGTGACCACCTTCCTGATCCGCGGCTTCGATCCGCTCGAAGATGCGGTGGACTACGGCCGCGCGCTGATTCCCCGCGTGCGCGAGCTGGTGGCGCAGCGCGAGGCCGCGGCCGGCGCTGGTTCCGGTGCTGGCCGCAAGGCAGCCTGAAGGGGATGGCGAGCGGCATTATGACGGCATCCCGAAGACAATTCCTGCGCTATGGCGCCTTGGCGGCGGCCAGCGGCGCCTTGCCGTTTTCCGTGTCGGCCCAGGGCCGCCCCGTGCTCAAGGCCGGCGACCAGAAGGGCGGCCTGCGCGCCCTGCTGGAAAGCGCAGGCGAACTCAAGGGCCTGGCCTACGACATCCAGTGGACGGAGTTTCCCGCCGCCGCGCCGCTGGCCGAGGCGCTGAACGCCGGCGCGGTGGATTCCGGCCCGATCGGCGATGCGCCCGCCATCTTCGCGCTGGCCGCCGGCACGCCGATCAGGATCATCGGCGCCAACCGCTCGGACCCGTTCGGCACTGCCGTGCTGGTACGCGCCAATTCGCCCTTGAAGACGGCGGCAGACCTGCGCGGCAAGAACATCGGCACCAACCGTGGCTCCATTGGTCACTTCGTCGCCCTGAAGGCGCTCGAATCGGCCGGCTTGAAGCCCGAGGACGCCAGCCTGCGCTTCCTGCCGCCGGCGGACGCCAAGCTCGCGCTGGTCAACGGCTCGATCGATGCGTGGGCCACATGGGAGCCGTACACTGCGCTGGCCGAGACCAGCGGGCATGCACGCGTGCTGGTGAGCGGGCGCGGGCTGTGGTCCGGCCTGAGCTATCTGGCGGCGACGGACAGCGCGCTGGCCGCCAAGCGCGAGGTGCTGCGCGATTTCCTGCAGCGCGTGGTGCGCGCCCAGGTGTGGTCGTACCAGCATGTGGACGGCTTCTCCGCGGCGCTGGCGCGCATCATCGGCATCCCGCCGGAGGCCGCGCGGCTGCAGTTCGAGCGGCGCCGTACGCAGTGGCGCAACATCGATGCGGCAGTGATTGCCGAGCAGCAGCGCACGGCGGATTTCTACCTGAAGGCAGGGCTGCTCAAGCAGCGGCTGGATGTGCGGACCACGTTCGATACCGGTTTTCCGCTGGCGGTGCAGGCCAACCCGGTGAGCTGAGCGGGCCGCAGGGGCCGTGGAGCGCGCCGCGGCATGTTGTGGCTTCTCGTTTTGCGTGAACGCGACCGGCGCGGCGCCTCAATGCAACGGCACCACCAGCTCGCCCTCCAGCAAACTGACAACCCGGTTACGCCCGCTTCGCTTGGCCTGATACAACGCCTCGTCAGCGCGCGCATAGGCCTGCTCGAAGCTCGTCCCAGGGGGGCTCCAGCTCACGCCGAAACTAGCTGTCACCTGCAGCCCAGCCTTGACCGGAAACACATGCTGCTCGATATGCAGCCGCATGCGCTCCGCCAGTTCGACAGCGGCGTCCAGCGCGCGCGCCGGCAGCAGCGCAGCGAACTCCTCGCCGCCCACCCGGCCGATGACGCCCGTGCCTTGCACCGACCGCTCCAGGCAGTCGACGACGCCGCGGATCACGGTGTCGCCTACAGGGTGGCCCATCGAGTCGTTGACCCGCTTGAAGTGATCGATGTCGAGCACGATCAACGCCAGGCTATCCCCGGCCAGCACCGCGCCGGCCCGCTCGATGATGGCGCCGCGGTTCAGCGCGCCGGTGAGCGTGTCGCGCGTGGCGCGGAATTCCAGCTCGCGGGCCAGGTCCTGCAGGCGATGGTTGAGCCGGTTCATTTCCAGCTCTTCGCGGTCGCTGCGCCGTATCAGGCGCCGGGTTTCGCGCATCAGCCGCTCGTAGTAGCCGATCAGCTCGCCCAGCGTGTCGCGGTATGCCTGGGCACCGGCATCGGGATTGCCGAATACTGCCCTGGCGCCCGCCAGGACGCTGGTTTCCGACTCGAAGAGATCTGGCTCGGACATGCGCGGGTCAGCTCGCCGTGGTGGCGTGGTCGAGGAAATCGATGGCGGGGAAGTCGGCGTGCAGGTCCTGGCCGAATTCCAGGATCGTGTCGTCGTCCACGTCGTGATACCAGTGCACGATGACCCGGTTGCCCTTGTCGGCCGCATCGTTCATGGCGTCGAACATGCCGAACAGGACCTTGGTGCTGGAGCTGTTGAAGTACGTCAGCGCCACGTGCACGGTGACTTCGGTGTCCTCGCAGGCCGCCAGGTATTTGCGCAGGCGCAGGATCACGTCGCCGTAGAACACCGCGGCGTTCTCCGGATAGGATTCGCCTTTGAGGCAGAGCGTGTGCTGCTTGAAATCAAAGCTCACCTCGGGCGAGGTCGGTGTGGCGGCTATGAACAGGTTTTCCATCAGTTTCCCTTTCGATCCCGTTCAGTGATTCAGATGGTGGCGGTAAGGAAGAACATCGTCGATACCGGGTCTGCGTCGATGGGCTGGAAGCTGTACTCCAGCGGCGCGCTGGCATCGCGGGCTACCGTCAGGAATCCCAGGCCGGCGCCCTTGCTGCCTTCCGGCGCTTCGGCGCGCATGGTTTCCTTGTAGGCCTGCTTGATCTGGTCCAGCGTCATGGTGCGCAATGGTTCCAGCGCGGCGCGCAGTTGCCCCACGCGGGTGATCGCCACCGGGTTGGAGCACATCAGCCGGTAGCGGTCTTCCACCATGCAGATGCACACCGAGCCATGGCGCAGCTGGTTGGTGTCCTGGGTGGGCGGCGTGAGCGCGTCGGACGAATAGTGGACGATGTTCTGCGCCATCTCCACGAACGAGGAGAACAGCTTGCGCCGGGTCGAGCCGTCGACGCCGCTCACCGTCAGTTGCAGCCGCACCGCATCGGACATCGCCGCGATGATGTTCTGGGAAAAGTAGCCGACGTAGTAGAAGATCACGTTGCGTTCCCGGGCCATTTCAAAGAATGGCCCATATTCATGGTCAATCGAATTACCGTTCATCTCAGTGCTATAGCAGGCCATTGCAGGACTATTGAACACGAAAGCAGAAAAACGTGAGGTCGTCGCGGCGGCGGTGATGGCCTTGCCACGCGCGATACTGGTCCAGCACGGCCTCGTTGATCTGCGCCGCCGAGGCGTGCCGGCTGCCACGGATCGCTTCGCGGATGCGGCGCTTGCCAAAGGCGATTTCCTTGGGGCCGCCGATCTGGTCGATCAGTCCATCGGTGGTCACAAACACCACGCTGTCCGGCTGGGTCTGGATAAGGCGGTTCTGCCAGGCAAAGTCCAGGTCGGTATCCACATAGCCGACACCCATGCGCTCGCCGTCCACGATCTCGCCTTCCTCCTCGCCGGGCTGGAGCACGAACAAGGCGCTCTTGGCGCCGGCGAATACGAGCCGGCGGCTGGCGTTGTCAAACCAGAAGAACGCCGCATCCATGCCGTCGTTCGAGCCAGGCGTTTCATCATCGCCATCGAGCTGCCCGAGCATCTGCTTGATGCCGCGGTTCACCGCCATCAGGAGCGCGCCGGGGTCGCGCGGGCCGCGCTGCTCGATGGCCTGGATCAGGATGGACGAGGAGATCAGGGTCAGGAACGCGCCCGGTACGCCGTGGCCCGTGCAATCGGCCAGCGCGGCAAACCAGCCGTCCTCGAACGCGGCAAAGTGATAGAAATCTCCGCCAACCACATCGCGCGGCTCCCACACCAGGCCCGCGTCGCCGAGCGTCCTGGCCAGCGCCTCGCGCGAGGGGCGCAGCATCGAGCGCTGGATGGTGCTGGCGTAGTCGATGCTGTGCATGATCTGGCGGTTTTTCTCGGCCTGCATGTCCGCGACCACACGCATCAGCTGCAAGCCATGCCCGATGCCAAGGAAGCGGCCGTCCCGCGCGATGATGAAGCCGTCGGCAAGTGCTTTTTCGCCATACTCCACCGCCTTGAAGGTCAGGGCCTCGATGCTCATCGCGGCATCGACCACCAGCGGCTCCTTGTCCATGAAGGCGATGCAGCTCTTGCGGTTGTACAGCTCACGGTGATAGGGCTTGCTCATCTGCGACATGAAGATCGCGCGATTGATCAGGCCGATCGGCGTGTCGTTCTCGGTCACCGGCAAGCTGGCAAGGTCCCGGTGCTTGCCGAACACATCGAGGACTTCCTGGTTGTTCTGTTCCGTGGTCACCGATGGCGTGGTGACGCAGAGATCCTCGGCACAGGGCTGCCGGAAGCGGGAACGAGCCAAGTGTGAGTCAACCGGAACGTCAGGCATCGCCAGGGCATTCGGACTATTGGGAAGCCGCCGATTGTATGGCGCGCGCATGACGGTTACGTGACATATGGCGCATGCGGCCCGTCCTGTTGCATCCCGTGGCCGTTGGCGCCGTCGCCAGCGCTCAGAATCCCCGGAAATCCCTCGGGGACACGCCGTAGGCCCGGCGGAAGGCGCGGGTAAAGTCAGAGGCGCTGTTGAAGCCGGCCCCATAGGCGATCTCGCCGATGCTGATGTGCGCAAGGCGCAGGAGATCGTCGGCCGCCGAGCGCAACCTGCAGTTGCGGATATACGCGCCAAGGCCGCCTTCGTGCTCGAACATCCGGTACAGGGTTGGGCGCGGCAGCCCGAACGCTTGCAGGATGCTCTCGGGCGAGAGGTTCTCCTGGTGCAGATTGGCCTGCACGTAGCGCTGCACCCGCTCCAGCATGGCGGCGCGGGCGGCCGCGCGCGCGTTGCCGGCAAGGCGCGCCTGCTTGCCGAATGCGGCAACGATCAGGTGCGCGCAGCCGCGGATGGTTTTTTCCGCATCGGCCTCGGACAGTGCCGGGAGGTTGCGGCAGAGCGCCGTCACGTGATCGAAGATCAGGCGCGTCAGCGGCGAGGTATAGGTCACCACTCGGCCATGGATGGACTCGGCATCGGGGATGGCCGCCTCCACCGCGGCGCGCGGCACGAAGAAGGCCAGCACCCGTGCGCGCGTGGGGCGGTGCATGTGCATCGGCTGGTTCATGTCGAGCGCCAGGATGCCCGGCACGAACTGGGCCGATTTGCGCTGCCGGGTGAAGTCCGTCACCGTTTCGGCGATCCCGTCCACGGCCACATGGAAGACGTAGTCGCGCACGCTGTCGGTGGAGATGCGCGCGGTGGTGCGAATCTGGCCCACCGGATCGGTGCGGCTGTCCAGGTAGGTCAGGTCCTTGAGCACATAGGTATCGAGCTCGCCCCGGAAGCCGCCGGCAACCTGCGCGCGCGAAACCGGGACATCGAGTATGCGGCCGACATAGTCGCGCCAGGCCGGCAGCTGCAGCGCCACCGCCTCGTTCGCGACGGTGAAATGCTGGTGCACGATCAGCGGCGGGGTGGCGGCAGGGCAGGCGGACGCAGCCGGCTGGACACGCCTTTGCAGATGGGCAGCAAGGATCCGGCTGACGGTTTCTGAATAAGCCTGGGTCATGATGGCATCGGGGTCAGGAAATAGCTCGCGTCCCATGTCCGAGCCATTGTACCGATGAGGTTCAGCGGCTAGTCGGTTGCCGGTGCGCTCGCTTGCTTCAGTGCGGCCGCGTCGTACTCGCGCACCGCATCGGCGGCGCGGCCGTTTTCCAGCACGCGGAAGCTGGCCGGATCGGCGCCGTCGATGGCGACCAGGTTCACATAGCCAATGATATAGGCGTGCTTGCGGTCGCGCGCAAAGTCCGCGTCAAGGAACTCCAGTGTGGGCAGATGCACGCGCTTGGCCGAGACCGGCCGGCGCCCGAAGAACAACTGGTCGCCGGCCAGCAGGAAGCCAGGGTGCGGTACCTGCAGCGTATCGTGCGGCACGGCTACCGTGAGCGGCTTGTCGTCGCAGAACAATTGCGCGTCGTCCCACGCGTAGCAGCCTGCGATGCGCAAGGCATCCGGGTTCACGCCTTTCTTGGCCTTGCCGCGATAGAAGGCACGGCTGGCATCGCGGGCCCACGGGCCGTGCAGCACGGTAAACCCGGCGGGATCGACCTTGCGCAGGGCTTGCGGCGTTTGATAATGGTTCGGCGCGTAGAACACGGTGACGCCGTCGCTGAGATAGCCATCCCCCAAGGTTTCCAGGCTGGATATCGGGCGCGAGGAAAGCAAGGTCAGCTCGCACGGGTCGTCGGCGTACCGGTGCAGCCAGTGGATGCCATGCGCATCGCCACAGAACACGCCGGTCAGGCCGTGGCCAACGGGCATTTCCCTCGCGGCAAAGGTGGCGGGATCGAGCCCGGCGAGGCGATGGCCGTCGTATTCCACTTCTTGCGCCGGCGTGGCTGGCGTGGCGGGCGCCTGCAGGCGGTGCCACCAGTAGTCCTGCAGCGCGGGCAGGGCCGTGAAGAAGTCCCGCCAGTGCTCCACCTGGCAGTGGTCGAGCGCGGTCATGCGCTGGCCGTTGTCGATGGGGCCGAGCTTGTCGGTCATGCGCAGCGGGCCGTCGCCACTGGGCGCTACCACCAGGCTGGCGCGGTCGGCTTCGATGCGCTGGCCGAAGTAATACACATGCCCGGCATCGGCAATGTAGTTGCCCGGCAAGCCCACCACGGTGGCGCCATCCGCGCCGGTTACGCGCTTGCCGTTGAAGTAGGCCGACTCGGCGTCCACGGCGTAGTAGTCATGCATGCAGGTCACCGGCTCCAGCGGGCCGTTCTCCGGCCAGCGCCAGTCCTGGTAGACCAGCGGCCGGAAGGCCTGCGGGCTGCGGGTGCGGATGGTCTTGCCGGTAATGAAGTAAGCCTGGCGCGCGTCGCGGGCGTAGCGCTCGTTGAGGACTTCGAAGGTGGCGATGTCGGCGTTTTCGATCCGGTAGAAGTAGTACCAGGCCGCGCCGCTGCCTTGCTGGGCCTGCACGATGACGTGCTCGCCGTCGGTGAACCAGCGCCCGGCGATGCAGCGGAACGCCTGCGGATGGGCAATGGGCAGCGGGCTGCCGTCCTTGGCCCAGAGCGGCCGGTCGTTGTGCGACCAGATCACGGTGTCGCCCTCGATGAAGTACGAGGGATGGTTGGTTGGCTGGCGCGATGCGGTCATGGGAAGGTGTTGGGTGCCGGGTGGCGCAAGGTCGACATATTAAACTGTCCGCCCGGATAGGCCATGGCTGGCGAACGTTCGATCATCGCAATTAACGGCCAAGCATTTCTGCCGTCCATATGTGGCGCACCGGCCGCTTGCGGCCGGCGGCCGAGGCGTGCAGGATGTGGGCGGTAATCCATTCCCAAAAATGCGCAGAACAAAGCGGAGACCCTATGTCGTACATGTTGCTGATCGTCGAACCCGTTGGCCAGCGCACCGAGCGTTCCCCGGAAGAAGGGCGCCAGGCTTACGCCAGCATGCAGCGTTTTGCCGAAGGCCTGAATGAGCGCGGGCTGCTGCTGGGCGTCAACTCGCTCACGTCGCAGGCCAAGGGCGTGCGCGTGCAGGTGCGCGAAGGCCGCCGCGACCTGCTCGACGGCCCCTTTGCCGAGGCCAAGGAAATGATCGGCGGCTACTTCCTGCTCGACTGCGCCACGCAGGACGAGGCCATTGCCATCGCCGCCGAGTGTCCCGCCGCGGCATGGTGCACCGTGGAGGTCCGCGAGGTCGGGCCTTGCTTCCTGTAAGGCTGCAAGCGGATGGGGATGCAAGGCTTCATCTAGGTAGTTACCCTTGGTTTGCGGGTTTTTTTGCACAGGATGTCGATCTGGCGGCGCGCGGTTCGTCGTACCGGTAAGAGTCAACGAGATGGCAGCGGCGTGCCGCCGCCATGGCTCACCACCGACAACCAGCCACCTCAAGCTAAGGAGAACCGCGATGCGATTCATGATCCTGGTGAAAGCCACGCAAGGCAGTGAAGCCGGCGCGATGCCGGACGAAAGCCTCTTCGCCGCGATGGCGGCGTATCACGAGCAGCTGGCCAAGGCGGGCGTGCTGCTCGACGCCGCCGGGCTCAAGCCCACTTCCGCCGGCTGGCGCATCCGCTATGCCGGCGGTCAGCGCACCGTCATCGACGGGCCATTTGCGCAAAGCAAGGAAATAGTGGCGGGCTACACGCTGATCCAGGTGCGCAGCCGCGAGGAAGCGATGGAATGGGCGCGGCGCTTCCCGTCGCCGCATGGCGATATGGCCGACGGCGAGATCGAGGTACGGCAGCTGTTCGAGCTGGAGGACTTCGCGCCGAGCCCTGCGGTGGAGCGCTTTCGCGACCTGGACGTTGGCCAGCACTGAGCCAACCATCCCACGATCACCCGATTCCACCCGATCACACCCGAGCCCACCCCAACCTTTGCCGGATCCCGACACCATGCTCAAGCCCATCCTGCTCGCCGCATTCGCCGCCATTGCCCTGTTGCTGATCTACGCCGCCACGCGGCCCGATACCTTCCGGGTTGAGCGCAGCGCCAGCGTCAAGGCGCCGCCGGAGCGCGTGTTCGCGCTCATCAACGACCTCCACAACTTTAACCAGTGGAATCCCTATGAAAAGAAGGACCCGTCCCTGAAGGGCACCTACGGCGCCACGCGCAGCGGGCAGGGCGCCGCCTACGCCTGGGAGAGCGACAAGGTAGGCGTGGGCAGCATGGAAATCGTCCAAACCGTGCCGGCCGCCAAGGTCACGATGCGGCTCGATTTCATCAAGCCGTTCGAGGCGCACAACATCGCCGAATTCACGCTCAGGCCGCAGGCCGATGCCACCAAGGTGACATGGTCGATGGAAGGCGCCGTGCCGTACTTTGCCAAGCTGGTGCACCTGGTCTTCAATATGGACAAGATGGTGGGCAAGGATTTCGAGCAAGGGCTGGTCAACCTGAAGACGCTGGCCGAGGCGCCGGTGGCCCGTTGAGCGGGGCAACCCGCCGAGCCTCCATCCAATCACGCGAAATCGAATCCAAGGACGAATCATGCATAAGCAAATCTACCTGAACCTCCCCGTGGCCGACCTGCAGCGCTCGCAGGATTTCTTCAAGGGCCTGGGGTTCACCTTCAACCCGCAGTTCACCAACGACGACGCCGCTTGCATGGTTATCGGCGAGAACATCCACGCGATGCTGCTCAAGCATGCATTCTTCAAGACCTTCACCACCCGCAAGCTGTGCGATACCACCGAGAGCACCGAAGTGCTGATCTGCATCTCCTGCGAGAGCCGCGCCGAGGTGGACGCCCTGGTCGCCAAAGCCGTGGCCGGCGGCGCAACGGCGCCGCGCGCGCCGCAGGACCACGGCTTCATGTACGGGCACGGGTTCGATGATCTCGACGGGCATATCTGGGAGTTGGTGTATATGGAGCCCTCGGCACCCGGCGCGACCAGCGCGGCTTGAAACACATGGCGACGACGACACCGACGCAGCGGGCGATCGAAGCCGTCTGGCGCATCGAATCCGCCAAGGTCATCGCCCACGTTGCGCGCGTGGTGCGCGACGTGGGCCTGGCCGAAGAACTGGCGCAGGACGCCCTGGTTGCCGCGCTGGAGCGCTGGACCGAGACCGGCGTGCCGGACAACCCGGGCGCATGGCTGATGACCACGGCGAAGAACCGCGCGCTCGACCACTTGCGCCAGCAAGCGCTGCACGCCCGCAAGCACGAGCAGATCGGCCAGGATCTCGAAGCGATGGAGGCCCACGTAGTGCCGGATTTTGTCGATGCGCTGGATGCCGCGCGCGAGGATGACATCGGCGATGACCTGCTGCGGCTGGTCTTCACCGCCTGCCACCCGGTGCTCTCCACCGATGCGCGGGTTGCCATGACGCTGCGCCTGCTGGGCGGGTTGACCACCGAGGAAATCGCGCGGGCCTTCCTGACCCCGGAGCCCACCATCGCCCAGCGCATCGTGCGCGCCAAGCGCACGCTCGGCGCCGCGCGCGTGCCCTTCGAGGTACCCGGGCCCCAGGCGCGCGCGCCGCGCCTGGCCTCCGTGCTGGAAGTGATCTACCTGATCTTCAATGAAGGCTATTCGGCCACCGCCGGCGACGACTGGATGCGCCCCGCGCTGTGCGAGGAAGCGCTGCGCCTGGGCCGCACCCTGGCCGGCCTGGCTCCGGAGGAAAGCGAGGTGCATGGCCTGGTGGCGCTGATGGAGATCCAGGCCTCGCGCACGCATGCACGGGTCGACGCGCAAGGCCGCCCGGTACTGTTGCTGGAACAGGACCGCAGCCGCTGGGACCACCTGCTGATCCGGCGCGGGCTGGTGGCGCTGGCGCGCGCGCAAGAGCTGGACGGGGCGCTCGGCCCCTACGCCTTGCAGGCGGCGCTGGCCGCCTGCCACGCCCGCGCCACCACGGCGGCCGATACCGACTGGGCGCAGATCGCCGCCATCTACGACGCGCTGTCGGAAGTGGCGCCATCACCCGTGGTGGAGCTCAACCGCGCGGTGGCGGTCGGCATGGCTTTCGGCCCCGAGGCCGGCCTGGAACTGGCGAATGCGCTCCTCGCCGAGTCCTCGCTGGCGAAGTACCACTTGCTGCCCAGCGTGCGCGGCGACTTGTTGTGCAAGCTCGGCCGCTTCGACGAAGCCCGCGCCGAGTTCGAGCGCGCTGCCGGCATGACCCGCAACACCCGCGAGCGCGAGTTTTTGCTGGGGCGGGCGCGGGATGCGGGGGCTACCCGGCCATGACTCGCTAGCGCGCATTGCTGCGCGTCACCACCGTCTGCCTGGCAAAACCCTTATATCGGCTACCGAAATAACTAAATTCCCCAATGCCGGAAAGCCGACGATGATCTTAGCCATGGGCCCGGGGGATCGATTGCTCCCGATCTCTGCACAAGCCATCCGGTCGCCGACGATCGCAGGACCGGCGGGCCTTACCATCGAAGTGTTCTAGGGGACTCCAATGATTCCACGGCTACTGTCGACTGCCAGCCTGACGCTGGCCGCATTCTTTGCATCCGGCACTGTCGGCGCGCAGCAACCCGCGCCACAGCCCGCGCCACAAGCCGCACCTCAGGCGGCGCCCCAAGCCCCCATGAATCCAAAGGAAGCCAAGGCGAAATTCGCAGAGACGTTCGCTGCCGCCGATACCAACCACGACGGCAAGCTGAGCCGCGAGGAAGCCGAGGCCGGCATGCCGGAGGTCTACAAGGCCTTCGACAAGATCGATACGCGGAAGAAGGGCGCGATTACGCAGAAGCAGATTGGCGCGTACTTTGCGGCCAAGGCCAAGCAGAAAGCCGCGGCGCAGAATCCGGGAAGCCTGAACTGACCTGGTGGTGCCGGCGGGGAACTTGCGAGCTGAATGCGCCAAGGTTCCGCCGGCAGCGGACGGTGGGACAGCGTCGCAAATGCGGGTCCCTGACGACAGAGATCCCCGGAAAACTGGCCGGATCGAAGCCAGTGCCGGGGAGCTTTAATGATTCCTTGATTCCTTGATTCCTTGATTCCTTGATTCCTTGATTCTCTTTATACCTTTGATACCGGACAACGATGGAGGATCTTTGTTGTCCTTTCGGTCAGGTCAGGAGGTTGAAGGCGAACCCTAGCGCGATCGCGCCGCCGAGCGCCTCCACTGCTGCCAGCGCGAGAAGGTTCTTCAGAATGAAGCTTTCGTCCTGCTTGGTCACCATGGTGTTGTCTCCTGGAGTCGGAATCCCACGGCTGGAATATGGTGGCAAGCTAAGCAGTGCCAATCCACGCTCCAGCCACGTCTTGATTCGCTTCCAGTAGACCGCAACCCGGAGCCGGAGAGAAGCTGGCATAAACCCCTATTCAGGCAGCCGGAGGACCACTGGCCTGAAAGCCGGGAAAGCTGCGGTTCTGGTTTCTATTCCGATCGCAAGGCCTCCTGCGGAGCAAGCCGTGCCGCCCGGCGTGCCGGCAGCACGCCGGCAGCCAGACCGATCACCACCGCCACCAGCTCAGCCAGCATGGCGTAGGACCACGGTGTGTGGACTGGCAGCGCCGGCAACGCCGCCGCGAGCACCAGCGCGATGCCCCATCCCAGCAGCAATCCGATCATGCCGCCGATGGCGGCGAGCAGCGCGGCTTCACCAAGGAAGAGGAGCATGACCTGTGCCTCGGTCGCCCCGATGGCGCGCAAGAGACCGATCTCGGATGTGCGCTCGGCCACAGCGATGGTGAGAATCGTGAGGATTCCCACGCCGCCCACGATCAGCGAGATGGCGCCGATCGCTGCTACCGCGAAGGTGATGGCATCGAGCACGGTGCCGAACACTTCCAGCATCTTTTGCTGGGGCGTGACGGTGAAATCCTCGGCACCATGGCGCGCGCTCAACAGGCGCTTGATGCCGTCCTCCACGTCGGGGAGCGCAGCGGTGGGATCGTAGGTGACCTCGATCTCGACCAGGCTTTCCCGGTTGAACAGGTCCAGGGCGCGGCCAGCCGGTATATAGACCGTATCGTCCAGGTCGAAGCCCAGCATCTGGCCCTTCGCTTCCATCACGCCTACCACGCGATAGCGCTCACCGCCTACGCGGATGCGCGCGCCCAGCGGGTTGTCGCCGCCGAAGAGTTCGCGTGCCACTCTCGCGCCGAGTACCGCCAGCGTTCGCGCGGCGCGCGGATCGTCATCGGGCAGGAATTGGCCGGTGGCCACGCGCATGCTCAGCGCTTCGGTGAACCTGGCCCCGACACCATACAGCGTCACCCGCCTGCTCTTGCCGAGGTAGTCGACTTCGGCGTTGCCCTGCACCAGTGGGTTGGTCACGCGCACGTGGGGGGCATGGCGCAGGGCGATGGCGTCTTCGATCGTGAGCGGGCGCACGGTGTTGATCGACCCGAGCGAAGCGCCGTGGGTCTGGGTGCGGCCTGGCGTCACGCCGATCAGATTGGTGCCGAACTGGGTGAACTCTTCGATCACGAAGCGATGCAGCCCTTCGCCGATCGACGTCAGCAAAATGACCGCGGCGATGCCAACGGCAATGCCCAGTGCGGTGAGCGAGGTGCGGAGCCGGTGAGCAGCCAGCGAGGCGAGGGTGAAACGGATGAAGTCTGCGTAGCGCATGGGTCATCGTCCCGACAGGGCCAGCACCGGATCCAGCTTTGCCGCGCGTTGGGCCGGTGCCACGGCGAAGGCGATGGCGGTCACGACGGCGATGGCCGGCGCCCCCAGCAAGGCCCACCAAGGCGG
Organism: Cupriavidus sp. YAF13; assembly: GCF_052113425.1. Classification (NCBI taxonomy): domain Bacteria; kingdom Pseudomonadati; phylum Pseudomonadota; class Betaproteobacteria; order Burkholderiales; family Burkholderiaceae; genus Cupriavidus; species Cupriavidus sp. YAF13. The sequence goes on from NZ_JBFRDD010000044.1 coordinate 42,266, forward strand.
CGTGAAGGGAATCGCCGGATAGAGCTGCACGGCAAGCCTGCACGCGGCTTCGCCCACAGCCAGGCCCGCGGCCACGCCACCGAGCGCCAGCAGTACGGCTTCGGTGAGGAAGAGCAGCCGGATGTGGCCAGCGGTGGCGCCGAGCGCCTTGAGCAACCCGATTTCGCGCTGGCGCTGGGTCACGGCAATCAGCATCACGTTCATGATGAGGATGCCGGCCACGGCAAGACTGATAGCCGCGATGCCGCCCACCGCCAGCGTGAGCGCGCGCAGGATGCGGTCGAACGTGGCGAGCACCGCGTCCTGTGTGATGACGGTCACGTCGCGCGTGCCTTCGTGGCGCTGGCGAATGATCTCCTCGGCGTCGGCCTTGGCGCCCTGAATCTGCTCGCGGGCCTTGGCCTCGATCAGGATGCGGAACAGCGAGTCGGTGTTGAACAGGGCCTGGGCCGCGGACAGCGGAACGATGACCAGTTCGTCCGTGTTGAAGCCCAGCGATTCACCCTGGCCGGCCAGCAGCCCGATCACGCGAAAGCGCCGGTCTCCGATGCGCAGCCACTCGCCTAGCGCCTGGCGCGTGCCAAACAGCTCTGTCGCCACCCGGGTGCCGATCACGCACACGGGCTGGCCGTGGTGCGGATCGCCCTCGGGCAGGAAGCTGCCCTGGGCTAGCGCCATATGGCGCACCGCCAGCAATTCGGCGGTGGACCCCAGCACCGGCGCTTCGCGCCGCCGCGCGCCGACATGCAGATCCGCGTTCCCGACAATGAGGGGCGCGATGCGCGCGACGGCGGGACTGCGCCTGAGCGCGAGTGCATCGTCCAGCGTCAGGTCGCGCGTGGTTGCGCCCAGCACGATCCCCGGCGCTGCGCCGGCCGTTTCGCTGCGCCCGGGCAGCACGATGACGAGGTTGGTGCCAAGTGCGCCGAACTGGTTCACCACGTATAGCCGTGCCCCCTCGCCGAGCGCGCTCACCGCCACCACGGCGGCAACGCCGATGCCCATGGCGAGCAGGATCAGCAGGCTGCGTGAGCGGTAGCCGCGCAGTACCTGCCAGGTGAAACCGAGGACGTCAGTGAGCCGCATGGTTGTCCTGCCGCGCCTCGTCACCGGCAATGCCGCCGTCCAACATGCGCAGCCTGCGCCGGGAGCGGGCGCCGATTTCCGGGTCGTGCGTGACCACGATCAGCGTTGCCCCCTGCGCATGCAGGCCTTCCAGCACCGCCATGACTTCCTGGCCGGTATGCCGGTCCAGATTGCCGGTGGGTTCATCGGCGAGAATCATCGCCGGGCGCATGGCCATGGCACGCGCGATGGCAACCCGCTGGCACTGCCCGCCCGAGAGCTCGTCGGGCCGGTGCCTGGCGCGGTCTTGCAGGCCGTACTCGCCGAGCAGTGCGTCCACGCGGCGTCGTCGTTCGGCCGGGTCCATCCCCGCGAGCACCATCGGCAGCTCGATGTTCGCGGCGGCGGTGAGGCGCGGCACCAGGTGAAAGAACTGGAATACAAAGCCGATCTTCTCCCGCCGCAAGCGCGCCAGCTCGTCGTCCGGGAGAGCGGTTATATCGCGGCCGCCCAACTGGTAAGTCCCTGTATCGGCGCGGTCCAGCAGGCCCAGGATATTGAGCAAGGTGGACTTGCCGGAACCCGATGGGCCCATGATGGAAAGGTACTCTCCCTGAGCAACCGCCAGGTCGATGCCATGAAGCGCGTGCACAGCCTCGCCGCCCAGCACGAATGTCCGCCCGATGCCGTCGAGCCGGATCATTTTGCTTGCGTCTCCGCGGTAGCCGGTTCTGCCTCGACAGCGGCGATACCCGCCTGGAGGCCAATCCGTTCCGGCGAGGTGACGACGCGCTCGCCGCGCCTGAGCCCCGTGGTCACCTCGGTGAACTCCGCGTTGGCAATCCCGGTGCCGATCATGCGCGCTTCCAGCCGGCCGGCGGCGTTCAGCACCAGCACGCGGTTGCCGGACGCCAGCGCCGTGGTAGGGATGCGCAGCGCCTGGTCGCGGGCATCGGTCACGATTTCCACATCGGCGCTATAGCCCACCAGGAGATGGCGGACAAGGTCGGGACTGTCGAACTGGACTTCGACCTCGACGGTGCGTGCCTGCTTCTCCAGCGCCAGCACATAGGGCGCGACGCGCCGCAGCCTGCCCTCGAAATGCCTGCCGCGATAGGCGTCCAGGGTGACCCGTGCCGGCATACCTACCTGCAGGCGTGCCGCGTCGATCTCGTCGATCGGTGCGGATACATAGAGGCACGAGTCGTCGATCAGGTCCACGGCAGGCAGCGTCGGGATGCCGGGCGGCGAGGGCGTCAGGTACTCGCCAATCTCGCCGTTGACTTCGGCCACCACGCCGTCGAAAGGCGCCTTCAGCACCGTGCGCGCAGTATCCGCGCGCGAGGCGGCGATACGCGCCCCGGCCTCCTTCACCTGCGCCTTCGCGGATTCGCACGCGGCACGCCTGGAGTCGGCGTCGGCATCGGTCCGCTCCACCGCCTGGGGCGAGACGAAGCCTTTCGCCACCAGTTCCCGCGAGCGCCGGGCGTCGCTTGCCGCCACCTTGGCCAGTTCGCACACTTCGCGCACGTGCGCGGCGGCTGTCAGCAACTGGTGTCGCGAGAGTTGCTCGCGCGCAACCAGATCTTCGTTCCAGAGGACGAGGAGTACCTGGCCAGCCTTCACGCGATCGCCCTTGTGGATATTCAGCACCTCGATGCGTCCGGCCGCCGGCGGCGCCAGTTTCGCCCGCCGGCAGGCCGAAACCGAGCCTGCCCGGGTGTTGGCGACAGTGGCCTCGACGCGCCCCTGCTCGACCCTGGCCGTCAGTACCGCTACCGGCTTGGCCCGGGTTGCGTACCAGCCTGCGGCAACGAGGCCTGCGAGTATCGCCACGACCATCGCGATGCGCCTGACGAGGCGGTTGCGCGTTAGCGTTCCTGGCGGAGACAGGGCTTTGTCTGGCATAGGGTAGGGATGCGAAGACGTCGGGTGCGAATGCTGCGATGCATCAGCCTCACCGTCCACCGTCCCGCGGTCTCTGTATCCTAGCCCGTCGCGCCACCAAGCGCCACATGAGGCATCTGCCCCGCCGCCTTGCCGGGAATCGTACGTGCGCCTGCGTTGGCTAGCATGACTGGCCTCGATATCGCGCGATGCGCTGCGCGATGAAAGGCCCGGTCCGGCGCCCTAACGCACCAGCGCCCGCAAGCCCTCCAGCAATTTCCCGATCTCCGCCTCGGTGGTCAGGTAGCTGACCGAGGCGCGGGCGATCTGGCTGAGTCCGCGGGCATGCATATCCAGGGGGGTGTAGGCGACGCCGTTGCTGCCGATCACCACGCCCTGCGCCGCCAGGCTGCGCTGCACCGACACCGGGTCCTGGCCCGCCAGGTTGAACGCCACCAGTCCGGAGCGCTCGTGGCCCTGGTCCAGCACCGTCACGCCGGGTATGGCGGCCAGTTGCACGCGCAGCGCCTGCGCGGTGGCATCGATCCGCGCACGGATGTTCTCAAGGCCGATCTCCAGCGCTTCCTGCAAGGCGTTGGCCAGGCCGCAGCGCAGTGCCATCGAGGCTTCCGCCGATTCGAAGCGGGCCGCGCCGGCCCGCAGCACCGGCTCGCCGTCCGCATCCAGCGGCGCGGAGTACGTGTCGACGAATGCCGGTGTGAGCCGGGGCAGGAAATCCTGCCGCACATAGAGCAGGCCTGTTCCCCTTGGGCCGCGCAGTGCCTTGCGCCCGGCTCCGCTGAGCACGTCGCAGCCCAATTGAGCGACATCGATCGGCAATTGCCCCACCGCCTGCGCGGCGTCGATGAAGTAGGGGATGCCGTGGCGCCGCGCCACCTTTCCGATGGCCGCTGCCGGGTTGATCAGCCCGCCGTTGGCCGGCAGCCAGGTCAGGGCAATCAGGCGCACGCGGTCGTCCAGCATGGCCTCCAGCGCCTCGGGATCCACCGCGCCGCGGTTATCGGACGGAATGACTTCGATCGATGCGCCCGCGCGCTGCGCCGTCAGGCGCATGGTGGCGAGGTTGCCGCCCCATTCGTGGCGCCCGACCAGGATCCGGTCGCCGGCTTGCCAGGCCCCCAGGGCGGCGAACGCGGCGCCCCAGCCGGGCGAATTGCCCGTGGTCAGCGCGATCTCCGCCGGCTGGGCGTTGAGCAGTTGCGCGGCGAGGGTGCGCGCGCGTTCCGTTTGTTCGCGCGCCGCGACGCCGGCTTCCATCGGCCCCAGCGTGGCTTCGCGCCGCAGGTGGCTGTAGATCGCCTCGAGCGTGGCCGCTGACGGCAGGGAGGCGCCGCCGTGGTTGAAATGCGTGGTGCCTTGCGCACCCGGGGTAAGGGCGCGCAGGGCGTCGACGGCGGCAGCGGTAAGGGGGGCTGCGGTGAGGGGGGCTGGCATGGGGGTTCCTGGGGGGGGCCTGGGATGTGCGTCCGGTTCAGGCCGAGGTCAGCGAGATGACCGCTTCGACTTCCACGGCAACCCCGGCAGGCAGCGAGGCCACGCCCACGGCGCTGCGCGCATGGCGGCCTGCATCGCCGAAGACCTGCACCATCAGGTCCGATGCACCGTTGGCGACGGCGCTCTGGCGCTGGAAGTCCGGCGTACAAGCTACAAAAACGCCCAGCCGCACCACGCGGGCCACCCGGTCGAGCCGGTCACCCGTGGCGGCGGCGATCTGCGACAGGACGCCGAGCGCCGACAGCCGCGCCGCCCGCACGCCGTCTTCGTCCGAAATATTGTCGCCCAGGCGGCCCAGGTACGCGGCCTGGCCATGTTCGCGCGAGATCTGGCCGGAGATGAAGAGCTGGTTGCCGTCCTGCACGAACGAAACGTAGTTGGCGGCGGGCGCGGCCGCGGCTTCGAGGGTCAGCCCGAGTTCGGCCACGCGGGCGGAGAGGGAGAGGGTCATTTGGGTTGCGCGGGAAAGAGATTGGGAAGGCCCATCCTATCGGCTTGGCGGCCGGGAAACCAATCAATTCTTGCCTCGCCACACATGAGCAAAACTAATTCGTGGGTGATCGCTTGGCGCCACGTGGCACCAAGCGGCACCACGCGGCACCACGCTGCGTCAGGTGCCGCCCGGCGCATCCTCGGCTGCCTCCGCCATCAGCCAGCCACGGAAGGCCGACGCGGCCTCGCCCAGCGCGCCGCGCGGTGCGACCAGCCACCAGCCTATGCCGGGATCATCCAGTACCGCGTCGGGCAGGGCCTGCACCAGCGCGCCGCTGGCCAGTTGCTGGGCGWTCAGGCGGTGGCGGCCCATGGCGATGCCCTGGCCGGCCAGCGCCGCTTCCACCACGATGTTGTAGTCGTGCAGATGCACGGTCTGCGCCTGGCTCAGGTCCAGGCCAAAGCGGCGTGCCCACGCGTCCCACTCGAACGGCTGCCGGGCATGCGACGATAAAAACGCAAAGCGCAGCAGGTCCTGTGGCTTGGCGGGCCGGTCCGGCCCGGCGATCAGTCCGGGCACGCAGACTACCGACAGGCGCTCCGGCATGAGCTGCTGCGCCTGCACGCCTGGCCAGGCGCCGCGCCCGTAGCGGATCGCCACGTCGACCTCGCCGCCGGCCACGTCGGCCAGGCCGATATCGGGCCGCAACTGCAGGTCGATGCCGGGATGCGCCAGCGAGAACGCCTGCAAGCGCGGCGCCAGCCAGCGCGTGCCAAACGACGCCAGCAGCCCCACGGTCAGCGTCGTGCGCGCCGTGCCGGGCGCCCGTACCTGCTCCGTGCCATCGCGCAGCAGTTCGAACGCCGTGTGCACCTTGGCGTAATACGCCTGCCCCGCGGGGGTCAGCACAACCGCGCGGGCACGCCGCTCGAACAGCGTCACGCCCAGGTCGCTCTCCAGGCGCTGGATATGGTGGCTGATGGCGCTTTGTGACACAAAAAGCTCTTGCCCCGCCAGGCTGAAGCTCAGGCGCCTGGCGGCGGCTTCAAACGCGCGCAGGGTCACGAGAGGCGGCAGGGATCGCATGGAACGCATGAGGCGGAATCAAAAGCGGGAGGCGAGCGCGACATGCTACGCCTGGTTGCGCAGGCCTGCTGGTTCCGCCATGCCTCAAAACGAGGCCGGTCATGCACCATTTGTATCGCCTTATTTGGTGCGCGATGCGTCTGTTACTTCATTTTTCCCGTAAAAAATACATATGTTTCATGGTTATCCATGATGGAACAGTTGTTGCTCAGTGAATAGTATTCAAACGCGATGGCCCGTCGCGTGTCTGCTAAACAAGGAGCGATAAATGAAAGCTGTGAAAGCCACCTGCCTCGGATTGGCAATGCTGGGAGCGATGCTTGGCGCGGGGGCGGTCCAGGCCTCGGGTGTGGCTGCCAGCCCCACGCTGGCCCGGATCAAGGAGTCGGGAACGATCACGATCGGGCACCGCACCACCTCGATCCCGTTTTCCTACTACGACAGCAACCAGAAGGTGATCGGCTACTCGCAGGACATCTGCGACAAGGTGGTGGCCGAGGTCAAGAAGCAGGTGGGGTTGGCCAAGCTTGACGTCCGCATGGTGCCGGTCACGTCGCAGAACCGCATATCCCTGGTCCAGAACGGCACGGTCGACCTGGAGTGCGGGGTCACCACCAACCTGAAAGCGCGCCAGCAGCAGGTGGCGTTCTCCACCACCTTCTTTGTTGCCGGCACGCGCCTGCTGGTCAGGAAGGGCGGCCCGGTCCACGACTTCCCGGACCTTAGCGGCAAGGCCGTGGTCACCAACGCGGGCACCACGTCCGAGCGGATCCTGCGCAAGCTCAACGACGACAAGAAGGCCAACATCACCATCCAGAGCGCCAAGGACTACGGCGAGTCGTTCCTGATCCTGCAATCGGGCCGCGTCTCCGCCTTCATGATGGACGACGTGCTGCTGTCGGGCGCGAAAACGCTGGCGCCGAACCCGGCGGAGTGGGAAGTGGTGGGCACGCCCCAATCGTTCGAAGCCTATGGCTTCATGATGCGCAAGGACGATCCCGAGTTCAAGAAGCTGGTCGACGGCGTGATCACCGGCCTGATGAAAAGCGGCGAGATCAAGGGCCTGTACGCCAAATGGTTCAGCAAGCCGGTGCCGCCAAAGAACATCAATTTCGAGTTCCCGATGAGCGCAGCGGTCAAGAAGGCTTACGACCAGCCGAACGATGAAGCGTTTGAGTAATCCCGTACCCGGAGGAGACCAGCATGACCGTTGTCAAGAACGCCGCCACCCTGGATGATGCGGGGCAAGCGCCTTGCGTTGAGAGCGGGCTGGCTGCAGCCAGCCCGCCTAGCGCATGCCTGGCCAGCTAGCCCCGCCTGGCCGGGACATAGGCGCCGGTCTGGTGCAGCTGGCCTTCGGCGAGTTCGAGCGCCTTGATCGCGCCTTTGCCCTTCTTGGCAAGCAACTGCTCGACCAGGGCTTCCGCCACCGCCACGCCGGCCGTGATGGAGGGAAAGAACGATGGGCTGTCGATGGAGAACAGCAGCGTGCAATCGGCATGCAAGGCAATCGGCGCCACGGTGCTGTCGGTCAGGGCCACCACGCGGCAGCCGGCCTCGCGCGCGGCATCGGCCACGCGGATGCTCTCCTGCGAGTAGGGCGCAAAGCTCACGACCACCACGGCATCCTTGGCCGTCAGGGCGCGCAGCTCCATTTCGAGCGTGCCCGCATCGCCACGGATCAGGTGCACCGTTGGGCGAAACAGCCGATACACGTAGTGCAGGGTGAAGGCGATGGGGTAGCACGAGCGAAAGCCCGCTACATACACATTGGGCGCGGCGCTGAGCAGGTCGGCAGCCTGCGGCATCGACTCGGCATTGTTGGCCCCGGTCAGGTCGAGGTTGCGGTGCTGGGCGTCGAGCATTTCCGTGAGCATCCGGCTTGACCCGCTCTCGCGCACCAGCTTCTTGGCACGCTTGGCGTAGGGCTGCGGGCCGCCGCGGATCGACTCGACAAAGAGCTCGCGCAGGGCCTGCCAGCCCTCGAAGCCAAGGAACTGGGCCAGGCGCACCAGGGTGGCTGGCTGGACACCTGCATTCGCAGCAATCTTGCGCATGGACAGGATGGGAATCTCCTGCGGATGATCGAGCAGGTAGCGCGCCCCGCCCTGGAACTGCGTACTGAGTGTGGCGAAGTTCTCCCGGAGATGAACAAGCAGTTCATCCAGGCTCTGCGGCGGCATGGAGACTTCGGTAGGCATGGGCGGTGTCCTGATTGACGGATGTAACGATTGTTGCACAACTGGTCACACGACGCACTGGACGTGCCTCCGGCGCATCGCGGTGCAGATTGAATCGAGTGAATCTCGTTTATTTACAAAGAAACAAATGTTGCATAACCGGGCGGGCTTTCTTATACTTCGCCGGTGACGGCAGCGCTTCTTTGCCCGATCCTGCATGGAAGGCGAAATTCGGAGCCCCAGGCTGCGCAGGCGCGGTCCAGCTTTGCGGACCGGGAGGCCAGGAGGTGGGCGGAGGTTGTTAAACCAGCGGAAATCGAATCACGGTAAGCAGGGCAGAGAAGTCATGCCGGCATTACCCATTGAGGCCGCCAGCATTGCAGGCCAGGCTCTCACGCACCGCCCATGCCCCCAATTCGATATTCAGTTTCCACACCAAACATCATGACCCACGTATTCCACCGCAATCCCCGCCAGACGCTTGCCGTGGCAGTCGCCGGCAAGGGCATCGAACTCATCGACAGCAATGGCAAGCACTATATCGACGCTTCAGGCGGGGCCGCGGTGTCCTGCCTGGGCCACGGGCATCCCCGTGTGATCGAGGCGATCAAGCAGCAGGTTGACTCGCTCGCTTACGCGCATACGTCGTTCTTCACCACCGAAGTGTCGGAAGAACTGGCCCGCACCTTGGCGCAAGCGGCGCCCGGCGATCTGAACCACGTCTACTTTGTCTCGGGCGGCTCGGAGGCGGTCGAGGCCGCGTTGAAGCTGGCGCGGCAGTATTTCGTGGAGATCGGGCAAACGCAGCGCCGCCACTTCATCGCGCGCCGCCAGAGCTACCACGGCAACACGCTGGGGGCGCTGGCCATTGGCGGCAATGCATGGCGCCGCGAGCCGTTCTTGCCCCTGCTGGTGCCGGCGCACCATGTGGCGCCGTGCTACGCCTATCGCGACCAGGTAGCGGGCGAGACCGACCAGCAGTACGCGCAGCGCCTGGCCGACGAGCTCGAAGCCAAGATCCTCGAGCTCGGCCCGCAGAGCGTCGCCGCGTTTGTGGCGGAGACGGTGGTGGGCGCGACCGCCGGCGCGGTGCCGCCGGTGGCGGACTATCTCAGGCGCATCCGCGCCGTCTGCGACAAGTACGGCGTGCTGCTGATCCTCGACGAAATCATGTCCGGCATGGGCCGCACCGGCTACCTGTTCGCGTGCGAGGAAGATGGCGTGGTGCCCGATATCGTGACCATCGCCAAGGGCCTGGCCGCGGGCTATCAGCCGATCGGCGCGATGATATCGAGTAGCCGCATCTACGACGCGGTGGTGGGTGGCAGCGGCTTCTTCCAGCATGGGCACACGTATATCGGCCATGCCACGGCTTGCGCGGCGGCACTGGCCGTGCAGCGCACCATCACCGGGGACCGTCTGCTGGAAAATGTGCTGGCGCGCGGCGAGCAGCTCCGCGCCCGGCTGCGCGAAACGCTGGGCGGCCACCCCAACGTTGGCGATATCCGCGGCCGCGGCCTCTTTGTCGGCGTGGAGTTCGTGGCCGACCGCGAGACCAAGGCGACGCTGGACCCGGCCCTGAAGATGCATGCCCGGCTCAAGTCCACCGCCATGCAAAATGGGCTGCTGATCTATCCGATGGGCGGCACCGTGGATGGCGTGCGGGGCGACCACGTGCTCTTTGCGCCGCCGTTCATCTGCTCGGCGCAGGACATCGACCGCATCGTCGAGCGCTTTGCCACGTCGGTCCAGGCCGTGTTGCCGGCGACCCGCGGCGCGCTCGCCTGAGCCGGGACGCCAGGCGCAAGACGGGGGGCGGCACGGCGCAACGGGCGGTCGTATTTCGTATTGCCCGTATTAGGCCGTGTTATTTGCCGCCGACCGAATACGGCGGCATCTGGTAGCTCCACGTCTCGCTCAGCGTCTTGTCGCCGGACACCAGCGCCGCGCGCATTTCCACCACCTGCTTCGGATCCTTGACCTTGATCCGCAGGTTCAGCCGCCAGYCCTTGATGACGGGATTGGGTTCCACCACCCTGTCGATGATCTCGGCGTTGCTGCTTACGCTGACCTGCGCGCCTACCTGCGTACCGGGGGGGAGGCTCGCCAGCACGGGGCCTTCGAAATCGACCACGATGCCGGTGCTGCCATCCAGGTGGCGGATCAGGTTGGCCTGTGTGATTTCTCCCGCGGAGCGCAGCGTCTGCTTGACCGAAGCCAGGTTCTTGTCCATCAGGGCGCGCTCGTCAAGGGTCCAGTGCATCGTGTAGTCCGCCTTCAGGGGCTGGCCCTTGGGCGGCAAACGGTCCGGCGTCCAGAAGGCGACGATGTTGTCGTTGGTCTCGTCAGGCGTGGGGATTTCCACCAGCTCGACCTTGCCCTTGCCCCAGTCGCCCTGGGGTTCGATCCAGGCGCTTGGCCGCAGGTCATAACGGTCCTTCAGGTCTTCATACGAGGAAAACTCCCGGCCCCGCTGGAGCAGGCCGAAGCCCCTGGGATTGGTGACCTGGAAGGTGCTGATGGCGAGGTTGCGCGGATTGTTCAGCGGGCGCCACAGCCATTCGCCGCTGCCGGTATGGATGGCAAGGCCGTTGGAATCGTGCAGGGCTGGGCGGAAGTTGTACTGGTCGCGCTGCTGGTTCGGCCCGAACAGGAACATGCTGGTCAGTGGGGCCACGCCGAGCTTGGCAACGGGGCCGCGCAGGAAAATACGCGCCTGCACCTTGAGGACCGAGTCCTCGCCGGGGTAGAGATCGAAGCGGTAGGCGCCGGTGGCACGCTGGGAATCGAGCAGCGCATAGAACACCAGGTGCTTGTCCTGTGGGTCGGGCCGCTCGATCCAGAACTCGCGGAAGGCCGGAAATTCCTCTGCGACGGGCAGCCCGGTATCGATGGCCAGGCCGCGGCTGGACAGGCCATAGACCTGGTTCTTGCCGATGACCCTGAAGTAGCTGGCGCCCAGCACGCTCATGATCTCGTCGAGCTTGTCGGCCCGGTTGATCGGGTAGAGCACCCGGAAGCCGGCATAGCCGAGCTTGCTGGTCGCGGACTTGTCCAGCTTCAGGTCGCCGAAGTCGAAGCGCGCAGGGTCGTACTTGATCTCATGGACCGCGCCGCCCACGATCTCGTTGATGCGCACCGGGCTGCCGAACTGCATGCCCTGGTGGTAGAAGCCCAGGCGGAACGGCGTGCCCTGGTCCTTCCACTCCAGGTTATCGCGCTGGGGCTGGATCTTGATGTAGTCGGCAAACTGCATCTGGCTGAATACCGGAGGCAGGTTGCTGACCGGCGCGGCATAGGGCTTGTCGGCCAGGGTCCTGGCGCGGGGCACCACGTCGTCCAGGGAGAACGCGCTGGCCTGGCTGCCCGCCAGCAGCGCCCCTGCGGCTAGCAGCGTTGGCAAGGCGATTTGCATCTTGTTACGAAACGACGCGGCGATGACGGCAAGAACCACGAATCTCTCCAGAAGAACAGGTTAAGCAAGGCTGCCGCGTCACATGCGGCGGCAGCAGATAGTGTAGTGGCGGTAAACTGTGCTCACAGCGCAGAAAGATAAACGATAGCGTATTTCGCTTCGCGTGCCTGTCAGGCAGGAAACGCGCACCACCCGCGGGGCAGCTACCTTGTCGCGCCACCTGGATAACACTCAGATGAGAATGCTCTGTTTGCTGGCCCTGTCGGCCAGCCTGGTTTGTTCGCCGGTTCTTGCCGGCACCGCGCCGGCTGCCGCCGGCGGCAAGAATGCCTTCGTCGCCGATCTCATCGGACGGATGACGCTGGAAGAGAAGATCGGGCAGCTGCGGCTGATCAGCATCGGCGAGGACATGCCCCAGCCCCAGTTGCTCAAGGAGATCGCGGCGGGCCGGGTAGGCGGTACGTTCAACTCGGTAACGCGCAAGGACAACCGGCCGATGCAGCAGGCGGCGGTGGAGCGCAGCCGCCTGAAGATCCCCATCTTCTTCGCCTACGACGTGGTGCACGGGCACCGCACCATCTTCCCGATCAGCCTGGGCCTGGCATCGAGCTGGGACATGGAAACGGTGGCGCAGAGCGCGCGCGTCTCGGCCATCGAAGCCAGCGCGGATGGCCTTGACATGACCTTCGCGCCGATGGTCGACATCTCGCGCGATCCGCGCTGGGGGCGCACGTCGGAAGGGTTTGGCGAGGATCCGTACCTGGTCTCGCTGTGCGCGCAGGCCAGCGTCAGGGGCTTTCAGGGCACCTCCCTGGCCAACGCAGATAGCGTGATGGCGGTGGTCAAGCACTTCGCGCTGTACGGCGCGGTGGAAGGCGGGCGCGACTACAACACGGTCGACATGAGCCCGCTGCGCATGTACCAGGACTACCTGCCGCCGTACCGCGCCGGCATCGATGCCGGTGCCGGCGGCGTCATGATCGCGCTGAACTCGATCAACGGCGTGCCGGCCACGTCCAACACATGGCTGTTGCGTGACCTGCTGCGCAAGACCTGGGGCTTCAAGGGCATCACGGTGAGCGACCACGGGGCCATCGACGAGCTGACCAAGCATGGCGTGGCCAAGGATGCGCGCGAGTCCGCCAAGCTCGCCATCCTGGCCGGCGTCGACATGAGCATGCACGACTCCGCCTACCGGGATCACCTGCCCGAACTGGTGCAGTCCGGCGAAGTGCCCATGCGCGTCATTGACGACGCGGTGCGCGAGATACTGGGCGCCAAGTACGACCTGGGACTGTTCCAGGAACCCTTCAAGCGCATCGGCGCCGCCGAGCAGGACCCGGCCGACGTCGACGCGCAGAGCCGCCTGCATCGGGAGGCCGCACGCGCCGCGGCGCGCAAGTCGCTGGTGCTGCTCGAGAACCGCGAGCGCACCCTGCCGCTGAAGAAGGCCGGCACGGTCGCGGTCGTCGGGCCGCTGGCCGACGCGCCCATCGACACCATGGGGAGCTGGTCCGCCGCCGGCAAGTCCGCCCAGACGGTGACGCTGCTCCAAGGCGTGCGCGACGCGCTCGGCGACAAGGGCCGCGTGGCCTATGCCCGCGGCGCGAACGTGACCGACGACGCTGGCGTGGTCGGGTACCTGAACTTCATGAACTGGGACAAGCCCGAGATTGTCCAGGACAAGCGTGCCCCGGGGGACATGATTGCAGAAGCCGTGGCGGCGGCGCGCGGCGCCGACGTGATCGTGGTGGCCGTGGGCGAGTCGCGCGGCATGTCGCACGAAGCCTCGAGTCGTACCGCCTTGTCGCTGCCGGGCAGCCAGGAGACGCTGCTCAAGGCGCTCAAGACCACCGGCAAGCCCATGGTGGTGGTGCTGATGAACGGCCGCCCGCTCACCATCAACTGGGTCAAGGACAACGCGGATGCCCTGCTCGAGACCTGGTACGCCGGGACCGAAGGCGGCCATGCCATTGCCGACGTGCTGTTCGGCGACTACAACCCTTCGGGCAAGCTGCCCATTTCCTTCCCGCGCTCGCTCGGGCAGATCCCCACCTACTACAACCAGCTGCGTATCGGGCGCCCGTTCGTGCCGGGCCAGCCGCCAAACTACACCTCGCAATACTTCGAGGAAGCGTCCGGCCCGCTGTACCCGTTCGGCTACGGACTGAGCTATACGGACTTCAGCGTGTCCGGCATCACGCTGTCGAGCCCCACCATGCCGCGCGGTGGCCGCATCGAGGCGAGCGTGACGGTGAAGAACACCGGGCAGCGCGATGGCGAAACCGTGGTCCAGCTCTATATCCAGGACGTTGCCGCCTCCGTGGTGCGGCCGGTGAAGGAGCTGAAGGACTTCCACAAGCTCATGCTCAAGGCCGGCGAGGAGCGCGTGGTGCGTTTTGCCCTCGATGAGGACAAGCTGAAGTTCTTCAATGCCAAACTTGAATACGCCGCCGAGCCGGGGGAATTCAAGGTCCAGATCGGGCTGGATTCGCAAGCGGTGCGGGAGCAGGGCTTCGTGCTGCAGTAAGCGGAGCGGGAAGGGCTTGGGAAAGTGCGTTGACTGCGCGCGCGGTCCCGGCCCGCTGGCCTGAATAGGGGTTTATGCCAGCTTTTCGCCGACGCTGCGTTGCGGTCTACTGAAAGCGAGTTGAGACGTGGCTGGCGTGTGGAACAGAGGCTGCCGTGCTTTCCACAAATGATCAGCCGTGGATTCCTACTTCAGGAGACAACACCATGGTGACCAAGCAGGACGATGCATTCGTTTTGAAAAACCTTCTCGCGCTGGCGGCAGTGGAAGCGCTAGGCGGCGCGATTGCGCTAGGGTTCGCCTTCAACCTCCTGACCTGACTGGAATATAGCCAGGGACCATCCATCATTGGATATTTGGATATGGATTAAAGCTCCCCGGCACTGGCCTGGTTCTGGCCAGCTCGCCGGGGAACTCGCCCTGATCCTGCCTTGAGGGCCAGGGCCGTCAACTCAGTTCAGGCTTCCCGGGTTTTGCGCCGCAGCGCGCTGTTTGGACTTGGCCGCCCAGTACGCGCCAATCTGCTTCTGCGTGATCTCGCCCTTCTTCCTGGCGTCGATCGCGTCGAAGTTCTTGTAGACCTCGGGCATGCCCGCCTGCGCTTCCTCTTTCGTCAGCTTGCCGTCGTGATTGGTATCGGCAGCAGCGAATTTCTCCGCGAATTTTGTCTTGGCTTCCTTTGCATTCATCGGCTGCTGTTGCGCGCCGACGCTGCCGGCCGCGAAAAAGGCGAGCAGCGCCAGGCTGGTTGTTGATACTAGCCGTGCAATCATTAGTGTCTCCTTGAGTACTTCGATGGTGAGGCCCGCCGGTCCGGCGGATGTCCGCGATCGGTGGGCATTTGCAGGAATCGGGGAGCAATCGATCCCCCAGATCCTTGGCTATGATCATCGTCGGCTTTCCTGTGTTCGGGAATTTAGATATTTCCGGATCTGATATTAGAATTTTCCCAATTCAAGGTGGTGAGCCGGGTAATCCCTGCCACCTTTTAAAACACGCCGGGAATGACGCGATATCGCACATTGGCCTGATACGCGCGATAGGCGGGATCCTGGCCCAGTAGTTGTTCTTCCCTGAACATCCGGCCCGTTTGCAACGCATAAAGGCCGCCGTAGAGCAGTGCATTGCGCCAGCCGAAGTTGGCCAGCAGGAAGCCAAGGTCTGTCACCAGGTAGCTGAGATAGATGGGGTGGCGCACGAGCCGGTACGCGCCGCGCGATACCACGCCGCGATTGGCGGGCAGGATGCCGAAGGAGCCGCGCAGCGAGAGCTTGGCGAATAGCTGGAACAGGATGCCGGTGATTTCCAGCGTGGCGCCGACTGTTTCGGGGACAAGGCGAACGCCGGGGTCGAGCTCGATCCCGAGATAGTAGAAGCTGCCGCCTATCGACATCACGAAGCTCAAGGGACGCATGTCGCGCTTTTCGGGGATCCGCGAGAACAGCGACAAGCCTACGGTCAGCACCGTGGCAACCACGAGCAGCAGCAAGGTGATGCGCTCGGGCGCCAGGCGCCACTGCGCGTACGCGCTATAGGCGAACAGGCTCAGCAACAGGACGACGCAGAGGCGCGCGGACACCTCCATCACCATCTCACGCACTTGCGGCCGGATGGATCTGGCGGTGAATCCACCGCCGTTGCGCGCATTGACCCGATTGGCGCTACGCGACTTTGCGTCGCTATCGTTATGCATTCCCTGAGACCTCTCTGTTTTTATAAGGCAAGCCTGCATGACCCGCGCGGGATATCGTCATGCCGCGTCGCATGGATTCAGCGTGCCAATCATGAGCAGAGATTACGCCGGGATGCGGGTGCAACCCATATCCCCCTAACGAGGGGACAACCTTGCGCCTCGCGTGTCAGGCAGCCGCGGGGCGCGCTGGACGGTGGCGACGTCGTGCAAGGCGGCGGCGGGCGGAATGTGCGCCTGCCTACACCTTGCAGCCCGACGCCGCCTCGCTGATGTACTCGGCGAGCCGGCTTGCCACCGGCTGGCGGCTATGGCGCGGCCGCTCCACCAGGCCGATCTCGCGGTGAAAGGTATTGTCGCCAAGCGGCAGGGCAGTCACGCCGAGTGGCCAAGGGCCTTGCGCCGCCGTTTGCGGAATCAGCGCCACGCCAAGGCCGCGCGCCACCAGTTGCACGATGCCCTGCAGCTCGTCCAGCTCGATGGCGTCCTGTACCGCCAGCCGCGACTGCCGCAGGAACTGGTCGACCAGCCGGCCACCGAACGAGCTGCGGTCATAGCGGATAAAGGGCGCGGATTCCAGCGCGTCGCTCCAAGCCTGGCCTGCCATGGCGGCCGGCGCCAGCAGCACGAACGGCTCCATCACCAGCGTGCGCCACTCCAGCTCCGACGGCAGCGCAAAGGGCGGCCGGATCATCACCGCGATATCGATCTCGCCCGCATCCACCTGGCCAAGCAGGTTCAGGGACACGCCCGGCACAACGCGGATCCTGCAGCCGGGCAGCTCGGCGCGGAAGGCGGCCATGGCGTCGATCAGGAACGACACCTGTGCCGAGGCGATCGAGCCCACCCGCACCATGCCGCTGCGCTCCGTGGCGCCGCCGTGCTCGCCAATGCGGGCATAGAGCGCCATCAGTTCCTCCGCCAGCGCCAGGGTTTCCCGGCCGGCGGCGTTTAGCCGCGCCGAGCGGCCCGTGCGGTCGAACAGGGCGAAGCCAAGCTCTTGCTCCAGCCGGTGGATCTGCGCGCTGACAGCCGACTGGGTCAGCCCGATGCGCGCGCCCGCGCTGGCGAAAGTGCCGTGCCGGGCTACGGCGATAAAGGTCTTGAATTCGCGCAGCATGATCGTTTCATCAATTTTCGTGTAGCTAAGGTCAAAAATATATCGCTTTTTTTAATTGGTTGCCATGCCTAGACTTTCCCTCATTGGTGCACCGGCCGGAACGTTGCCGGCGGCGCGCCAAGACCCGACCCCCACAACACTTCGATCCCCAAGCGCCATGAGCGAAATCACTCCCGTCCTCGCCCCGTTCCACCTTGCCTTCCCCGTCCACAGCATCGCCGCCGCGCGCGAGTTCTACGGCGACCTGCTGGGCTGCCCCGAAGGGCGCAGCGCGCCGGACTGGGTGGACTTCAACTTCTATGGCCACCAGATCGTGGCCCACCTGGCGCCGGAAGAAGCGGGCCACCGCCACACCAGCGCCGTCGATGGCGATGCCGTGCCGGTGCGCCACTTTGGCGTGGTGCTGCCGATGGACCAGTGGCATGTCGCCGCCGACAGGCTCAAGGCCGCCAACCTGTCGTTCATCATCGAGCCGCATATCCGTTTCAAGGGCGAGGTAGGCGAGCAGGCCACGATGTTCTTCCTCGACCCGTCGGGCAACGCGCTGGAGCTCAAGGCCTTTGCCAATATCGCTTCGCTGTTCGCCAAGTAACACCAACGTCGGATCCGCGTCAGACCAGAGTGAGACCGGCCACAAGGCCGGCTGCCGCACGCGGGGCAGGGCTTGCCCGCCCCGCGTGCATCGCCCCCACGCAGTAGCTGCAAGAGTTAGTCGATATGCGAAGAATCCTGGTTGCCAACCGTGGCGAGATCGCCTGCCGCATCATCCGCGCCGCGCAGGCGCTCGGCATGGAAACCGTAGCCGTGCATTCCGCCGCCGATGCCGGCGCGTTGCACTGCCAGATGGCCGACATTGCCGTTGCGGTAGGTCCGGCGCCGGCGGCGCAGAGCTACCTGAACGTGGAAGCGGTGCTCGCCGCGGGCACGGCGCACGGCGCCGACGGCGTGCACCCCGGCTATGGCTTCCTCTCCGAGAACACCGCGTTTGCCCGTGCGGCGCAAGCGCTAGGCATGCAGTGGATCGGCCCGTCCGTCGAGTCGATCGAGAACATGGGCGACAAGAACCGCGCCCGCGATATTGCCGCCGCGTGCGGCGTGCCGGTGCTGCCCGGCAGTATCCGCTTCCTGCCCGAAGACCTGTCGCGCTTGCACGCCGAGGCCCGGCGCGTTGGCTATCCCGTGCTGGTCAAAGCTGCCGGCGGCGGTGGCGGTATCGGCATGAAGCGCGTCGATGGGCCAGACACGCTGGCGGCCACGGTGGCGTCCACCCAGGCGCTGGCCCTGAAGGCCTTTGGCGACGCCAGCATCTACCTGGAGCGCTACGTGCCGCGCGCCCGGCATATCGAGGTGCAGGTGTTTGGCTTCGGTGACGGCACGGCGGTGCACCTGTTCGAGCGCGAATGCTCGGTGCAGCGCCGCTTCCAGAAGATCATTGAAGAAAGCCCGGCGCCCAATGTGCCGGCTGCCGTGCTGGCCGGCATGAGCGCGGCTGCGGTGGCGCTGGCCACGCACCAGCGCTACAGCGGCGCGGGCACGGTCGAGTTCATCCTCGACGCGGACAGCGGCGAGTTCTTCTTCCTGGAGATGAACACGCGCATCCAGGTGGAACATGGCGTGACCGAGGCCATCACCGGCTGGGACCTGGTGCAGGCGCAGATCCGGCTCGCCGCCGGCACGCTCGCACCCAGCGCGCAGCAGGATATCCGGCGCGCCGGCGCGGCCATCGAGTGCCGGCTGTATGCCGAGAACCCGGCGCGCCATTTCATGCCATCGCCGGGCAAGCTGGCGCGCTTTTGCCTGCCGGCAGGCATGGCCGGGCTGCGCGTGGACACCGGCGTGCGCGAGGGCGATGCCATCACGCCGTTCTACGATCCGATGATCGCCAAGCTGATTGCCTATGGCACCGATCGCGAAGCCGCCATCGCCACCATGCAGGCGGCGCTCGGCGCAACCGTGATCGAAGGCATCCGGCACAACGCCGCGTTCCTTGGCTGCGTGCTGGACCATGCGGACTTCCGTGCCGGCCGCGTCGATACCGGTTTTGTGGAGCGCGAGCTGGTGGCGCTGGTGGGCGAGTCCGCCGCGCCGGTGGCTGTGCCCGCGCCATCTGCCGTGGAGGTGCGGGCATGATCGCGCAGGACATGGAACACGCCGCGCCGGCCGCGCAAACGTCCTGGCGGATCGCGCCGTCCGGCGATCGCTGCCTGATTGTGGAGTTCGGCACGGCGGCGGATATTGCCATCAACCGCCAAGCGTGCGCGGCAGCGGCGCGGATCGCCGCCGCTGCCCTGCCCGGCGTGACCGACATCGTGCCCGCCCTGACCACCGTGGGCGTGCACTACAAGCCGATTGCCGTGGCCCGCGCGACGGGTACCAGCGCTCCGTTCGAGGCGCTCTCGGCCATGGTCGGCGAACTCCTGCGCGAAGGGCTTTCGTCAAGCGCGGGCGCGCCGCTGGTGATCGATATTCCCGTCTGCTATGGCGGCGAACATGGTCCCGACCTGGACGATGTGGCAGCTACCTGTGGCCTGTCGCCCGAGCAGGTCATCGCGCTGCATAGCGCCGAGCCGGTCGATGTGCTGATGCTGGGCTTCGCGCCGGGGCATCCCTATGTGGGCCGCTTCGACGCGCGCCTTTCGCCGCCGCGCCGCGGCACGCCGCGTACCGCGGTGGCGGCGGGCTCGGTTGGCCTGGCCAATCGGCAGACCGTGATCTATCCCATGACCTTGCCGGGCGGCTGGAACCTGATCGGACGTACGCCCGTGGCGCTGTTTGACCCGCATCGCGCGTCGCCGTGCCTGCTGGCCGCCGGCGATCGTGTGCGCTTCGTGCCGATCTCTTCCGAGGTATTCGAATCCATGCAGGCGGACGCGGGTGTGCAGCCATGAGCATTGAAGTCATCAAGCCTGGTGCGTTGAGCACCTTCCAGGATCTCGGCCGCAACGGCTACCAGCAACTCGGCGTGCCGGCCAACGGCGCCATGGACGAGCGCGCCCACCGGCTGGCGAACGCACTGGCCGGCAACGCCGCGGCAGAAGCCACGCTGGAGATCACGCTGATGGGCCCCACGCTGCTGTTCCATGTGCCGGCCGTGATCGCCGTGTGCGGTGCGGACCTGGATGCCACGCTCGACGGCGCGCCGGTGCCGGTGAACCGTGCGGTGCCCGTCGCCGCAGGCGCGGTGCTGGCCTTCGGCAAGCGCCGGGGCGGCTTGCGTGCTTACCTTGCGGCGCAGGGCGGCTTTGCGCTGACGCCGGTCATGGGCAGTTGTAGCACCTTTGTGCGCGGCGGCTATGGCGGCGCGGCCGGCAAGCCGTTGCGCAAGGGCGACCGCATTGCCTTGCGCGGCGGCGTGGCCGCACCGGTCCGCGATGCCGCTTTCCCGGCGTTTCCGGCGTTTCCGGCCGATGTCCTCACCGCGCCCGATCAGCCCGTGCGCGTCGTCGCCGGGCGCGAATGGGCGCGTTTCTCGGATGCGGCCAGGCATGCGCTGGTCAGCGAGCCGTTTCGCATTGGCGCGCAATCGGACCGCATGGGCTATCGCCTGGAAGGCACGCCGCTCGCGCTGGCCGCGCCTGCCGAGATGCTGTCCGAGGCCGTGGCCTTCGGCACGATCCAGGTGCCGCCCGATGGCCAGCCCATCGTGCTGATGGCGGACCGCCAGACCACCGGCGGTTATCCCAAGATTGCCCATGTGTGCGCGGTGGACCTGCCGCGCCTGGCGCAGAAGATGCCGGGCGAGGCGGTGCGCTTTGCCTTGATCGATCTGCAGGAAGCCCAGCGCCTTGCCATGCTGCAGGACGCGGTATTCGAAGCCATGGATACGGCAACGGCAGGGGAGCACGCGCATGGCTGAGATCGATTTCAACAGTGATATGGGCGAGAGCTTCGGCATCTACCGCCTTGGCGACGATGCGGCTGTGTTGCCGCATGTCACCTCCGCCAATATTGCCTGCGGTTTTCACGCGGGCGATGCGCAGACCATGGCAGCCACCGTGCGCGCCGCCACCGCGCTCGGCGTCTCGCTCGGCGCGCATCCGGGTTTTCCGGATCTGCAGGGCTTTGGCCGGCGCGCCATGCAGCTTGGCCGCGAGGAGATCTACAACATCACGGTCTGCCAGGTTGGCGCCCTGCAGGCGTTTGCCGCCGCGGCCGGCAGCCGGCTCGCGCATGTGAAGCCGCACGGCGCGCTGTACAACCAGGCCGCGCGCGATGGCGTCATGGCGCGCGCGCTGTGCGAGGCGGTGCGCGATGTGGATCCGTCGCTGGTGTTCTACGGCCTGGCCGGCTCCGCGCTGGTCATGGCCGCGCGCGAGGCCGGACTCGCGGTGGCGCAGGAAGTGTTTGCCGACCGCACGTATCAGGACGATGGCTCGCTGACCCCCCGCAGCCATCCCGCCGCCATGATCACCGATGTGGAGGCATCCATCGCGCAGGTATTGCGCATGGTGCGCGACGGTGTGGTGCGCTCGCTGGGCGGCGTGGACGTGCCGGTCCGGGCGGACACGCTCTGCATCCACGGCGACCAGCCGGGCGCGGCCGGGTTTGCCCGCCGCATCCGCGCCGCGCTGGAGGCGGAGGGCATCACGGTGCGCGCACCGCAATCACGATAGCTACGGACAAACAGAATATGCCCCACACAAAATCCCCCATATCCATCGTGGCAGACACGGCCGGCACCCTCTGGAAACTCGTGGCGCAGCCCGGCGAGATGCAGGTAAAGGATGCCACGCTGCTGATTATCGAATCCATGAAAATGGAAATACCGATTGAGGCCGGATCGGCGGGTTATATCGAATCGTATTGCGTGGCCGAAGGTGACATGGTGGAAGAAGGCCAGGTATTGGGCAGCTTTATTCCTGCTGCCTGAAACGCGCTGTTGATATAGCTGTAAATTCGCCGCTGACATTGATCTGGTGGTGTCGGCCGGGCCACACGGCCTGGCTGTTTTCTCAATGATCCCGTGGATTTGGAAATAAATCACCAGCTGGCTGCGGACGATACCGGTTTCGGTGCGTTCGCCGCCCCAGGCGGGACAGCAGGTTCATTGTTGTGGTGCGGCGGGGCGCATTAAATCCCCGAATCAGATGGCTTTTTTTAGTCAGGAATCGTAACGCCCGGAATTCCGTGTTTTTAACGAAATAGACGCTGGCATGCTTGTTGCAAAGTATCCGGTGTAATCGATGAGGCATGAATCCCGGTGGCTTTAAAGGCCCGCGATTCCCGGCAGGTGGTTAGCTCTCCGGAAATAAAAACAAGACGCGAGCCCGGCCTGTGCACCAGGAAGTTTCAGGCACAGGACGGCCATCGCGGCAGGTGTTCGTGCTTCAGCGCTGGTTCATCCAGGGGTTTCACCACGCCTGGACTGGATTTTCTACCCCGTTGCATCCTGGAAACTGACAACATGTCCAACGCCCCCACCTCATCCCTGCCGATGCCCGACGCGGCGCCGGCATCCGCCCCTGCCACGGCGCCGGCAACCGGCAACGCCGTCGCCCGCAAAGCCGCCATGGCCGCCGCGGCCGGTACCGCCATCGAGTACTACGAGTTCGGCGTGTATGGCTATATGGCCTCTACCATTGGCCCGCTGTTCTTTCCTAGCGACAGCGCCACGGCTTCGCTGCTGGCCATCCTGGCCGTGTTCGGCAGCGCTTTCCTGATGCGCCCGATCGGCGGCATCGTGCTTGGGCGCCTGGGCGACCGCGTTGGCCGCCGTGCCGTGCTGCTGGTTACCGTGATCGGCATGGGCATTGCCACCGGCATCATCGGCCTGCTGCCGGTGGCCGCCAGCGCGGGCATCGTGGCGCCGCTGCTGTTGTTGGCCATTCGCCTGGCGCAAGGCTTCTTTGCCGGTGGCGAAGTCACCGGCGCGGCTGCCTATGTGGCCGAGTCCGCGCCCAAGGGCAAGCGCGGCTTCTACGGCGCTTTCACGCCGGTGGGCGTGGCCGTGGGCGGCGCGCTGGCCGCGACCGTGTGCGGCATCACCACCGGCTTGCTGGAGCCCGCGCAGATGCAGGCGTGGGGCTGGCGCATTCCGTTCCTGATGGCGATCCCGATGGTGGTGATCTCGTCGATGGTGCGCAAGCGCGTGGAAGAGTCCGTGGCCTTCAAGCAGTTCCAGGAACACAGCGAGCCGCCCAAGGCGCCGCTCAAGGAAGTCTTCACCGCGCACATGCCCGCCGTGGTCAAGGTGGTGCTGCTGTCCTTCGGCCAGAACGTGGGCTACTGGGTGGGGCTGGTGTTCATGAACATCTACATGACCACCTATCTCAAGTACGACAAGGCAACGGTGTACTGGATCATGGCGTTCGTCAGCCTGACCATGGCCATGCTGATGCCGCTGTGGGGCGGGCTGTCCGACCGGCTCGGCCGGCGCAAGGTGCTTGCCATCGGCTTTTGTGCCTACATGGTGCTGGTATTGCCGATGATGATGCTGATGGACAACCACAGCATCGGCCTGGCCTTCCTCGCCATGATGGTGGTGGCGCTGCCCATGCCCATCGTGCAGTCCGTCGGCTACCCGACCTATGCCGAGCAGTTCCCGACCCGCGTGCGCTACACCGGCATGGCGTTCAGCTTCAACATCGGCGCCATCCTCGGCGGCTGGCTCACGCCGTATGTGGCCACCGCGCTGATCGGCAGCACCGGCAACCTGCTCAGCCCGGCCTACCTGCTCATGGGCGGCGCGGCAGTCAGCCTGCTGGCCCTGCTGGGCGTGAGGGAAACCGCCCGCCAGGCCCTCGACTGATGACGGACCGCAACCGGAGCATGGAGATGGAAGCAGGTATCCACGCCGCCGCCGGGCTTGCCCCCGGCTGGGCCGCCACGCCGGCTGGCGCCCGCGCCGGCATCCGCAGTGGCCGGTACAACGGCAATACCAGCGGCATGGCGCCCGGCCATGCGCAGGGCAACCTGATGATCCTGCCCAAGGCCTGGGCCGGGGATTTCCTCGAGTACTGCCGGGCCAACCCGGTGCCATGCCCGCTGATCGGCATGGCCGAAGCGGGCAGCCCGGCGGTGCCGATGCTGGGCGGCGACATCGACCTGCGCACCGACGTGCCACGCTACCGCGTGTGGCGCCATGGCGAACTGGTGGAGGAGCGCGACGATATCAGCGCGCTCTGGCAGGACGATTTCGTGGGCTTTGTGCTGGGTTGCTCGCTGTCGTTCGAGGACGCGCTGGAGCGCGCCGGCTTGCGCGTGCGGCACGTGGACGAAGGCAAGATCGTGCCGATGTACCGCACCAGCATCCAGACCACGCGCGTCGGCGCCTTCCATGGGCCGATGGTGGTGTCGATGCGGCCCTACACGCCGGAACAGGCGGCCATCGCCTCGGCCGTGTGCGCCCGGTTGCCGGGAGCGCACGGGGCGCCGGTTCACATGGGCGACCCCGCCGCGATCGGCATCGCGGACATCGACCGCCCGGACGAAGGCGAGCCGACCGCGATCCTGGCCGGGGAGGTTCCGGTGTTCTGGGGGTGCGGGGTGACGCCGCAGGCGGCGGCCATGATGGCGCGTCCGCCGCTGTGCATCACCCATGCGCCGGGGCACATGCTGGTATGCGATGTGCCTGCCGACGCGTTGAAGCTAGTGTAGGGCGATGGCCGCGATCGTTGCCACGGGTGCTGCTTCGAGCAGCGGCGCGGGCGGCATCGGCGCTGCCCAGCGGTAGACCAGCAGGCGGCCCTTGTAGGCATCGATGCCGGGTGCGGCCACGCGGTCGAGCTTTTCCTCGCGCATCGTGAAACCCTGCTCGGCCATCTGCCGGTTGAAGGCGGGCCGGTTGCCGCGGTCGGGATCGATGATCCAGATCTCGACCGTGGGGCTGGCGTGGCGCCCGATAAAGTGGGCGAGGTTGGCATTGGCATCGCGCTCGTAGAGCAGGTCGCTGCCGATGATCAGGTCGAAATGGCCGTGGACGTTGGCGGGGGCGAGGCTGGCACCTGCAGGGGCATCATGCTCATGCTCCGCGGCGCTCCAGTGCCCGTGCCGGTACTTCATGGGCGCCAGGCCATTCAGGCGTACGTTCTCCGCGAGGAAGGCGGCGGCCATCGGATGGCAGTCGCTGGCGGTCACGTCGGCACCCCGGCGGTGCCCCACCAGGCTGGCCAGCCCCAGCCCGCAGCCGATTTCCAGCACCCGCTCGGTGGCGTCCACCGGCCGCAGCGCCATGCGCGCCGCCAGGTGCGCGCCGGACGGCCACAGCAGCCCGAACAGCGGCCACATGGCGGAAGAAATGCCCATGCGTTCGGCTTCGCCGAGGGGATCGGAGTACTGCTGCTTGTCCAGCAAGGAGCGAATGACCAGGTCGGCGACGCCCGTCACGGCGATGCGCTCTTGCTTGGTTTGGTAGCCGGGCATCGAGGGGGGAAGCCAGAACGCCGGCTTCGCAATAGGAGGGAATTGGCCAGTATGCCCTAAATACCCTTTGCAAGCCTGGAATCTGACGCTAAATGCGCAGAAATGAAGCGAAATTGCCTGGAAGTGGGGCTTGGGCAGGCGCCGCCGCAGGCAGGCGGTGCGGCAACTGCCTGACGCGGCACTCCGTGCTTGTCGCCGTGCGCGCCGTGCGAGAATTCGCGATAAGCAAAATAGCGGAAATCACGATCCGCCTATTCTCGGAGATTATCGCGGTGAGCATCCCATCCATCCCATCGATCCCATCCAGCGCATCCATCCGCAAGCGCCTTCGCATGCGGCACCTGCAATTGATGCTGGCGCTCTCGGAGTCGCCCTCGCTGCGCCAGGCAGCCGACGGGCTGGCCCTGACCCAGCCGGCCGCTACCAAGTCGCTTCAGGAACTGGAAGACGTGCTCGGCGTGCCGCTCTTTACGCGCCACGCGCGCGGGCTGGAGCCGACGGTATCGGGCAAGGCGGTGATGCGCTACGCGCGGGTGGTCTTTGCCGACATGGATGAACTGCGCGAGGAGCTCGTCGCCATCCAGGCCGGCGATGTGGGCAAGGTGCGCGTGGGCGCGGTGATGGCGCCGGCGCCGGACCTGCTCACCCATGTGATCGTCAAGCTCAAGCAAGCACATCCGCGCTTGCACATCATCGTGCAGATCGATACCAGCGACGTGCTGGTGCACGCGCTGCAGCAGGATCAGATCGATATCGTGCTGGGCCGCATCCCCGATGGCTGGCCGGCGCAGGAGCTGTCGTTCGAGACGCTGGGGGAGGAGGCGCTGTCGATCGTCACCCGGGCGGGGCATCCGGCGGCGGAGCGGGGCAAGCTGAAACTGGCCGCCCTGACGGACTACGCGTGGATCATCCAGCCGCACCCCAGCCCGATGCGCCAGATCATCGACCAGACCTTCCGCGAGAACCGCGTGCCGCCGCCGGTGAGCACGGTGGAGACATCGTCAATCCTCACCACGCTGTCCGTGCTGCGCGAATCCGACATGCTGGCCGTGCTGCCCACCTCGGTGGCCCGCTACTACGAAGACCTGAACATGATCGCCACGCTGCCGGTTGCCTTGCACGGCAGGCTTGCGCCTTACGGGCTGGTGCTGCGCAAGAGCCGCCCGCCCACGCCCGCCATGCAGCTTGTCATCGACATGCTGCGCGCGGGCGGAGTGACTGCAGCGGGCGGCATGGAAGGCAAGGGCGGGGCGGCCACCGGCAAGCCTTAGTCCGCGCCCTAGTTCCGCGAGCGCAATCCCGCGCGCTCAATCCGCGGAGATCTTGGCCTTGCGGACCACTTCACCGTAGCGCACCATCCGGTCGGCCATCATGCGTTCGAAGGCGGCCGGTGCCATTTCCTCGGGCGGGAACACGCCGCGCGCGCGTAGCGCCGTCTGCATGGCGGGCTCGCTGGCGGCCTGGCGCACTGCCTGGTAGAGCTTCTGCACCACCGGCTCGGGCGTGCCGGCAGGCGCGGCAATGCCCGTCCAGGAGCTCAGGTTGAGCTGCGGGTAGCCCAGCTCGGCCATGGTCGGCACATCGGGCAGCTGCGGCAGGCGTTGTTCGGAAGCCACCGCCAGCGCACGCACTTTTCCTTCCTTGATATAGGGCAGCATGATGACCAGGTTGTCGAGGATGAACTGGACCTCATTGCTCAGCACGGCCGTGATCAGGTGCGTGCCGCCACGATAGGGGATGTGCGTGGCGTAGATGCCGGTGCTGGCCTTGAGCATTTCCACATTCAGCTGGCCCATGCTGCCAACGCCGCCGCTGCCGTAGTCGAGCTTGCCCGGGTTCTTCTTCGCGTAGGCCAGGAACTCCGCGAAAGTCCGCACGGGCAGGCTCGAATGCACCACCAGGGCGTTGGGCTGGCGGCCCAGGATGGCGATGTTCTCGAAATCCTTGATCGGGTCGTAGCCCAGTTTCGGCTGGGTCAGCGGATTGGCCAGATGGCTGCTCTGGGAGGAGACCACGAGCGTATAGCCATCAGGCTTGCTGCGGGCCACCGATTGCGTGGCGACCGAGCCGCCCGCGCCCGGGCGGTTGTCGACGACCACCGGCACGCCGAGGATGCGCGAGAGCGGCTCCGAGTACTGGCGGGCCATGATGTCCACCGAACCACCGGGCGGAAAGGGCACCACCAGCGTGATGGGACGCGAGGGATAGGCGCCCTGTGCTTGCGCTTGCGCGGCCAGCGGCGCGGCACACGCGAGTGCGGCTACGCTGAGGCCGGTGCGGAGGAAATGGCGGCGAGAGAATGGCACGTTCGGCATGGCAGTGTGGTGGCAGTAGTTGAAAATCGGATGGGGGGAGCGCCCCGGCTCAGCGCAGTGCGAGGATGGCCATCGCCACCGCCTGCGCGCGCGGCACAAAGGTGGCAAGCTCGGAGTACTCGCGTACGGTGTGCGCATGGCCGCCCACCGGGCCGGTGCCGCATAGCGTGGGCGTGCCCACCGAGGAAGTGAGCCCGCTATCGGCTGCGCCGCCGGTGAACTCGCCGTCTACCGCGAAGCCCAGGTGCCGCGCGCCGCGCTGGTACAGCGCCAGCAGGTCCGCAGGCGTCTGGGTCATCGGCCGGGTGCGGCGCATGTCGGTGATCCGGCCCTTGGTGCGCGGCAGCGATTCGGCCTCGATGATCGCGCGCACCTGCTCGACCAGCGCTTCGATGTCCGTGTCGGCGGTAAAGCGCACGTCGAGCTCGGCCTGCGCAAGCGGCGCCACCATATTGGGCACGATGCCGCCCTTCACGCAGCCCACATTGGTGGTGATGCCCTGCTCGGGGTCGGTCAGTGCATGTAGCGCCAGGATCTTGCGCGCGAGCGCGTCGATGGCGCTGGCACCCTGGGCGTGGTTGACCCCGGCGTGCGCGGCCACGCCCTCCACCTCGAATTCCACCACCATCGACCCCTTGCGCCCTGTGACCAGGTTGCCGCTGACGCGGCCGGGCTCGGCGTTGAACACGGCGCGCGCGCCGCGCGCCACGTCCATGATCCGTTCGCGGGTGGCGCCGGAACCGATCTCCTCGTCGCAGGAAAAGAACAGGCGCACTGGCGAGGCGTTGCCGCCGCAGCGCGCCAGGGCCTCGGCCACGAACACATTCATGACCAGGCCGGATTTCATGTCGGCCACGCCGGGCCCGTAGGCAAGCCCATCCTCCACGCGGAAGGGACGGCGTGCCGCCGTGCCGGCAGGGAACACGGTATCCATATGCCCCATCAGCAAGATTGGCGCGCCATCGCCGGCACCGGGCACCAGCGCATCCAGGCACACGCCATAGCCGGGCACGGCATGCAGGGTGACTG
The DNA here is from genome assembly GCF_052113425.1 of Cupriavidus sp. YAF13. Classification (NCBI taxonomy): domain Bacteria; kingdom Pseudomonadati; phylum Pseudomonadota; class Betaproteobacteria; order Burkholderiales; family Burkholderiaceae; genus Cupriavidus; species Cupriavidus sp. YAF13. The sequence goes on from NZ_JBFRDD010000044.1 coordinate 70,892, forward strand.
CAATGCCGGCGGCCTCCAGGTGCGCGCGCAGGACCTCTGCCACGGCCGTCACGCCGGCTTCCTGCCGGCTGCCGCTGTCGATGTCGACAATGCGCTGCAGGAGCGCCTGCATGGCAGCCTGCTGGCCGCCCAGCCAATCGATCACCCCGCTTGCCGCCTGGGCATGCATGCCGCTATCCGCTGCGTTGTCGACCATATACCGCTTGCTCCTTGCTTCGTGTGGGAGTGAATCGTGCATTGCAAAAGTGATATGATCATGCAATATGCATTGCAACGTGTCAACACCATGAAACATGCCCAGGAGACTCCTTCACGTGACGCCACCTTGCTCGAGCGCCTTGCGCGCGAGGCGGCCACGCTGACCGCCCGCGAGCGCACCTTGGCCGATGCGCTGGGCCGCGACTATCCGCATGCGTTGCTGGAATCGGCCACCGCGCTGGCTGCCCAGCACGGCACGAGCGCTTCCACGGTGGTGCGGCTGTTTGCCAAGCTGGGCTATGCCAGCTATGGCGATGCCCAGCGCGAAGCACGGGCCAGCGTGACAGCGCTCCTGCCCACCGCCGGCCAGCGCGCGCCGGCCACGATCGGTGGCAAGCGCACCCTGCGCGCTTGCGTGGACGACGCGCTGCTGCACGACCAGCACAACCTGGCGGCCACCCACGAAGGGCTGGACATGGCCGCCTTCGAGGCGATCGCGCGCCTGCTGGCCGAGCCGCGCGGCCGGCTGTTCGTGCTGGCGCAGAAAAACAGTGCGCCCGTGGGAGCATGGCTGGCGCTGCATCTGAATATGTGCCGGCCACAGGTCCAGGAACTGGGCGCGGGCGCGGTGACGGCCACGGATGCCATGCTATGGGTGGAGCCGGAGGATGTGCTGCTGACTTTCAGCATCCGCCGCTACTCCAGCGCGCCGGTGAGCATCGCACGCGCCTTCCGCGAACGCGGTGCGCGCGTGATTGCGATTTGCGACAGCCCGGCCGCGCCGCTGGTGCCGCTGTCGGATCACCATCTGTTGGTGCGCACGGCCAATGCGTCGCCGTTCGACTCTTATACGGCGGCCTTCTTCCTGTGCAATGCGCTGGTCTCGGCGGTCGCGCAGCTGCGCCAGCCAGCCGTCATCAAGGCGCTGCAACGGCGCGATGCGCTATGGGAAGCTTTTGAGGCGGATCCTGTCGAGGGGTTGAGGCGGGGGTAGGGATGTTGTAGGCCTGGGTACGATTTTGCTGCTTGTAGCCCCGGTGACGCGGGGGATGCGCTTGGTGGGTGGGGTTTTCTTGCTTCTAGCTGCTGTCGCGGCTGTACGGTATTGGCCGTTTTAGAACGTGTGAGATGTCACTTCTCTTTACTCGTAAAGAGAAGATGGTATGAACGCGCCCCGTCCCCGCAGTGGAGCGCGAGGTGGCGAGACGGTAGTGTGGGTCAGGCAGAAAAGAGTCTGATGAGAGGGGGGGGGCCTCCAGACCGAAC